>JBCCWF010000307.1:0-8123 GCA_039194035.1 Cyanobacteria bacterium P01_E01_bin.6 | reverse complement strand
GGATGTCAGCTTCACTTAGCTTTGGAGGTGAATCTTTCTTGCTCAAAGGGATTCAACAATATATTGAGCTACTCCAGACTGACACCATGTGGATGACTGCCGATAAAAATAGGGATTTTCTTAAGCCTGAGCAGTAACCTTCTTTCTTTCTGTTACTTCTTTCTTTTGTTACTTCTATGTGGCTCGGTTTACCGATCACGGTGTCACCGATCGCGGTGACACCGATCGCGGTGTCACCGATCGCGGTAAACCTGACCACGGTGCCGTGGTCAGGAAATGTGATCACGGGTGAATCATTGGTGAATTCTACTTTTGTCCCTTCAGGTAGCTCCCTAACGTCGTAAATCGTCTTGGAGAACTCACCTTTCGCTCGGACTTGTTCACGAGTGAGGTATCCAAAGTTTTCAAGTTCTTTGATGAAATTAGCGATCGCAATCCTGCCTTCTTTGCAGATGGATGCTAAATTCCTGACGCTGATATCCCATTCATCTGTGTTGCTGAGCAGTAAATGATGCAGCCCCTTCGCTCCTAGGCTAAGTCGGTGATCTCTGATTGCTGCGTTGGAAATGCAGGTATAAAACTCGTTGTGCTGAACTCTGAAGATAGGCATCATTTACCTCCATGCAACTCAAAATGACACTGCTCACACAATGTTGTTAGATCGTCCAGGTGTCTTAACTCATCACCACGGTGCTCATATGTTTTGTGATGAACCTGAAGAAGTTCGTGAGATCCGCAAGCTTGGCAATATTTGTCACGACGCAAGACTAGCGATCGCACATCTTGCCAATACGGGCTTAACAGAAACTCGTCATAAGATTGGTTCTTTCGCTGTTGAAGAGCATCGTTAAACTCTTCACTTGAACGAACAGGCTGATACTCAGATTTTTGTGATGTATAATCTTGGGTAAGCATTTTTTTCTCTTTTGAAAATCCCATACCCCGCGATCGCCCTCACTTGGTATCGCGGGGTTTTTGTTACTAAGAAATAACCGTTACTTCTGGTGGTGAATGCTTCATTTTTGAAGCATTACTTTCCTCTTGTTCCTGTCTATCCTTCTGTTCCTTCTGTTGTTGAAGAAGGTTTTGATAGATTTGCGGGCATTTTTTCTTGATGAATTCGTCAGCCAATAATTGCTCTATAGAGTGACTCATGCCGCTTCCTCCTTCGCCTCATTGAGTTTCGCCTCATATTTGGTCACCTTTTCCATCCCCTCTTCACTTATTGAGTAGGCGTAGGGTTTGCGATGAATGTCAGTTTTACGGCGCTGAACATACCCACGTCGAAAGGCTACTTTTATTCGTTCTCTGACGTTTTGCATTGTTAGATTTATGTCGTACTTTTCAGCTCTTTTTAATGCAAGCTCATGAATATTTGATGGGAATAAATTGCTGTCCTCACTGTTTTCTATGAGAGTTCTCAAAATGACATACTCTGTCACCCCCAACAGAGTTTCTTTTACTTTCCGTCCAGCCTTGGCTAATCGTTTCTCAGCAGAATTTTGAGCATTAAACTGCTCTTCTTCTGCCCATTTCTCAATTGGATTCTCAGTACCATACTTAGCTTCAAAAGCCTTGATTGCGGCTTTGCCTCGCTCGTTTAAGAAGTACGTGAAGCGGCGATCGCCATTACATCTAAGCCTGCCCATTAACCCCTTGACTTGCGCATTAGAAACTGCACTTTGGTGTCGAACGATTGCATTTGCTCCACCGATTACTGCCATGCGTTCGCATATTTCGTTCATCAACATGCCTCTGCCTTTGCCCTCCGACAAGGCTTTGATAGCGATGTATTGTTTCAGTGTCGGCACCGTTGCGATAGGATTGCCGTTTACTATGGCCAAGAAATTGTCAGCGATGGTGCGGCCATAGCTTTTCCGGTAATGCTCGTACATCACCTCCTGAGATGACCCCAAGGGAGGCCAGTCCCGATCTCGGCGCAATTCTTTTGGCTCAATTCCCATATTCATTAGTTACCTTCCCTCCCAAACTCTTCTTTTTCAATCTCCGAACACCAATCCATCGCCGGATACATCTGTTGTGCGATCGCCACCCCAGCGGACAGGTGCTCCATCAACAAATGCTCCTGAGTCGTCAGTTTGCCGACAATTGCAGCGATGGATATGTTTTGCTGTGCTATCTGAAGGAAAGACCGTAGCACTATGCTCCACTGCTGTTTATGGGCGGCACCTCGAATCGTTTTAGCGAGGTATTTTAGGTGGGCGATCGCCAACAGCCAATTCAGTTCACCATCGGTTAGACCACCTTCACCCATGGCTAACAACTCATCAGCAGTCTCAATCCATTTGTCCATTGCCAGGTAAGGTTGCAACTGAATGACTGTCATGCCGCTTCCTCCATCTGAGCAAGGTACTTTGCATAGATCTGTCGCGCAGTTGGCGATACAGCACCATCAACTCGGCGGCGCAGAAGCCCATAACAGGCTTTGCGAAGATCGTCTTTGTACTTTTTTGCTAAGCTTCTGATGCTTTTTCGTGTCGCATCGTACGCAGGCGTTACGTACTCATGCCTGAGAACGGCGGCGATCGCATTTACCGTCACCTCACCATGCAGTAAATGCGTGCGACTGATAATTTGATTGGCCTCAACGGCCTCGCAGCGGAAGTAAATTCCGTTGACTATCTGGTGGGCGATCGCGTATCTTTCCTCAACGTTCATGGCGCACCTCATGCCGCATCTCTAAACAGTGAGTCGAGATAGACACGAGCTGTCTGACGATAGCTGCGTGTTGCATCCAGGCTGGTGCTCGTTCCGTTTTGCAGTAGGAACAGAGACAGAGCTGCTGAAAATACCCGATCCTGATCCCAATCGGGATGAGTCTCGAGATAAGAGGTCAGGGACTCGTGGAGGCTTTCGTCGATTTCGGATAGAATGCTGATTGTTGGGTTCATTTATTGATCCAAATAAATTTCGTGGACTGCGACGCATTAGGGGCTTGGGGGCTTAACTATGCGTCGCATTTTTATGAGGCGATCGCCTTCTTACTGGGTTTATAGTTTTCCGTTACGGAATGATAAAATTAGGCAAGCTTCAATATGCGACGCGACACATTCTCCCGCATTCGTTATTTCCCTTACGAAGCCTTCAAAAGGCTCTCGTACTTCTCGTACTCATCCAGCAAAAACTGA
Source organism: Cyanobacteria bacterium P01_E01_bin.6 (assembly GCA_039194035.1). Taxonomy (GTDB): domain Bacteria; phylum Cyanobacteriota; class Cyanobacteriia; order CAKZMO01; family CAKZMO01; genus JBCCWF01. The sequence continues at coordinate 4,974 of JBCCWF010000307.1, read as the reverse complement.
ATAGCCTGCCATTGATGTTTTTCCGCGAAAAGCCTGTCAATGCGAGCTTTGTCCTTAAGGTTGATCCTGATATGCGTTGATTCCTCTTTTTTTAGAGTCTTCATGAGTTAACTCCTCATTAACAAGGTGATACCACCTTAGCCTAGTTTTAATTAGAGTGCAACGGATTTTTATGAATTATCAACGAATTAATGAACGATAACTAGTAAATTCCTGGGTTCTCTTTGCGATTGCCGCTATAACAGGCACAATAGACATGTGCTTCGTGTGTCTTTAGCTGGGCTGATAATGAATAACAATGACTCTACTCCAAGGACGAAGAACGGTTTTGTTCTCGAAGGGTTGATAGAGCTAGCTAATATCCTGAATTTTTCCGTTGAAGTCTCTCCGTATAGCAGTTTTAATGCTTGGGTTGAGGGAACCTTTAACAAAAAAGGGAACAGTGCCAACAATGTTCTAAATATCTCCAAGAACAAGTCGGCAACAAGTTTAGAGAACTTGAGCGCAGATCCTAGAGGTGGGACGATACGACAGCTTACGGATAGAAACGCACTCGTAAAGGAAGATGGTAGGACGCCATATACGTTTTTTGAGATTATGGCGATCCTCTACGGGGCAACTTTTCTTGAGGAGGCGCGTCAAGCACTAGGCTCATTCATTTCACAAAGACTCCCATACCAAGAAGGGATTGATTTGATTCGTGCTGCGATGGGCGATCGCACGGTTGAGGATTTCAAAGACACTATTCCGAATTTGGTGGGGTATCTGAAGGGCGATCGCCTTGATGCGCATGACATATCGCTGGTAATGGTGTTCCTACATCCACCTTCTACTCAACTTTTTGAGCTTTACAGGATATACGGACACTCCTTCGACAATCCTACGCCACGGAAAACGCAGAAGCACCCTGAATCAAATGCTCAGGATGCTCCTATTAACGGGAATGGAAATGGAACAAAGAAGCCTAAGGGACGAGAATGATAGGCTTCGTATGAGTTGAGACTCGTACTGGCGTGCCATCGGGTAGCATCCCTGTCCAGGCATCAACCGTGACCTGAATGACGGTCGATGGGTCTTCACTGAGACTGCTTGGTAACAGGTAAGCGTTATATGAAAAGTCCGTGAGATGAGGCTTTTTAAAATCCAATAGGTCTACGGACAATTTTGAGTTAGCTCCATATTGAGATAAGGCGACTTTGTAATCGCGCAGCTCATCAGGAATGTGTCCTTGATGATTGCGACGCTGCCAAACCGTATACGGTACGTCACCAAATGGATTCTCAAGTCGACTCGTCCATATGAGAGTGTCGGATACCATATCGACAACTGAGAAAAGTTTCCCAGTTGCTAGAGTTAACTGGCTTAATCTGATAAAGATATCTTGCTCGATGGATGCGTCATTTCCTGATTGATTAGACATGATTGAACCTGTAATAGGGCTAACTACAGATTCACATGCCCGTAATTCATCTCCAACAAAAAATACAATATTTCTAAAATCTTTCAGAGTTGAAATCCAGTCTGAGTTATACGAGAAGACTCTATAAAGGGTTTCTTCGCTGTCACAAGTAATTTTCATTACAGGCCCAGGAATAATCTCCCTAAATCTTCCCGCGCTGTTCTCTCTTAAAACAATGGCATCCTCTATCGAGTAAGGGAGCAGGTAGTTGATCAGCCCATCCGCACCACCTGAGAAAAAAATATGAATGCCTTCATTTCCTAGTTGAGTTCTGATCATCGACACACCAGCCAGCAGCATTTATGTTCATTTTACGAGACCTAGCTTGGCGCTTCACCTTATTTGATGTAGATGCTGTGAACGCCTCCGTAAGAATACGGTATTTGTGATGTGTTCCCAGGGGAGTGATCCTCATCACCAGTGCAGGTGTTCTTCTCGTAAACTCTACAACTTTTTGACAACGCTTGTTCTGAGCTTTTTTCGTAGCGGGAATTTTTGCTTTGCATAGGGATAAGCCTATGCATTATTGGGAGTCAATGATGAGGAAGTTGTGAAGATTGGCGGCTGTTATGGGGCGATCGATAGTCATTCAACGGGGGAGAGCGAGTAACTAACGATAGATTAAGTGGTCTAACGGTTGTCATCAGCGGCTGTCAGTAACCTTTACCTCACCGCCAACAGTTTGCAACAGTCCGCTGTCCAACGACCGTGGTGCAGCGGCTGACTGATTAAGAACCTACCTTATTACATCAAAGAACAATCCACTTATCTTCAGCCCAACAACGGTTGACTCAGAGCAATACAGTTGCCTTCACTATCTTCAAACTCAGCCACCCAGCCAAGCTCACCAATGGATGCTTTTGGATACAAAACCTTCCCACCCGCAGCGACTGCCTTGGCGAGCGTGTCGTCAATGCTCTCAGTGTCAAAGTAAACTCGAACCCCTTGTGTATCTGGGATGTAACTATCCCCTTTAGCCAAAGCACCAGACGCACCAGATCCCCCCTCCAACGATGGAAAGTTAGCCATTTGGTTGCCATCAACTTCAACACGATCGAACTGGCAACCAAAGACCGCGCTGTAGAAAGCGATCGCACGTTCTAGATCATTGACCGGAATCTCAAAATAGTAAACAGTTGGGCGCATAATATCTGACTTCATAAGGATTTACTCGAATTCTAGAGCAGAGATTACAATCTGTGAGTTTTGTGTGACTCCACCTTGATAAGAAGGCAGCTTGAGGCTTGAGGCGATTGATTCAAAGCGGCCATCGAGTTTTCGTACAACACTCTTGCTCATTACTTCGGAAGATTGTGCAACCACCATTCTCGCCGAGAAGTCAACTCACAGATAACTTCTCAAATACCGTCTTGGCCCAAGGTTCAAACTGCCCAATGGATTGACCTCAGGGGCGCGAGAATTATTTTAAAGCGCTAATCAGTAGCGTGTTTCGAGCGTCCCTTGCAGGCCCATGTTAGAACATTTTTCTAGCGATGAACTGTACAACTGAGGCCATGCCCGTATGATGCTTTCCCTCACAGACTTCTCGCTCGATTTCCTGTGAAAGAATCGGCTCACAGTTCGAAAACTCGTGTTCAACTTTGGCGCGTGTCATCAGCATGTCAAGATCCTTTGGACCACCAGTATCTCGAACAATTTGATCTTCTGAGTAAGCCTCAAGAAGAAGAATTCCACCGGCTTTCAGGGATCGCTCGACTAATGGGTACAGTCTGTTTCTAATCGTACTTGGTAGATGCGCTGAAATCGAAATGACCGATCCATAAAAATTCGCAGGCGGCTCAAATATCTTAAGGTCAGCCACTTCTGTTTGAATTTCTACGCCCTTTGAAATTGCTAACGCTTGTGCCTTTGCAAGGCCCACTTCTGAACCATCAACGCCATGGACTTTCAAGCCTAGTGAGGCAAGAAAAACGGCGTTTCGGCCTTCGCCTTCTGCTAATGACAGTACGGGGCCTACCAGAATATCTGCATGCTCGGCGAGGAAAGAATTCGGTTCCGTTCCGTATACGTAATCGTCGCTAGCGTATCGTTGATTCCACATATTTGTTTCAAAGGTCTAACTATATATTCAACGACAAATCTGTCGTCTAATTCTGCTATCTAAGGTGTTATCCGACAGTTCTGTCGTCTAATACCTGAATCTAAAGGTGTAATCCGTATAATCGTCCCCCAGCAATGATTTTATTGTCCTCATCTCTTAGATGACGTGGCCTTTAATTTCAAGCGGTAAGAGAATGGTGGAAAGAGGCGAACACCTGCCCAATTGTTGGGTAGCTTCTGAAACCAGAACACTGACATGACAGTCGTTATCGTGAAAAAGATGAACGTCAGGATCAGCGTTTGCTGAATAGATCCTTGGGGGTGCAAGTCTGAATGATGTCTATGGGGGGCTTCAGGAAGGTAGATTAGCTCAAACTCTCGACCGGGCTGAACAGAGGTATTGCCGGAACGACTACGCGTGATCACATCTTGGTAAATGATGCCAGATTGATCAAAGAACTCATAGGTGACATCTTGAGACCGACCCCGACTCCTTAGTCTCCGGCGATAGGGAGGACTAACATACGTTACGGTTGCAGTGGTTGTCATACCTCGTGCATTCAAGGCTGCTTCAAATGGGGCCCTGACGAGCATAATCCAAAAGAAGCCACCAAAGAGGGTAAGGCTGATGATGCCGAATACAAAAAGATGCTGTGGCAAATTAAATATCGTCAGCTGTTGTCTCTTGTTGTGAGCCATTGATAGCGCTGTGTGAATGGGTTAAACATCGTGATGGAGTGAGCAACGCACCTCATATCAATGCTTCGGGGGCATCACTTGGTTGAAGCACGACAAAGAAGAATTGGTTTAAGAATGCCCTGCCCAAGGTATTAACGAAACAGAAGAGATGAAATGAAAAGCCCAGCCTATTCCTCATCATCAGACGGCAATGCATAGGGATCTATTCCTTGTTCCCTTAGCAGACGCTCAATTTCTTAAGCCCAAATACGTTTCAATGAAAGCGTAAATCCCGGTAAAATTGCTTCACCCGATAATGTGCTGGGATTTTCTAATACTTCAACCGCTTGGCCTGAACGATAAATCTCCACTTGCTTATTTTGAGGATCGATCAACCACCCCAGTTGTGAGCCGTTTTCCATATATTCCTGCATCTTGGGGCGCAGATCTTTAAGACTGTCAGTCTGCGATCGCAATTCAACAACAAAGTCTGGACAAAGGGGAACAAATCCTTCTTGTTCGTCTTGAGTCAGTGCTTCCCAACGGTCTCTTCTTACCCAAGAGGCATCCGGCGATCGGTTAGCCCCATTCGGTAGTTTAAAGCCAGTTGATGAGTCAAAATATTCTCCAAGCTGCTCGTTTGCTTCACCCCAAATTCCCAGTTGAGTGATGATTTTTGCATTTCGCTTGCCCGATCCTCCCCCTGTGGGTGGGTTCACAATCAATTCTCCTGTTGCAGTGCGTTCAAATCTGAGGTCACGATTCGCAGCAGCTAG
>JBCCWF010000306.1:0-8128 GCA_039194035.1 Cyanobacteria bacterium P01_E01_bin.6 | reverse complement strand
GACTTGGTAAAGTTTACGAAGAAATGAGCGATTGAGGCCCGCATCGCGGGCCTCAATCGCTCATTTCTTCGTTATGAATCGGCGAACTTTGCCAAGTCGTGATGTATGATTCTCCGCCTTTGTGAAATTCGAATCGAGTGAAATTATCTGTTGCAAGCACTCAAACACTCGACCCTTAGGATCATCAAGGGACATATGCCAAAACAATGTGCTTATGAATCATCAGCCATAGGGGTTCTTCGCCGTTTACCAACTTGGTTTTTTCGATACCCCATCGATAGATTGACTAAAAACCGAACCACCATAAACGTTTGCCTAACCTTCTCTAGAGTCAACTGCCACGTATAGTAAGTGCGGCGAAAGTTTTGAAACTTCTCGGATTGAACGGATAGACGTTTGGGCTGAATTGCAAGCACATTCGATAATTCTTGATCAAGACGAGCAAGAGAGTTAGCCCAAGCACTGGCTTTGCATTTTAACTGCTTTAACTTCCAAGCAAACCCTAAAAAGCACAGTGTTAGTAAGCTGTTTAGACTGAGTAAACCAATAATCCATCCTTGATTACTTAGCATCAAAACTTTTTGGTATCAAAACTCATCGCCATTGATCACAACTTGTTTGGATCAAGCTAGCGTGATTGATGTCTGAGTAGCTAGCCATCATTAAACGTGCCCCTCCAAAGTCTGTGCCGCCTGCACAGCGGAAAGCGCAGAAGCGGAAAGCGCAGAATTGGAGATTTTAGTTTTAATTACGTCCCGATACTTATTTAGAGCGTCTCATATTGGAACGTCTCACGAAAAGCGACATAACTATTTGCTGAAGCCATTGAACTAGAAAGCATACAAGCTAGAGTCACTCACCACAACATGACAGCTCATCCCGTGACATGAGATGATGATTTAACAATATTTACAATAATTGATGAGTTGATTTGAGCGTATGGCTAATATTCAATTTTCTCGTGGTGTTTCTGAAGAAGTGATTCCTGACGTTCGTCTAACCCGATCCAAAGATGGTACGAATGGAACAGCCACCTTCTACTTTGAGAATCCTAATGCTTTAGATAGTGAAAAGATGGAAGAAATCACGGGCATGTATCTCGTGGATGAAGAAGGTGAGTTGTCTACCCGTGAAGTAAAAGGCAAGTTTATTAATGGAAAACCTTCAGCCATAGAAGCCCTATACGTGATTAAGAGTGTTGAACAGTGGGAAAGGTTCATGCGCTTCATGGAACGGTACTCAGAAGAACACGGTTTGGGCTTCAGCAAGTCCTAGGGGTATTCATCCATTAAGCAATCTGAGGCAGCCGTGGAAACAGCGTTTGTCTTAGACGATCACCATGGCTTTCTCCCGTCTATCGAAGTGTTGATCCCAGGTCAAGATCGCTGCGTCGTACCAGAATAGAAGGGCGAAGAGACGATACGGCCTGTTGATAATGAGGATCGGCCAATGTACCTCGCATATCAGGTTGGGCAACTAATCGACGACGTTGATCAATTGTCAGATCGATTTCAATATCTGGAACAATGCCCTGTTGACTGATGTCCGTTCCGTTAGGTGTATAGTACTGAGCAACTGTCACAGCTATGCCAGATCCGTCGGAGAGTCCGTGTACTGCCTGAACGAGAGCTTTCCCAAACGTCTGGCTACCAATCACCGTGGCACGATGATTATCCATGAGTGCGCCAGTCAAAATTTCGCTAGAACTTGCAGAATTCCCATCCACTAATACAGCTAATGGCTTATCTGTTAGAGCTGTGTGGTCTGCTGCTACTTCCTCACTATGTCCATCGCGATCCAAGGTCTGAACAATGGATCCGTCACTCATCCACAACCGAGAAATATCAATACTGGCTTGCAACAGTCCTCCAGGATTACCACGTAGATCGAGGACAAATGCTTCGGCGCCTTGATCAAGAAGTTCCAAAACAACATGCTGCATTTGCTCTGCAGAGTGAGCACTAAATTCTGTTAGACGAATAAATCCGATTTTTGTGTCAAACTCAGTTCGCAATGATGAAAAAACGGCAGGAATTTCTAAGCGCTCACGGATTAGGGACACATCAAATTCTGGGGAAGTTCCTCTACTGACTCTAAGAGTCACAGCAGTGCCACTCTCACCACGGATCAGGTGAGCGGCGTCTTGCACTGTCATTCCTTCGGTTGGCTGATCCCCAATGGCTAGAATCACGTCGCCAGACTGAAGCCCAGCGTTGGCGGCAGGAGAATTCTCTAGGGGATCAACAACGATAAGATTTTGCGTCGTATTATCCACTTTTAAACGCAGCCCAACCCCAGAGAATTCTCCTGAGGTATGGCTCGTCAGTTCGTTGAACTCCGATGGAGTCATGAAACGGGTGTAGGGATCGTCTAACAGGTTTAAGGCTTCTTCAAGGGCAACATAGGCATCATCGAGCGATGAGTACTCTTGACCCAGCAAGTCTTGCCGTATTTCCTGCCAATCGTTTTGATTAAACGTTGCGTCTACATACTCTCGGTTAACTAGCTGCCATGCTTCGTCAAGGACTGCTTTTGGACTATCTTGCAACGCGGCTTGTCCCAAGGGGACTGTGATCGGTGCGAGTAATGACAAAACGGCACTCAAGGTGGCGATCGCCCCATGAACAGATATTTTCTGAATAGACGCAGGGATGCAGAATAAATTTTCCATCTAGAAACCAAGCATACAAATAACGTAAACGGAAACCAGCATGTGACGACAACTGCTTGAAAAGATTTGGAACTCTCCTATCGAGGGAGGCATCTTTTACTTAAGAGCGCTTGATCACGTCATGTGATAGTGACTCTTGGTGACTGGACTGGTGATTGGCATAAGAGTCAGTCCATCCGTCAATTGTGCGCAAGACCTAATTTAAGAAGTTACTTTTTAGTACCACCTCAGATCGGTTCTGCCCGGAAGAAAAGGGACGTCACAGTCACAACTCTCTTAGGATAGAGGAGCTCACCGAAAAGGATCTATAGACCAAAGACTAGCGCTTTGCCAACGTACGCTAGATCAGAGTTGTGACACTTTGTTTGAAAATAAAAGCGCTGAGGGGTATTGGGTCGGGACTGTAGGCATTCACGCTCTCCAATAGAGGGCATAGAAGTCATGAAAATCATGCGATGACAACAATATATCCTTAAGAAAATTTTAATCCGAAGACCTGATGCTAGTGTTGATGGCATCAGAAATCGGTGTATTTCACTCTTATGGTTAGCTCAGAATTATTGGAAGAGTGACGAGGCAAGATGACATTGATGCTCTGATGCACGCTAAAAATGTCGAGAATGTCGAGTCTTTATAGTAAGGAATCCAGTAAGGAACCTAAAACTCGGATTAATGTTTACGACATCTGCTCTGAGTCAGTGCTTAATAGACGTATTGCCTTTTGGTCTGAATGATTAACGTGATACCTAACACCAAGCTAGGCTTTGCAAACACAGGCGATTAAGAGCAAGAATCTTGCGAATGTAAACAATCGTGGATTTTCATTAGAAGTACATACCTCCAGGCAATTTGCGCGGTTGGGTATGTAACAATGTAAGCGGTTTTGCCAAATTATATAAAGAAGTGTGAAGTAGGCGTTGGTCATGGAATCGATTTATGAGTATGCCTGGTTAATCCCAGTATTTCCTCTCGTTGGGGCAATGCTGGTGGGTATTGGTCTGGTAGCTTACGGTAAAGCCTTGAGTGGTTTTCGCAGCGCATGTTCGGTCTTCATCGTGTCGCTCATTGGTGTTGGCATGGTGTTTTCGATTGCGTTGCTCTGGAGTCAGATACAAGGACATGCCCCATATGAGCACATGATTGAGTGGGCATCTGCCGGAGACTTTAGCCTAAAGATGGGATACACCATCGATCATCTCTCTGCAATGATGCTGGTTATCGTCACAACGGTTGCTCTGCTCGTCATGATCTATACCGATGGGTATATGGCTCATGATCCTGGGTACGTCAGGTTTTATGCTTACCTAAGCCTCTTTAGCTCCTCAATGCTAGGACTTGTCATCAGTCCAAATCTTGTACAGATTTACATTTTTTGGGAATTGGTGGGAATGTGTTCCTATTTGCTGATCGGCTTTTGGTTTGACCGAAAAGCGGCAGCAGAAGCGTGTCAAAAAGCCTTTGTCACGAACCGAATCGGTGACTTTGGCTTGTTGCTCGGCATTTTGGCACTCTATTGGGCGACGGGAAGCTTTGAGTTTGAGGCAATCGGCGATCGCCTTGAGGAGCTCATTGCGTCAGGAGCATTGAGTGCAGGGCTCGCTGCATTTTTTGGCATCTTAGTATTTCTGGGACCTGTTGCAAAATCTGCTCAGTTTCCTCTGCATGTATGGTTGCCCGATGCGATGGAAGGCCCAACGCCAATTTCAGCTTTGATTCACGCTGCGACCATGGTGGCTGCTGGAGTCTTCTTGATTGCACGAATGTTCCCCGTTTTTGAGCACATTCCTGTTGCAACAGATATCATTGCCTGGACAGGTGCCTTGACTGCATTTTTGGGCGCCAGTATCGCTATTACTCAGAATGACATCAAAAAAGGACTCGCCTACTCCACCATGTCGCAGCTGGGATACATGGTAATGGCAATGGGAGTTGGAGCCTATGGAGCGGGTCTATTTCACTTGATGACTCATGCCTACTTCAAAGCAATGCTCTTCTTAGGGTCTGGGTCTGTCATTCATGGCATGGAAGATGTTGTTGGTCATGATGCTGTCCTCGCTCAAGACATGCGTTTGATGGGGGGCTTGAGAAAATACATGCCGATTACGGCAATCACCTTTCTAATCGGAACTCTAGCTATTTGTGGTATTCCTCCCTTTGCTGGTTTCTGGTCAAAAGATGAGATTTTGGGTTCGACCTTTGCTGTTAATCCACTGCTTTGGGCGGTTGGCTGGCTAACCGCTGGGATTACTGCCTTTTACATGTTCCGCATGTATTTCAGTACCTTTGAAGGTGAGTTTCGCGGCAATGACGAGCACATTCGGAAGCAGCTTAAAATTGAGCAGATGCAACGGATGGGGCTATCTATTGGTCCAGGAGCCATGAACTCTCAAGAGCTGGCTGTAGAAAGCGATGAGGATCATGACCAACATGGTGACCATCATCACAGCAGTGCACCTCATGAATCGCCTTTCTCCATGACCTTCCCGCTTATGGCACTGGCAATTCCATCGATGTTAATCGGCCTTTTAGGCACTCCCTTTGCTAATTACTTCGAGACATTTATTCATCCTCCTGGCGAGACGGTAGAAGCGATGCCGGCACTGGAGATTGCGGCTGATTTCGAATGGGGCGAGTTTCTGCTCATGGGCGGTAGCTCCGTTGGCATCGGCCTGATTGGAATCTCGTTAGCATCGCTCATGTATATGAGTCGGAAAATCGATCCGGGGGCGATCGCCCAGTCCATTCAGCCACTCTACAAGTTGTCTCTCAATAAATGGTATTTCGATGAAATATATGATGCAGTGTTTGTCAAAGGCACGCGTCGTCTAGCTCGTCAGGTGCTTGAAGTTGATATTCGTATCGTCGATGGAATTGTCAACCTTGCTGGTTTTGTCACGTTGGTTACAGGCGAAGGACTCAAGTATCTCGAAAACGGTCGAGCACAGTTTTATGCACTGATCGTTTTTGGTGCAGTGTTAGGCCTTGTATTGGTTTCAGGAATCACTTGATATCGGTCTGCTCATTCCCTAACCCTGGCAGATAGTTCTCTTCTAGTAGGTTGAGGGAATGAGCATCCACATCACCGATTGCGTTGAATGACCTAAATCTCAGAATTTTATCCATATGGATCTTGCCAATTTTCCCTGGTTAACAACGATTATTTTGTTTCCCATTGCGGCGGCGTTAGTTGTGCCCTTCATCCCTGACAAAGACGGTAAAACCGTGCGATGGTTTGCATTGATTGTCGGACTCATTGACTTTGCTATCATTGCCTACGCGTTTTATAGCCAATATGATCCCAGCATCTCAGGCATGCAGCTTTTTGAAAGCTACACCTGGGTCGATTCCATCGACTTGAAATGGGCCGTTGGAGTTGATGGTTTGTCGATGCCTTTAGTCCTGCTAACAGGGTTCATTTCAACCTTGGCAATTTTGGCGTCTTGGCCTGTTACCCTCAAGCCCAAGCTCTTTTATTTCCTTATTCTTGCCATGTATGGAGGGCAAATTGCTGTCTTTGCTGCGCAAGACATGTTGTTATTCTTCCTTGTTTGGGAGCTTGAACTAATTCCGGTCTATATGCTTCTGTCCATTTGGGGTGGAAAGAAGCGCCTCTATGCGGCAACGAAGTTTATTCTGTATACGGCTGGAGGTTCGCTGTTTATCCTGGTTGCTGCCTTAGCAATGGCTTTCTATGGCGATAGCATCACGTTTGATATGCGATCGCTCATGGATAAAGACTTCCCATTGCAGTTTCAGCTCTTAGCCTATGCAGGGTTCTTAGTGGCTTATGCCGTAAAGTTGCCTATTTTTCCCTTACATACATGGCTGCCTGACGCCCATGGAGAAGCTACGGCTCCAGTACATATGCTGTTGGCAGGCATTCTGCTGAAAATGGGTGGCTATGCGCTGATCCGGATGAATATTGAGATGTTGCCTGATGCGCACGCATACTTCGCCCCGATTTTGATTATTCTAGGGGTCGTCAATATCATCTATGCCGCTTTAACGTCATTTGCCCAGCGAAACCTCAAACGCAAGATTGCCTATTCATCGATTTCCCACATGGGATTTGTGCTGATCGGTATTGGTTCGTTTACAGACCTGGCGTTGAGCGGTGCTGTTTTGCAAATGATTTCTCATGGACTCATTGGTGCAAGTCTCTTTTTCTTGGTTGGGGCGACCTACGATCGTACCCATACACTCATCTTGGATGAAATGGGTGGTGTCGGGAAGAAAATGCCCCGCATTTTCGCCATGTTTACAACCTGTTCTCTTGCATCCCTTGCATTGCCAGGTATGAGCGGATTTATTGCTGAGATTATGGTGTTTGTTGGCTTTGCCAATAGCGATGCTTACAGTCTCACCTTCCGAATTATTGTGGTGCTGCTCGCTGCAATTGGTGTTATTTTGACGCCGATTTACCTTCTCTCTATGCTCCGAGAAATCTTTTACGGTCCTGAAAACGAAGAGCTGACATCCCATGAAGTGCTTGTGGATGCAGAGCCTCGTGAGGTATTCATCATCGCTTCATTGCTAATCCCCATCATTGGTATTGGTCTCTATCCAAAATTAGCAACACAGATTTATGATGCAAAAACTATTCAGATTACAGCCATGATGCGTGAGTCAGTACCGTCTTTAGCATCACCTGATGTTGCACTGAATCCATTGGATGACGCACTGCAACATAACGAGCCATTCTCCAGTCCGGCTATGCTGAAAGCACCTGCTATCTAAGGCACGCTTGTATTTTTTGATGAATAGGTAGAAGACTGACTTGAACACTCCAGCCGATGATCTTTCCAAAGACAATGCGCTGGAGTTTTTTCAATCATGAAACAATGATCGTAGCGCCAGCGCATTGTTGACAGGACTTGGCAATGTTTACAGAGAAGTTAGTACGCAGGAACCAGCGTTTGGAGTGTACAACGCGCGCGCCAAACGCCCATTTCTTGAGTGCAATTTTGAGAAGTTTGCCAAATTATGTGTTGAGTGAACCGGCGATAAGAGGAGTGGGTGGGCTTTATTCAGATGATGTTGCGGTTTTGAGTGATGCCGAAAACGCAGAATACCTATGAATGTCATGACCACTGTTTTGTCTGGATGGTGATGGGGCCAGAATTGCTACTATGGTGGTGTGAACAGAGACGCGATACTCATATTCACATCTTGAAATCTCTAATATTCGACTTTATATCTCTCTTATGGCTTCTCAATCCTCTCAGCTTGTGGTCGAAAAGAAAAAGCTTGACCAAGCACCCCTAGAACTTCATTATTTAGGCGATCGTGTCTTGCGTCAGCCTTGCAAGCGTGTCACGAAAATTGATAATGATATTCGGCAATTTGCCAGAGAGATGTTGCAGACAATGTATACCGAAGATGGCATTGGCCTTGCTGCTCCTCAAGTCGGCATTAATAAGCAGATGCTGGTGGTGGATGATGACCCTGAAAATGCCG
>JBCCWF010000305.1:0-8142 GCA_039194035.1 Cyanobacteria bacterium P01_E01_bin.6 | reverse complement strand
GCTGAAGCACGATTATCTGAATTGGTTTGAACTATGCCAACAGTTTCCCAATGAGATTCTCAAAGAAATTGATGATCTCTGGATCACCTATAGTAAAGGACGATTTGGATTTAATATTCAGAAGAATATTTGGAAGAAATCTGGGGGAGGGTTAGACGACGGAGCTAACTCCACAGAAAATTATGATTTTTATGATTCTCCGCAAGAGTTCGAAGCTTGGATCACATTTTGCCAGCAAGTTGAGTGGTGTGTATCTGAAGAATGGATATTAGAAAATCCAAGCTTGCTCTCTCTTGATTTCTTGGAGCGATGTTCGAGGTCATTTGAACGTTACTCTAACGCTTCAAGAGAGCGTCGACGGAGATTTGCTTGGTGGCTTTCTTACGAAAAATTATTCTCCTTAGAAAAATATAAAGGGGAATTAGCGTTTGGGGCCTTGCCTGCTCTATATGCCAACGGTCATTTGGGCTGTCCTCTTTTTAGATGTGGTATTGGAGGCGGGAGTTGGGGAATGAGAAAAGAATTGAGGGCTTTATTTTTACATCCAGCCTTAGCCAGAACAGATTAGTTCCAGAAAGGATGAGCTTATGTACTCTTGTGGTAAGCAATAGGCTACCTAACTATCCGGTTGCACCCGATGAATTATGGTCGACAAGTTGGTTGTGACATATCGGTCACGGGTGAACCGAACCGTTAGCTGGCTCCGCACACAGGTCTTGCACTCGTGGATGAGGGCGATCGACTGGAACCGGAAAGAGCATCGAGAGATCGGGTGTGGTGCGTAGTTGGGGCGATCAGGTTTTCCGAGAAGTCCCAGAGGCAATCGGTGGGGGCACGTTGATAAAGCGATCGGTAATGAGGAATAGTTAAGTGTAGTCAGAGTTGTAGTGAGAAATATGGATTCAGAAATTGAAACTCAAATTCGCGAGTGTGAAGCGCGACTTTACGCCGCAATGGCAGCCTCCAACGTATCTGAATTAGACGTACTCATCGCCGATGACCTGCTTTTCGCCGGGCCAACTGGTGAACTGGCAACTAAAGCAATGGATTTAGACTTGCACCGTACTGGCGGTACACAATTTCACGAGTTTGTGCCAAAAGAGCTAGAAATACGTATTTGGAGTGAATATTTTGTTCTTGCGTCGGCTAAAGTCTTTTTGAGCGGCACGTATTTAGGAATTGCCTTCGCAGGTGATTACCGTTACATGAGAGTTTGGCGTAGAGGCAAAAACGGCTGGCAAGTCGTTGGTGGTAGCGTTAGCGCGATGGTCTGAAGGTCTAAACCTCCTAAATCTTGCAAAATGGCGGAAGTTTGAGTCGTTGAGAGCTATTGGTGATGATATCCCGCTAACATAGCCTTTGCACCGGAACGAATTCGAGCTATCGTTGGGATGCAAATATTATCTGCGTCCGGTGAGCGCAACCGTTAGCTTGCTTCTACCACAGTGTTATGGAATTTATGAAAGCATAGGTTAAGCTGCTTGATGATGATCGGTGGGTTCGCGATCGCCCCCAAACGTTTGCACTGGATGGGAAGAGCGATCGCCCTATCAATTGGGTTCCCTTTTGGCGATGTAAAAACGTAGTCCGCCGTCATATTATGTCGCAAGTTATTGAGAATCGGCACAGCAAAAAGCAGGCTCAGAAACGCTGAAAGCCTGCTATCAAGAAGTTTTAATCAATCGGAGCGGCGGGATTTGAACCCACGACCCCCACTACCCCAATGTGGGGCAAAAATTTATGCATTTCTTATATAAAGCTAATTTAAGGAGAGGTCAATATTTTTTTGACCATCTGTTGACCATATACAATGCTTGCTAAATATCAAATTTATTGACTCAATTAAACAAATTTAAGTGGCTCAAATAGCCTTAGAGAAAAGAATAGTTAACTACTGACACATTGAACCAATAGCTTCTTTTTGAAACCCACAAGAAACCAGATCGGTATTTTTAAGAAAGCGATCTACCGATCAAAGTCAGATCACTTTTGAGATCTGACTCTGATCTTTATACAACACCTATTTTCAGGAAATGGATCATTTCAGCAGTAAAACTTCTGCAGCTGTCAATGTGAGTTGAGGAAACTTGGTGGGGCGATTGCTTCATCACCCTCATAAACCCTCTTTTTGAACAACAACCTATCCACGAGGCGCCAAACATTTACGACAATCATTGAGGCAATCGATGGATTTGGGATGGTTTTGCAGAGACTTGAACCTTCTTAATACATTGCTGCATTTATTGCAACTCGACATAATCCGTCGATTTGGGCTTAATCTAATCATCTAAGAGGGCGGGGGGAATTGAAGAAGGTTACCATCGTTGCTTGTATGTATAAATTGTTGACTTGTCTCAATGCAATGTGAAGGACAATATTTCCTGGCAAGATGAGCACTTGCCTCCCGCAACCTAATTCTAAAATCTTGACTTTCAAGACAATTGCTTTTTAGTTGAATCATCATGATTCATCCTTAAAAATAAACTTTGTGGTGGAAATGCTTAGCATCAGCATCCATAGAAACCAATCAACTGGGGAGATGCGCTCGATATATAATAATGCAACTCATTCTCATTAGAAGATCTTTTCACATATTGCTATGACAAAACGATTGGTTTTGGATAATTGGAACGATTGGCTTGTTCCTGGGAGCCCAGACAGCCTACGGTTACATCATTCAGATGCCTCTGACAGGGTTTGGGTTTGTCCACCTGACCTTGGGGGTGGATATTACCAACTAATCCCGTTGAGAGATGATATGGATCTTGTCATCCTTGATTACACTCTTCATCAAGACGTTGTGATAGAGGCATTAGATGACGGGAATTTACTGGAATTCACTTTTTATCTCGCTGGATCTGACAAGGGTTACAGTTTCTTTTGCCCATCATTAGGATTCAAGCAGCTTGGTGTTAAGCAAGAACGGAAACGTTTTTTCAAAGTAGAGGTCTTTTTTAAGCAACCGACACTTATTTCCTATTTTCAATCATTTGTAGAGCACCTTTCCCCACAAGCACAATTGATTGTTGAGAGACTGATTCAGCATATGAACCGCTATCACAGTAGATGGCCCAGTGTGATTAATGAAAAGTCAGATGCATTTGTTGAGCAATTATTCCCAGGAGAACTCTACTCAGAGGCGATCGCTCTTAACTATGTCACTCGTCAATCCATCACCACAGCAATGAAACAGGTAATCGGGCAAATTCTCAGTTGCCCTTACCAAGGCGCAACACGACGAGCCTATTTAGAGAAGAAGGCATTGGAACTGGTTGGCTTACGACTGAATGCCATGACTCAGCCTAATCTTAAGGATGAAGAGATTGATGCCATTTATCAGGCGGCCGCTATTTTGCGAGAACAGGTCAAGACGCCACCAACCATAGAGATGTTGGCTCGCCAAGTTGGGACGAATCGCCTCAAGCTTAATCAGGGGTTTCATGAGGTATTTGGTACGACGCCGTTCGGTTATTTACGGGATTGCCGGATATGGCAGGCACGATGGCAGTTGATGATGTTAGAACGTTCAGTGAATGAGGTAGCAGCATCCGTAGGTTATTCCAGTCGAAGTCGTTTTGCGACGGCTTTTCGCCAGCGTATGGGTGTTAATCCTAAAATGTTTCAGATGCAGGCATGGCAATGGGCTAGCTAAGAATACACTAGCTAAAAAATGCGTTTGGGGCGCGAAATCTCTAGTCAACAACTTAGATCCTCTCGTAGGTTAATTGAGAATAATTTTCTTCAAGCCTAGTTGCTTTCGTAAAGTGGTTGCAATTAGTGCAGTTGCTTCTCGTTCGCCTGAGGCTGAAGCGTTGGTGTGAGGACTAGAGATGGCAAAGGTTGTATCAGGTTTTAATCGTGTGCTGCTGATGGCGATCGCCATCAGTACGGCAGAATTAATGATAAATAGCCAGGTGGCTGGTGCTGAAGAAATTGCAGGGCTCCATGCAGACATTGCATTAGCAGAACAGAGTCAACATGACCCAATAACTGCGAGGGGATTTGAATCATCGGTAGACCCAGAGGTGACCCTGTTGAGCGAGGTCGATCGTCCAGCGACGACAATCACCGATTGGATGGCTCAAATAGCTCAGCAAACAGCTGCTACGGTGACAATCACTGATATTCAGCTCATCCCCACAGACGCAGGGGTTGACGTTCTTTTAATGACCGAATCGGGGACGTTCTCCTCACCTGAGATTCAACAGGTCGGTAACGCACTTATTGCTGAAATTCCTAATGCCGTGCTGGATATTTCTGGAGACGATGCATTCCAGCAGTTTGATCCGGTGGAGGGAATTGTCTTAATCGAGGCACTGACGGTGGATCAGCAGACAGTGCGGTTGACCATCACCGGAACAGATGCACCGCCAGTTGTATCTGCCGGGTCTGGTGCAGAGAACTTGATGTTCAGCGTCGCAGCAGGTGACCCGGCCACAGCCACTGTCGATGATGAGACGATTCAGGTGGTGGTGACAGGAGAACAAGACGGATATGTGGTGCCCAATGCCAACACTGCCACCCGCACCGACACACCGCTGAGAGACATTCCCCAGTCAATTCAGGTAATTCCCCAAGCAATTCTGGAAGATCAACAGGTGCTGCGGCTGAACGACGCTCTGCGAAACGTCAGTGGTGCTGTGCAGGCGTCGGGTGACCCAAGGGGGCAGCGATTCATTCTCCGAGGGTTTGAAAGTGCCTCTGTGCTGCGGGACGGGTTTCGATTGACTAATGGAGCAAATGGTAATGTCGGATTCCAAGAACTCTCTCAAATTGAGCAAATTGAGGTGCTGAAGGGGCCTGCTGCGATTCTATTTGGGGCGATTGAGCCAGGAGGGGTGATCAACCTCGTGAGTGAACGGCCTTCCCGCGAGCCTTTCTACGACCTCAGTTTTCGTTTGGGGAATCGAGATTTAGTTGAGCCGAGCATCGATATCTCTGGACCGCTCACAGATGATGGCAGCGTTCTCTATCGACTCAATGCGCTTTATCGAAACGAAGAGAGTTTACGGGATTTTGATACGGACATTGAACGGGTTTTCATTGCTCCTACAGTGAGTTTTGCCATTGGCGATCGCACAGACTTGACCTTCCAACTTGAATATCTGGAAGAAGACCGCCCTGCCGACTTTGGTCTAGTTGCCGTTGGAGATGAGGTGGCCGACATCCCCTTCGACCAAATTTTGGGAGAACCAGGCGACATTAATCGAACTGATAGCCTATTGGCAAGCTACCAGTTTGAGCATCGCTTTAACGACAGCTGGAAAGTGCGAAATTCCTTTTCCTATAATCAGTTTGATACGGAATTTATCTCTGCATTTCCCTTTGGTGGGGTTGACGAAGCCACAGGGATTCTCTTTCGTAATTTCATTTTGCTCGATCAACCCACTGATAGTTTTGAACTGCAGGCCGATGTGGTGGGAGAGTTCTCAACCGGGCCGATTGATCACACGCTATTGTTTGGCGTTGATCTATTTCGCATCGAATTCAATAACAATATTGGGCGGGCTGACTTCTTTTCCCCGACACCCATCAATATTTTTGATCCTGTGTTTGGTGGAACCCCAGCCCCCGATTTTGATGAAGCCCCTATCTTGTTCGAGGGAATTAGCGATCAAACTGATTTGCTTGGCATTTTTGTCCAAGACCAAATCACGCTGCTGGATAATTTAAAGCTTCTGGTTGGGGTGCGCTTCGATGCATTTGAGCAAGAAGTCGTCACTGGCCCGAGTTTCTTTACACCCGAGGGAATCGATACTCGAACAACGGGCGATGCCTTTAGCCCCCGAGTGGGGCTGGTGTATCAACCCATTGAGCCTGTTTCCTTGTTTGCCAGCTTTAGCCGTTCCTTCTCACCCAATACAGCGACCACGATTTCAGGAGATATCATCGATCCTGAGCGAGGGGAACAATTTGAAGTCGGCGTGAAATCTGAACTGCTGGATGGTCGTTTCTCAGCGAGTCTGGCTTACTTCAATATCACTTTGGAGAATGTCGCAACACCCGATCCAGATTTTCCAACGTTTTCTGTAGCAACAGGTCGACAGCGGAGCCAGGGTATCGAGATTGACTTGATTGGAGAGCTGTTGCCCGGTTGGAATTTCTTAGCTAACTATGCCCTGACAGATGCCGACATTACGGAAGACAACACGGATATTGAAGGGAATCGCCTGTTCAGCGTTCCCAGAAACAACTTCAACCTGTGGACGACCTATGATATCCAGGGTGGGCTACTAGAGGGGTTGGGGTTTGGCATCGGCTTCAACTTTGTGGGTGAGCGGTTTGGCGACAATGCCAATAGCTTTACTCTCGGTAGCTACTTCCTGACCAACGCAGCTATTTCCTATGAGCGTGACAACTGGCGGCTCGGGCTGAATATCCGCAACTTGTTTGATGTTGATTTCATTGAAAGTGCCTCAAACAGTCGAACCACAGAGATTGACCCAGGTGAAGACTTCACGATTATTGGATCAGTGGCCGTGTCGTTTTAAGTGTGGATCGTAGGTATTGAGCCTTTAACTGGGTAGAACGCATTGCGTTCCACCCAGTTAAAAATCAGAGCAACATGAAGCGTTTCATAAAAGTAGTGAGCCTGATAATGCATAAGCGAGTGGCGAAATGGATCTGTTTGAGTCTTTTAGTGATGGGGCTCATTGTGGGATGCAGCCCTTCTTCCGGTAACCAGTCTGGCGATTCGATATCTACTGACCAGCCGACTCAATCATTACCTACTGATTGCCGTACGATTAGTCATGATGCAGGTGAAACTGAGGTTTGCGGTCAGCCAGAGACAGTGGTTGCTCTTAGTGTCCATGTGCTTGATTTACTGTTGTCGTTGGGTATGCAACCTGCTGGTTTAGCGACTGTGGGTAATTTCAATCAAGGATCGGTTTTTGATAATCCCGCTCAACAGATTCCTTACTTGGGCGATCGCCTCACCACTCAACCCGTTAACTTGGGGAATGCTGCTGAACCTTCTCTCGAAGCCTTGACGGCACTCAAACCTGATTTGATTATTGGTGAAGCAGGCAGGAATGCTGACACCTATGACGTATTGTCTCAAATTGCTCCGACTATTCTCTGGAGTAATCGTACCGATAAAGGTCAATGGAGGGAAAGTCTAGAAGTTGTTGCCATTGCTATTGATCAAGAGGAAAAAGTCAGAGCCGCGATTCAAAAAGTCGAGGCTCTTATTGCTGATACCCGTGCTGAGCTAGCCGATGTAGTCGAGCAGTATCCAACAGTGCTATTGCTGGGAGCTAGTCGTCTCAATGAGGGGATTTATGCGATTGAGCCTGAAAGCTATTTGGGGGAATTGCTGGAAGGTGTTGGGTTTCAGATGATCTCCCTACCCTCCTTAGACAGTCGTCCTGGAGCCCCAATCTCTATTGAAGCCCTGCCAGAGTTTAATGATATGGATACGATCATCCTGTTGGGCTACAACGCTGACTTTGGCGCTGACTCCCTCATCACGTCTCCAGATGACGAGACAACCATCAGCGAGGTAGTTGAACGTCATCAGGTCAAGACGATTCGGGAGGATTGGGAGGAAAATGCGATCGCCCAGACTCTCCCTGCAAGTAAGAATAATCGAGTGTACTTTGCTACCTATTACAAATGGAATGGACTCAATGGCCCAATTGGTGCTGAATTAGTTCTGGAACAATTGCGTGAGTTTTTCTTGGATAATTGATCCACAAAAGCACCGTGAAAGGCAACCATTAATGTTATATTCATGCAAGTTATTGTCATCAAGGTGACGAACGATAACCTTGCATCGGATAGTAGTAATGTGGCAGTACGTGTGCTCGACCGCGATTCAGATTATCTTCGCCCTGGTCATTCCAGCGATAGCAGGCTCTTTCACGCTGATTCAGCTGACCATATTCAAGTTTACTCTCCTGATATTGGGCAAGGGTATATTCAAACAATTCCGCTGCGAGATGATTTGTCCTTGGTCATTCTTGACCATACCTTCCACGATACCCTAGTCAGTGACAATCTAAGGGAGCATGCAAAAATAACTTGAACATTTTTTGATTCTGACTCTATCCTGAAAAGAGTAAGAGCTTGCAGGGATGAGTATGCTGAGTGGAGCAACAGAAGCAATTATCAAAAAGAAATATGAGCACCTGGCTCCTT
>JBCCWF010000304.1:0-8171 GCA_039194035.1 Cyanobacteria bacterium P01_E01_bin.6 | reverse complement strand
TACAACATGTCGAGCAAGGTCATTCTCATTCTTCTAGACGGACTCCGGTTCGATGTGGCCCGTGACTACATGGGATATTTAGGACATCTGCTCGAAGTTCAGCACGCCAGTTTCCATAAAATTCGCGCAGAGTTGCCCAGTCTCTCTCGACCCCTCTATGAAGTGTTGCTCACGGGTACCCCTGTATCTTTAAACGGCATTGGAGCAAACGATGTTGTTCGATTGTCTCATCAACACAGCATCTTCCATCTGGCGATCGCCCAAGGACTGACAACCGCCGCCGCTGCCTACTCGTGGTTTAGCGAACTCTACAATCATGCTCCGTTTGACCTCTTCACCGAGCGCGAACAGCACAACCCCAATCTGCCCATTCAGCACGGGCTTTTTTATTGGGACGATGCCTACCCCGATTCGCATCTGTTTGCAGATGCTGAACGGTTGATTCAGCGGTGGTTACCAGATTTTATGCTGGTGCACCCAATGGGCATTGATCACGCAGGTCATTGCTACGGGTCAAACACAGCTGAATATCGCGGACAGGCGCTGGCAATGGACAGCATGTTGGCAAAATTCCTTCCCCGCTGGATTGAGAGAGGATACAGCATTCTCATTACAGCGGATCACGGCATGAATGCCGATGGTAACCACGGCGGCTCCTTGCCAGATGTGCGAGAAACCCCGCTGTTCTGTCTTGGGGATGAGTTTGCTCCAGGCATCTACGTTGAGGAAAAGGGACTATCGCAGTTGGCGATCGCCCCACTCATCTGCCAGATGCTCAACATCCCACTGGCAGATGCGATGCAGTCCATTCCTGTACCGGGGTATCAACCACACGTTTCGCTTCTCCACGACAAACCCAACGCACCATTCCGCATTGCGGAATCTGTTTCAGGTTAGTCTGCTTTTTTGTTCAATCTTTCACCTGAGTAGTAACTTACAGAGACTGCTCCATTCAATCCAAACCTAAGGAGATGATATGAGTCTTTTGAATACGGGTTTAAAAACCTTGCTTATCCGCCCTTTTGCGAATTCTGTTGCGCTGCTGCTGTTCGCAGGACTCGCGGCATGCAGCGCTGGCACCGCACCAGACAGCACATCCTCGACTGAAACCAGCCAAACAACCGCCGAGGGGAGCTGTCCTGCCGTTACCGTTGCCGATGATCAGGGCGTTGTAGCCGGTGCATATCCCCAGCAATTTAACCTGGATGAATATGAGTCTGCTGCGGACTGTGACATGGAGTTCTCTGCCAATCCAGACATTGAAGCGCTGAATGCGCAGATTGCCGGGAACGAGGAGTTGCCAGCGCTTGAAGAAAGACTCCCCGAAGAACCGCTTGTCGTTGCTCCGTATGTCGAAATTGGTCAGTATGGCGGCACATTAGCTGGATTGTCGAAGGCAACTGAATCCGGCACCTCTGACTTACTCTCCATTCGCCACGTTAACCTCTTCCGGTTTTCCGACGACCTCCAAACCATTGTCCCCAACGTTGCTCGTGACTTTGCGTGGAATGATGATTACACCGTTTTGACGGTTTCCTTGCGGAAAGGTCACAAGTGGTCGGACGGTCAGCCATTCACAGCTGATGATGTTGCTTTCTGGTATAACAATGTCCTGGCGGACGAGACGCTATACAGCGAAGGCATCCCCGATCGATTCTTAGTGGGTGGTGAGCCGATGACGGTCGAGGCCGTTGATGAAACAACCGTCACCTTTACCCTCGCTCAACCCAAGCCCGGCCTCACTGCATTGTTTGCAACGGACTACGCCCAGCCCTTTTTGCCCCAGCACTTCCTCGGCCAATACCATCCTGCCGTGGATGAGAATGCTGAAGCCAATGCAACAGACGCTGGATTTGAAAGCTGGGACGAAGCGTTTAACTTCTACTACGGTAGCAGCGACTGGAAGGATGTTCCGTCCCCTCTGTTGAAGGATGCGGATAAGGCCGCAAGCTTAGACAAGGCCGTCATGCCAACCCTAGAGTCTCATATTCTTGTTGAAGAGTCCGATACAGGCCGTCAACTGGTTGCCAACCCGTACTTCCACCAGGTAGACACCATCGGACAGCAGCTGCCTTACATCAGCGAGATTGATGAGTTGTATGTTCCTGAGAAAGAAGTCCAGAACTTGAAGCTCTCCAACGGTGAAGTGGTTTACAAGACCCAGGCTGTTTTTGGGGAAGATCTGCCTGTGCTTCAGCAAAATGAAGAAGCTGGCAACTACACCATCGACGTGACTCCCACCGCTGGTGAATCCATGGTGGTGTATTCCTTCAACGTCAACCACAAAGACCCAGGCTTGCAGGACATCTTTGGCGACGTCCGCTTTCGTCAAGCGGTTAGCCAAGCCCTCGATCGCGAAGAAATCAATGAACTTGTCTACTTCGGGTTAGGAACTCCAGCACAGTACACCGTGTTTGACCCCACCACCGTTGACTTTGTCACGGAGGAGCAGAAATCCTACTTCGCAGAGTTTGATCCGGAGAAAGCCAATGAACTGCTGGATGAGATGGGATTGATTGATGCAGACGGGGATGGACGTCGCGATCGCCTAGATGGTGAATCGTTGGTCATCAACCTGCAGTTCGCCAATCAGGGTGGCCCCGTTAAAATGCACGAACTGTTTGCTCAGTATCTGGATGATGTTGGCCTCAATGTTCAGCTCAAGGAAGTCACCTCTGACGAGTATCGTGCAAGTCAAGCTGCCAATGACCTCGACATCATGACCTGGACAAAGACCTACACCTCCGCCTTCGTGGCAGGATCACGAGAAGCTCTGATTCCTCCATTTGGCGACTTCTTTAGCCTGACGAGCGGCCACGAATGGGCACGCTTTATTGAAACGGATGGAGCTGAAGGCATTCAGCCTCCTTCATGGGTCACAGAACTGGATGGAAAGTCCTCTGAATATCAGTCGTTTACACTGGGTACGCCTGAGTCCAGCGACCTGGGTACTGAGATTGTGGACTTGGTTCAGTCTGACCTTCTGTTCATTGGAACCGTTGGAAACCCTGCCGAACCGATTTACCGCCGGAACGATTTGGGCAACTTCCAGTCATTCACGGCAAAATCCTATGACTACTACTGGGCTTACCCCTATCGTCCTACTCAGTGGTTTCTGAAGCAGTAACTCTGTTCAACGTCCTTCTCTCAGACTGGAGAGAAGGACGTTGACTCTTTCTGAGTTGACTCTTTTTGATCACAGTGGTTGTACGTCAACCTGAGGGATACTCTCTCGTCATTCGGCCCTTTAACGCATGATTCTTTCATCTGCTTCCTCTCGTCAATCCAACCTTGCCTTCTGGCGATTCCTTGCCACACGGTTGCTAATCTCCCTGCTAACGCTGCTGGCCGTGTCCTTTATGATCTATGCCCTCATCGAGTTGATGCCAGGGGATTATGCGGAGCGCGAATTGTTCCGCAAATATTCTGGTACGGGCGTCACGATTACCCAGGCTGAAATTGACCGGGTACGGGTTTCTTTGGGATTGGATCGCCCCTTTTTGGTGCGTTACGGTGAGTGGCTGTGGAACGTCGTCACCCGCTTCGACTTTGGGCCTGCCTTCCGGGTAGAAACCTCCGTCAACAACCTACTCAAAGACAAGTTCCTATACACCTTCATTCTGGTCGTCGGAGCCATGGTGTTCTCCTACATCGTGGCCATTCCGGTGGGAATTTGGGTCGCAACGCGCAAATCAGGCATCGCGGATGGCGTCGTAACCCTGCTGTCCTACCTGGGGTTGGCACTGCCGAATTTTGCGATCGCCCTTGTCCTGTTAATGCTCAATGCCTTCGTCTTCAACTTGGATGTCACTGGGCTTATTTCCCAAGAATATCGTGATGCGCCGTGGACCTTAGCAAAATTCCTGGATTTCCTGGGGCACGCCTACATTCCGTTGCTGGTACTAGGCTGGTCAACCACGGCCTTTCAGTTGCAAACCATGCGGGGATTGATGAAAGACGAAATGGGCAAGCTCTACGTCACCGCCGCTCAAGCCAAAGGGTTGTCTGGCTGGCCGATGTTGATCAAATATCCCGCCCGCCATGCCGTGATGCCGATCGTCTCCACCATCGGGTTTGACTTTGCTCGCTCCTTCAACGAGTTGCCTATTGTGGCCTCGATTTTGGTGCTAGGAGAACTCGGTCAGGAACTATTGCTGGCGTTTCTAGACGCCGATCAGAATACAGCCGCAGGGATTTTGATCTGCATCACCAGTGTCATCGTGGTTGCAAATTTTCTGTCGGACTTGTTGATCGCAGCACTGGATCCACGTGTGCGAATGGGGAGAGGATAAGCAACCATGACAAACACAGAACCTTGGATAGTTGCCAATACCGTCCTACCCCAACTTCGCAAAGAAGAGTACTACACCGCGTCCCAGTGGCAATTGTTCTGGTCACGGTTTAAGCGCAATCGACTGGCAGCCTTAGGGGGTGCGGTACTCAGCCTATTCATTTTTATCGCCCTATTTGCCGAGGTTGTCGCCCCCTATACCGGACAGGCGGATACGCGCAACACTGACTACACGGCTGGCCCCCCGCAGTTGGTTCGGTTTTGTGACCGTTCAGGGTGCCAGCTCTGGCCCTTTGTCCATGAACTGACCAGTAGCTATAGCGTCATCGACAAGGGCTACCAAGTAACCGTGGTGGAAGAAAACGGTCAGCCCCTGCGCCGCCCCCTCAAATTTTTCATTCGCGATGGGGAATACCGACTCCTTGGGATAATTCCCAGCAACATCCATCTGTTTGGCGTAGAGCAAGGGAAAGTCCATCTCTTTGGCACCGACTCTAGCGGCTTAGACTTATTCAGCCGAGTCATGTTTGCCACCCGAACATCCCTCACCATTGGCTTCCTTGGGGTGATGATTTCCTTCATCCTCAGTCTTTTGATTGGGGGCGTGGCTGGCTACCTTGGGGGCTGGGTCGATGCGGCCATTCAGTCATTCACCGATTTGGTGCGAGTCATTCCTCCGATTCCCCTATACATGGCACTAACGGCCATGTTTCCACGAGACTGGTCAAACATGCAGGTGTATTTCGCCATGACCCTGGTGCTAGGCCTGGTGAACTGGCCAACCCTGGCGCGGCGGATTCGATCCTATCTGCTCGCCTCCCGTGAAGAAGAATACGTCCAGGCGGCAAGGCTATCAGGAGCCAGTGGTTGGCGCATCGTCACCCGCCACCTACTCCCTGGTTTCGCCAGCTACATCATTGTGGAACTCGTCATCAACTTTCCCTATCGCATTCTGGATGAAACCGCGTTGTCTATTGTCGGGTTAGGGCTGCGGCGACCCACGATGTCTTGGGGAGTATTGATGCAAGAGATGACGACGGTGCAGGCGATTCAGCTCACCCCTTGGTTCTTCATTCCACTGCTATTCTTTGTGGTGGCCGTGCTGTCGTTTACCCTGTTGGGCGATGGTTTACGCGATGCAGCCGATCCCTATGCTGGTATTCGACGATAGGAGACACCGATGGCTTCCAATCCACTCCTGACCGTATCTAATCTGTCTGTTTGCTTTCACACCGATGAGGGACTCGTCACCGCTGTTGACGATCTCTCCTTTACTCTGGAGCCGGGGAAAACCCTAGGCATCGTCGGAGAATCAGGGTCGGGAAAGTCAGTATCCACCAAAGCCTTGATGCGCCTGCTGCCAGATTATGCGGCGATCGCCCCCGCATCCCGGATTCTCTACCAAACGAAACAGGGAGCATACGTCGATATTGCACAGCTAGAGGCTCGGAGCAAAGCACTGAACCAGCTACGGGGTGGGGAAATTGCCATGATTTTCCAGGAACCCTCAGCCGCCTTCTCCTCTCTTTACACCATTGGCAATCAGATGATGGAGGGCATCCGGATACACCGGAATGTGAGTCGAGATCAGGCTCGGAAGCTCTCAATCGAGATGCTTGATCGCGTCGGCATGACCAACCCCGAATTGCGAATCGACCAGTACGCCTTCCAACTCTCAGGGGGCATGCGGCAGCGGGCAATGATTGCGTCCGCCCTGGCGATGCGGCCTGCGGTGCTGATTGCCGATGAACCCACCACAGCTCTGGATGTGACCATTCAAGCCCAGATTTTGGACTTGCTTAAAGAACTCCAGCAGGAATTTGGCATGGCCATTATCTTCATTTCTCACGACCTCGCCGTGATTTCCCAGATTGCCAACGACGTCTTGGTGATGTATCTGGGCAAGGATATGGAAACCGGGCCAGTACGCGACATCATCCGCACGCCTCAGCACCCCTATACTCAGGGGCTGATTAACGCCATTCCTCGACTCGATGCTCTAGATCGTCCCCTGGTTCCGATTCCGGGTGATATTCCCAGCCCATTGGAACGACCTGCCGGATGCGTGTTCCATACCCGCTGCCCCCACGCTATCGACACGCCTCGCTGTCGCACTGTCGTGCCCAGCCCCACCCACACTCAGTCTGATCACCTAGCAGCCTGCCACCTGTTAGACGAAAAAGTTCTGGAGGGAACCCGATGACTGACCCTATTGTGTCCGTTCGCAATCTGAAAGTGCACTACCCCATTGGAGGAGGCTTTTTAAAGGGAAAGCCTCAAGTCGTGAGAGCTGTGGACGGTGTCAGCTTCGATATTTTACCGGGGCAAATCTTTGGCTTGGTCGGAGAATCAGGTTCTGGGAAAACGACCGTGGGTCGCGCCATCCTGAAAGCCGCTCCTATCACCAGCGGAGACGTGACATTGCGGGTAGGAGCGGCAACGTTACCGGTGGATCAACTCAAAGGCAAGGGACTGAAGGCTCTGCGGCGGCATGCTCAGATGATTTTCCAAGATCCCTACGCGTCTTTATCTCCTCGTATGACGGTGCGAGACATCATCGCTGAGCCTCTAGAAGCCATGCAGCTTACGCGTACTCGACAGGAAACCGATCGCCGTGTCCGTGACGTGGCCGAAAAATGTCGGCTTAATTTGGAGCATCTGCGGCGCTTTCCCCACGCCTTTTCGGGTGGCCAGCGCCAACGAATTGCGATCGCCCGTGCCCTTGTCTCTGACCCCAGCTTTCTAATTGCCGATGAAGCCGTCGCCGCGTTGGACGTGTCTATCCAGGCCAACATTCTCAATTTGCTGAAAACGCTCCAGCAAGACATGAACTTAGCGTTCATGTTCATCAGCCACGATCTCTCGGTTGTTGCCTACTTTTGTGATGTGGTCGCCGTCATGTATTTGGGTGAAATCGTGGAAATTGCCCCCACGGAACGATTATTTTCCCAGCCGACTCACCCCTATACCCAAGCCCTGTTGTCCGCCATTCCCCCCCTTGATCCAGATGCGACACGAAATCGAGTGCGCCTAACGGGAGAAATTCCCTCCCCCGTGACGCCTCCCTCCGGATGTCGATTCCACACCCGATGTCCAGTCGCCCAGACCGCCTGTCACTCTATCAAGCCAGAATGGACGCAGATTACCAGCAATCATGGGGTTGCCTGTCATCTGGTAGCCGATCAGGTGGGCGATCGCTCTGAACCTGTTCGTGAATACGCGGATCGATGAGAAGCAGGTATGGCTGACTTTGTTTCCCTGCTCGCCGACGTTCGCGCCTGCACCATCTGCGCACCACATCTGCCGCATGGGGTTCGCCCTGTCCTTCAGATACACCCGCAGGCTCGAATTCTGATTGTCGGTCAAGCACCTGGACGAAAAGTTCATGAGTCTGGCATCCCGTTCGATGATGCCAGCGGGAATCGTCTGCGTGAGTGGATGGGCGTAACACCAGAGGTGTTCTACGACCCCGAACAGATCGCGATTTTACCCATGGGATTCTGTTTTCCAGGTACCGGGAAGTCTGGAGATCTTCCGCCTCGCCCGGAGTGCGCACCCGCTTGGCGCAATCAGTTGCTTGGACACCTCCATCACGTAAAACTGACGCTGGTCATCGGGCAGTACGCTCAGGCATACCATCTTGATCACGGTAAAACATCGCTGACGGAGACTGTCAAAGCATGGCGTACAAACAGCCCTCATCCCAATCCGCTAACGCCGCCTGAATCAAGGGCTTGTACCTTAGTGGTGCAGAAAACTTTATAGATAGCTGTCCGCTTTATTCATCATGGCATTGAGATGACAAAAGGGGGAGAGAGATGAGAGGCTTCGTATTTACCACAACACTGAAGTCCACCCCATGTCTACTCCCCTTCTTTAT
>JBCCWF010000303.1:0-8253 GCA_039194035.1 Cyanobacteria bacterium P01_E01_bin.6 | reverse complement strand
TATTATCGAGAACAAGTGTTTTCGGGAACACTAGCAGCAGTCCAATCTGAGTAATTTCTACCATCCATCTCAATGCTAGATGCCTTAGAACCCATTTCTACAATAAATAGCTTTATTCCTCATGGAAGTTGTTATCTATGGAATGCAAGGTTAATTGGTCTACACGCTACGTCTGACCTCCTGATTGCTCTGGCCTATTACTCTATCCCTGTGATGCTTTTCAGCTTCATCTGCAAGCGCAGGGATCTCCCATTTCGCAGGGTTTTTGTTCTATTTGGCTTTTTCATTCTGTTCTGTGGTGCAGGGCATTTATTAGAAGCATGGTCGACTTGGCACTCGGTGTATTGGGCGATGGGCATTATTAAGGTGCTCACTGCTGTTACGTCAATTGTGACTGCAATTGAACTCTACTCGGTTATTCCAAAGGCTATTAATTTACCCAGCTCAGGAGAATTAGAGGCAACCAACCAAGCCCTACAGCAACAAATCACTGAACGCAAGGAAGCTGAAGAATCTCTACGTCAATCAGCGGATCGACTTCGAAAGGCGCTTGACTTTGAAGCATTGCTCAAGCGAATTACCGACAAAGTTCGGGATACTCTTGACGAAAGTCAAATTTTGCAAGCAGCAGTTCATGAATTAGGTCAGGAACTTGGGGTGCGTTCCTGTAATGCAGCCTTGTACGACCTCACGTCTAAAACAGCCGTTGTGCACTACGAATATACCGACTCAACCGTTCCGGTCCAAGGACGGGTGATGAGTATGGAAAATTCACCCGATCTCTACAAGCAGATCTTGTCGAGGCAGCACTTCCAGTTTTGCTCGTTATTCCCTAATCCTAATCGAGGGCGGGTATCCATGCTCGTTTGCCCAATTCTAGACGATCGGGAAGTTCTCGGTGATCTCTGGCTGGTCAATGCCGCTGACCATGCCTTTAAGGATCTGGAGATTCGACTATTGCAGCAAGTGACGAACCAATGTGCGATCGCCCTACGACAAGCACGTCTTTATCAAGAAACAAAAGCTCAAGTTCAAGAACTCAAGCGACTGAACCATCTTAAAGACGATTTTCTCAGTACGGTGTCTCACGAATTGAGAACTCCTGTTGCGAATATTAAGCTGGCAACACGCATGCTTTCTCTGATTATTGAACAAGCACAAGCAGAGGATAAGTCGACGACCTCAGCATCCAATCAGTTGTCTTATGCGTTTTCAGATAAACAGGGAGCAGACGAAAAAGCAGCTCACTATCTCAAGATTTTGCAAGATGAATGTCAACGAGAAATTGGTCTCATTAATGATTTACTGGATCTACAGCGCTTAGAAACGAACCACACCACGTTAACGATCGAACCCATCAACCTCGATGACTGGTTATTGAGGGTCGTCAAGCCCTTTGAAGGACGAGCTTCCAATCGGCAGCAACGCTTAACTCTCAAAAGCATGGATCCGCCCTTGCCGATCGTTCACACGGACTCCGTTAGCTTAGGGCGCATCCTCACGGAATTAATTAACAACGCCTGCAAATACACGCCTCCAGGTGAATCAATTATCGTCAATGTGCAATCGCTTCCAGAGGCTGTACAGTTCACCATTAGCAACTCAGGGATCGAAATTCCAGAGCGTGAAATTATTCACATTTTCGACAAATTCTATCGAGTCCCCAGTGCCGACCCTTGGAAACAAGGAGGTACAGGATTAGGACTTGCTTTAGTGAAAAAATTAACAGAGTGTTTGGGAGGCAGTATTCAAGTCACAAGCCAAGATATGGCCACCCACTTTACGGTTACCGTTCCTCTAGAATTTGAAGTTCCACAGTCTCAATCTGCATTTGAGTTGAATGAGCATGTGGCGACATCTGTCCTTTAGTTGGCGATCGCCGATATCGCCCAACCAATAACAATACCGAGTCCACCAAACCGAATCGCCATCCAAAACGGGTCAACTAATCGGCTCTCAAACACAATGTCTAACTCGCTGAGCTTCTCTTTGATTTGGTTCAGCTCTTTTTTCAATTCTTTTGTGCGATGGCGCCGCAGCTCACTTTGAGTACGGCTATACTGAGCCCGCAACTCATTGCGTTGCTCTTGGGCTGCAGTGACTTGAGCATAACGCTCCTTCAGCTGATCTAACGAAACTTGTGCATCATTGAGAGCATCGATAAAATCTTGATCATCTGGAGCGTCGCTGGAACGAGAGTCTTCTGATGATGGAGGGTAAGCCATAGCCTGATCATATGCGACAGAATTGAGCAGAGGAAAATCAAGTCAAAACAAGCATCATGCAATATCTGATAAAGAGTTGAGCGTCAATCATTTTACACAGTCGCATCATCGCTAGCAGATTAGCCAGCAACGTTAGTAGACTGTAATGGTCAATCCTCTGATATCAGCCATCTGTTTCTTTTCAAATCACAAAGAATCGGAATGACGACAGAGGATATCTGAGCGATAAGGATTGTATTGATGAGCCTTGCCAAGCATAACCCAACGCCTATTTTCAACGAGACCCTTGCGACTCCGACCGATTCTCGATTTTCAGATGTCAGTACTCAAGATCTGGCCCAAGCCTTAGCTGAACGCATGGCGATCGCCCCTAATGACTGGCATCGATTGAAAGGAAATCGGCTCGCTCGTGCTAAAGAGCAAACGGCGATCGCCCTGGTCTACTTGCTCAAAGACAACTCGACTGAGGCGCTGCCTCACCTTCAACAGGCCGCAGGTTGGATCGATCGATCCATTTCTGCCCCTCCGTGTCCTTCCCACGGAAATCACTAACGCCTCTACCATCGTTATCCTTTAACTCTCTTGAAGAAGCTCCTCTTCTTCTTTTTGAGTCGTCAGCAATCCAGCTTTAATCAAAAAATCAATGCTGACGGGCGTGGCGATTGGCGTAGTTCCAGACGTAGGAACCGATGCTGTTGCTGCAGTTGTACTCATCGGTTGGTGACAGAGCAAACTGAGGGCGCAGGAGCAAATAGCCAACAAACAGAGATCAATCATGCGACTCGATGGTTGATCCGTAATCTCATGCATGGATAGAGCGACAGAATCAGTCGGGCGATCGCCGTTTCTGGATCGTCCTGGGATAGAGGGAAATAACGTACGGTGTTTCAATGGCCAATCTCTGGTGCGGGTGCGCATATTGAGCAGTCTCACTCTAGCGTAATCATTGGGACTCTTCAAAAGCATGAGAATTACCAGCATAAAAATCACTACAGTACATGAGCAGGTTGCCATACTGACGCTGTAGTAACGTGTTCAATTCTCAACGATTGATCGGTCGCTAGTTAGCATTAACTATATCCTTCCAACTTCTGTACCGCTCGCTCAGCGAGCGGTACAGAAGTTGGAGTTTTAGTTTTCATGACGTCCAGGTACTGATAAGTCGTTAGCCATAATTAAACGTAACCTCCCAAATCATGTGTCGCCCGCTCAGCGAGCGGTACAGAAGTTGGGGTTTTGGTTTTCATGACGTCCAGGTACTTATCGGGTAGCTTCAGGGGGCAAAACGTTTCCATCCTAACTAACGTGCCCACAGCTCAGAACAAAGTCAATATTTTAAATATTGCCCCTTCTTATCGTCAATGCTGTCATTTCGCAGAATCATGCATTTGATTCAGAATGTTCCAACAGGGAACAAAATAAGAGGCGATCGCATTATCAACATCCCAAAACTCTGCATAACTATCGTGAGAACAAAACACGCCGATAAACAGAATGAGTAAATCTTGGAAGGGCAGCGATGTTTCTTTGGGTAAGTCGGTATATAAGGCATTGATTGCATTTTGCAAATACAACAAATTACTCACCATCTCTGAGAATAAGCTTGTGTCCTCACCCAAGGTCGGCAAATACGTTGCGCTATAGTCACGCAAAAAACATTCATACAATCGGGCGATCGCCTGCTTTAGGCTGACCTTTACCTGTAGCGACAGCGAGTTATTTTCCACTCTGCGCCAGTCATCCAATAAATCATGCTCTAGACACGTTTCATCAAGCACCGATAACTGAACAGATAGCAACGGCTGTAGCACCTTCAAAAACAAAAAATCGACATCTCCCAGTCCTAAATCGAGCTTCGCAGGCTTGTCTTTGAACACAGATGAGCTTAATAATTGATCGGCTGCGTGGGGGTAGTCCCAAATAAACTTAAACTCAGCGACATCAGCCACAAGCTCCCCAATCAAATGCGTGAACAATAGCCCAAGACGCTGCTGCACTTCTCCATGAAAAAAGAGAGCGGCCCGCTCTTCATCCAACACCACCTCATCACCTTGAAGCGCAAAAAGATCGCCACAGGTTAGGGGGCCGTCGGGGGTATAGGCCGTTTCTCTCGCTCGGAGCGGCTCATCGCAATGAGACAAAATGTCATAGTCGCTGATGAATGAGGTCAACATAAATTGCCAGTTGTGCCCCCAAATGTCATGGAGAAGAAACGCTTCAGCTTTTGCTGTGGGCATGACCCCTGTAGTGCGGCTGATGCGCGTGCGAATATCCGACGTTGTCATTCCGGTGACAGTCGCAAGGCGATCGCACCAGTCACCGGAAATGTGCCCAGGCTGACACGCCCCGAATGTTGGAAACCGTCGAAATGACTCAAAACTAAATTGGCTGAGGGATTGGAAAAACGATGTTAATCTATGCTGTTCATCGAATGTCAACGTCTCCCATAATTCCTTGTTCGATAGGCGATCGCCCTCATACGCAATACAAAAATAGAGCTGAGTATCGGTATAAATGCAGTCAAGCGCTGCAAGTGGTAAGGGAACGGCT
Organism: Cyanobacteria bacterium P01_E01_bin.6; assembly: GCA_039194035.1. Classification (GTDB taxonomy): domain Bacteria; phylum Cyanobacteriota; class Cyanobacteriia; order CAKZMO01; family CAKZMO01; genus JBCCWF01. The sequence continues at coordinate 3,478 of JBCCWF010000303.1, read as the reverse complement.
CCAAACAGGGACTTAAATAAATGCATCATCGTGTCAGATTTGGGCATCATTCGAGTCCCTGACTGAGTGTGGAGCCGATTGTCCTGAAGGATTCCTTGAATGAGCGATCGCTGCTGTTTGAGATTGACATCAACGGCCGCAAGAAGGTTTTGAATTGAACGGTTTGCTGCTGGCTCCAGGTGAAAGTGTTGGCAGAGCTCTTCTAGACCCATGAGATTATCCCAGTGCTGAGGAACAGGATCAGGGCTATAGTCTGCCAGCGTGGGTGAATGTAAGGTGCCGCACCAGCCTTGACCGCTTTCAACGTATCGTGTGCTGAGCACAGCTGCTTTCACAAAGGCCAATCGCACTGAGGCGGGAATGTCTTCCACGGGGATAGCCGCTCGACAAATGGGATGAGCGTAGTGTTCTAATTCTCGTTGAAGTTCACGCAAACGGTCTTTCCAACGGACTTGACTCAAATCGTTCTGCGAGTGCGGAGCCTGTTGTAGCAGTCGCGCAAGGTGTAGCGCTTCTGCTAAAAGAGCAGAACAGTCAGCATGGGGCGTTGGAACTGGCATGGATACTCCCAAATGAATTAGGTCTGTATCAACGTTGTATCTAAAACTTCCGGCAACCGTCTATAGTGACAAAATCATGTTCTAAGCTAAACCTCACCTATTTTGTGTATTTTGGTGATTTTCCACCAAAATACACAAAATAGCTAACAGCTTAGCCGCTGACACCAACGATAATCATGGATTTAGTTATTTCGAATGCCGTTGTGCCGGGTCGGTCTGGCCAGTGGGCGATCGCCATTCAGCAGGGATACATTACGCATATTGAACCCACATTAGCGGTTGATGCCCATGAAATGATGGATGCTGATGGCAAGCTCGTTATTCCAGGACTTGTTGATGCTCATTTTCACCTGGATAAGGTGAGGCTACTCGATCGCTGTTTAGCGAGCACAGGTAACTTTCAAGAAGCGCTAGAGCAAACCCTCCGCGCTAAGAAGTCGTTTACAGTTGACGACATTCAAACACGGGCCAGCCAGCATATTGAACACGCCATTAGTTTTGGTACCACGGCAATGCGGAGCCATGTGGAAGTGGATCCCTCCATTGGACTAACCGGCATGCAGGCATTGGTTCCGTTGCGTGATCGCTATCGCAAGCGATTGACCCTACAGCTTGCCGTATTTGCCCAGGAAGGGATTACCCAGCATTCCGATGTTGCTGATCTCTTGCATCAAGCCATGAAAATGGGGGGTGATGTGATTGGGTCTGCTCCTTATGTTGACCCTGATCCAGTGCAAAATATTCGCATCATTTTTGATCTGGCTGAAGAGTTCGACTGCGACGTTGATTTTCACCTCGATTTTTTGGACAATAGTGAGCCGCTGGTTGTGCCCACGGTTATTGAAGAAACCCATCGTCGAGGATGGCGGGGCAGAGTCTGCCTGGGACATATGACGAAGCTTGCTGCTCTGGAGCCAGAGGCTCTGGGGGCGATCGCCACTCAATTGGCAGAGGCTGACATTGCTGTCTTAGCGTTACCAGCATCCGACCTCTACATGATGGGGCGCAACGACACCCACAATCAACGTCGAGGAGTCGCCCCGATGCATCGTCTTTCGGAAGCAGGTGTCACGACCGGAATCGCAACAAACAATGTCCAAAATCTATTTACTCCTTTTGGGGATGGAGACATGCTCAAGATATGTACGCTCATCGCGCAGGTTCTTCATCTGGGTACTCCCCAACATCATGAATTTTGTCTTGCTATGGCGACAACGAATGCGGCCAAAGCGATGGGACTATCGCATTATGGACTTCAGCCAGGCTGCCGCGCTGACTTGGTGATTCTCGATGCTCACACCGTGTCGGATGCTATTGGCACTGCTCCCATTGAGCGCACCGTCATTAAAAACGGCACGATTATTGCTCAACGTCGTGTATCACAATATCTGCTTGAGATATGACATGGCTCTGCATGTTAACTCTGCCGCTCTACGTTCATTGCTGGCATTCAGACGCATTGGCAGATGAACAAAGTTCCAGCACTGTGGAACTCTGCCCTTCCCGTAATCGGATCACACTAGAACCATCTCCATACACAAACCAAACAGCTGCGCCACAAAAAAGGGCGATCGCCCCGATCAACATCCCTGTGAGCACACGCACTTGTGTCCGTAGTTGCGTGATTTCTTTCTTCAAAATCTGAGGCTGCAGGGGTGCCGCTGGCAACGCATCAACAACCTGAGCGTTCAATGTATCTAGTGTTGTCGGCTTTTCCCCAAACGACACTTTTTTATGCAGCCATTTGACGATCAGCTGTGGACAATTGTTCGTGAACCATCGATATGCAATGATGCGAAACACAGGCTTGGAAAAAGATGCAGCAGATTTCCCGAACCTATTGAGAGGCTTGTTGTGAACTTTTTGGTTGATCCAGTTCACAGCACCAACATCATATAAGCTGTCGAGGATGAGCTTAATAGTTGTCTCTTGACTCCTGGCCAGGTGTTCTATCAGCAGCTGCACATCTTGCATCCTTTCTGCTTCTGTCCGTTTTTCTGCCAAGGGTCGAGAGATTTTCATCGATTTTCCGGTTTACAGAGACCGTAAATGTTCAACGATCGATACAGCTTAAAGGCTGTGATCTGGCGAGTTTGTATAGTTGGGCTAATCATAAAGGTTCAAGCCTCAAGGTTCAAGCCTCAAGGTTCAAGCCTCAGGAGGAAGAGACAGCTGTTCGTTATCAGCTGAAGCAATATGCGCAATCGCATCCCCTCGATTCACAAACGGATGTTGTGTATGGCCAATCACAATCCCTGATTGTGGTGCAATCACCTTGACACTCTGATCACCAAAGGCATCTCGAATCACCCCAAGACAATGCTTTTTAGCCGCAGATTGACCGAGTTCAGTATCTAAATGCAGTAGCTCACTCCACGAAGCCCTGACCCATTTTGTCGAACGTGCTTCAATGGATGGCATCTGAGCAATCTTCTCCTTTCCCGAAACAATCATTCCTAAATGTGCCATGACTCGAAGAACACCAATACTCCCTGCAATATCAACATCTGTCGCATTTTCAATGCCTTCTAACCCTGGAGACGAGTTCACTTCCATCACGACGGGACCATGATTTGAATGCAGAATATCAATGCCAGCCACTCGTAATCCCATTGCTTTAGCAGCCCGAGTGGCTGTGCTTCTTTCGTCTGGTGTGAGTCTAATCTTCTCTGAACTTCTTCTCTGAACTGCCTCCTCGATAGCTCAAACTGTCGCACAACCGCCGTTCCATCAGCGATGTTACAACTAACCGTCAAAGCTGAACTTATCATTTTCAAAAGACCTCTTGCATAATTGGTTGCACGATATGGTATTGACCCTGATATACCCTCCTATCACAACCATATCTAATGAACTACGAAGCAGCCCAAACCCTTAATAGAAAAAACTTTAAGCGATTCACAGGTGTTCATCAACAG
>JBCCWF010000302.1:0-8255 GCA_039194035.1 Cyanobacteria bacterium P01_E01_bin.6 | reverse complement strand
GTATACGTCCCTCTCCTTAACAACACTCAAAACCAAACACCGGGGGGCGCCCCCCCCGGGGGCCCTCCCCAGGTTTTAAATTGAGTGGAGTGATGCTTATCTACTTAAGACGTTGGATAAAACCAAGTCATGGATTTGCATCTATCCCGTTGCTTTGGCTGTGATGAAAAATGAACATGTCTTGTTCGGTTAAGGTGTATGAAAGCCATTGCAGGGAATTCGGGAATACTAGATTTGATTGATCGGGTGAATTGGGGAATATCTATGTCTAATGCGGTCTAATGCCACATATTTTTTCCCAGATCACCCATTAGCGTCCTTAACTGCGTCACCTTAGGGTGATGGCATGAGGTTCTTTTTAGAGATTCAAGAAGAGGTCATACCTGATGCAACATGACTCCATGGCTATTGCTCTAGGAGACTCAACGGTTGATCGGTTTCAGATGTTATTGGACTGTTCATCTGATGCGATCGCCGAATTTGATGGCGTGTTGCGGTATACGGCTGTGAATGTCGCTTGGGCTGATATCCTCGGCCTGCCTGCGAATGAGGCTCTGAACACCACAAATGACGCCTTAGCGCACCAATTTCATCACCTCTCGCGTTGCGCTGAGTTATGCACTGCCATCGATACATCGCTTAACCAGATTTTGAAAACGGGGCATTCTTTGCGGATTATCCATTCAGCTGGATGTCAGTTCTTCGAAGTCACCTACACGGCAATCACAGACCATTCAGGGACGCTTCAGCGAATCTTTGCCTTTGGAAGACAGTTTGAATCTCAAGGGAAGGCATCCATTGCCTTCAATTCGGGTGATCAACACCGTGATCGCTCTCAGACAGAATTCTCTGCCGCAGGTTCTCAGCCTGTAAGCGATACGGCTCAAGCTATTGTTGGAGCTGAGATGCCGGGCATTGCAGCCTCGTTGCAGGCGAACACAGTAAAAAATTGGTTGTCGGAGAATAATGGGCGAGGGTTAGAACCCGATCAACAGGTGCTTGAGGCTGCGAACCAGCAAGCAGGGCAATTATCAGCCAGCAGTGATTTTTTAAAGTTTGTGCTGAACAGCATTCCTCAATGTATCTTCTGGAAAGATCGTCAGTCTGTTTATTTAGGGTGTAATATCCGTTGGGCTGAGATGGCTGGACTTGACGACCCTCAAGCCGTCGTTGGCATGACCGATAATGATTTGCCATGGACAGACGACCAAAAGAACTGGTACCTCACGTGCGATCGCCAGGTTATGGAAACAGGCATCCCGATGTTGGGTATCAAGCAGTCTCAACGTCAAGCAAACGGACAGATTACGCTCCGTGAAACGAGTAAAATTCCAATTCGTGATGCTAATGGAGAAATCATTGGATTGCTCGGCATGATCGACGATGTCACAGAGCGACAGCATGCCGAAGAGCTTTTGCAACAATCAAAAGCAAAGTACAAGCGCCTTGCAAAACGAGAAGAACTATTGAACCAGCTCTCGTTTCAAATTCGAGACTCCCTTGATTTAGCAACCATCATGCAGACAATTGTGCGGGAGGTTCGCCAATTACTCGACACCGATCGAGTCGTGATCTACGAGTTCGACTCCGATTGGCATGGGTCAGTTGTCGTTGAAGAGGTCGTTGCTCCTTGGCGTTCTGTTCTGGGCATTGTGGGGGCAGATAATTGTTTTCCTAACATGTACGCGTCTCTCTATGAACAAGGGCGTGTGCGGCCTATTGCTGACATTCGTGACGCTGGCTTAGATCCCTGTCATCAAAACTTCTTAGAAGAGCTTCAAATTAAGGCGAGTCTATGCGTTCCGATTTTAATTAATGAAAAACTGTGGGGACTCCTGATTGCCCACAACTGCCGAGAAACTCGGGAATGGCAGGAACCTGAAATCGATTTACTAAAATGCTTGGCTGATCAGGTGAGTGTTGCGATTTATCAGGGACAACTCTACTCACAAGCGACAACAAGCGCGGAACAGGCTAAGCATCAAGCTCAAAAGCTGGAGCTGGCATTTCAGGAGCTACAGCAGACTCAAACACAGCTTATTCAAACAGAGAAGATGTCGAGTTTGGGGCAGCTTGTGGCAGGGATTGCTCATGAAATCAACAACCCTGTGAATTTCATCTACGGCAATATTGCACACATTAGTGGATATACAGAAGAACTGACTGAACTGATTCAACTGTATCAAGAACATTATCCCCATCCGGTTCCTGCAATTCAAACAGCATTGAATGAGGTTGATATTGAATTTCTCCTCAGTGATGTGGCTAAGATCATTAAGTCTCTCCAACTTGGATCAGAGCGCATTCGCCAAATTGTTCTCTCCCTAAGGAATTTCTCTCGTTTGGACGAAGCAGACGTCAAGCCCGCTGACATTCATGAAGGCATTGACAGCACTCTGTTGATCCTGCAGCATCGGCTGAAGGCATCTCCAAATCGGGCTCCAATTCAACTTGTGAAGCAGTATGAGGCACTTCCAAAAATAGAATGCTATCCAAGCCAGCTGAATCAGGTGTTTATGAATATCCTCAGCAATGCCATTGATGCGTTGGAATCCTGGGTATTGACGACGGCAGATAACAAGGTACCCATGACGATTACAATTGCCACGCATCATGTGAGCGATCGCAACTGTGTCCAAGTGCGCATTCACAATAATGGCAGCCACATTGATGAAGCCACGCTTAACAAATTGTTCGACCCATTCTTCACAACAAAGCCTATCGGCAAAGGAACGGGATTAGGACTGTCCATCAGTCAACAGATCATTACTCAAAAGCATCAGGGGAAGCTGAGCTGTCTATCTTCTCTCGATGAAGGGGTTGAATTCTGCATTGAATTACCAATCCGCCAGATGGCTCATTTGCGTAATGGACACGACTAGGCACAACCGCGCAATTTGAAAACAAGGATGACGCAACAATTCTACGCAGCGGTTCTGCTTCAAGCAAACCAAGAGACGTAGACGAGCTGTGCAGTATCTCTTAGGCTGTACATTTCAACTCTCTGGAAACATCGCGATATCATTTCATAGCAGCACCCTGAACGGACATGGATGAATTGCGCAACACCGATCAACGCTATGTATCGCTGACGGAATGGATTAGCACCGTATCAGTTATTGATGACGACAGTTGATGTCGTTGTTATTAGAACATCAGCATTAGGCTCTAGAGGCACTCCAGCTATGATTATTAATCCGTTTGAGCAAGAGTTTTTGGTCAACAACGTGACCGTGGATGAGCAGGACTCTCCCGACGTTGCGATCGCCCCCGATGGAAATTTTGTGGTGGTTTGGAGCAGTGACGAACAAGATGGCGATGAGGGCGGTATTTTTGCCCAAATTTATGATGAATTTGGCACTGCCCTGACATCAAGCGACATTCCGGTCAACACCACTACGATTGAAAATCAATCTGAGCCTGTGGTGGCGATCGCCCCCGATGGAAGTTTTGTGGTGGCCTGGACGAGTGAAGACGGTGATGGGGATGATAACGGTATTGCGGCCCGCCGGTTTAGTGCGACCGGTGCCCCCATCGGCCAAGAGTTTGTGGTCAATACATTCACCGATTCGGATCAAGAAAATCCAGCCATTGCCATGGCTGAAGACGGTAGTTTTGTGGTGACATGGACGAGTGTGGGGCAAGATGGCAGCCTGGGTAGCGTTGCCGCACAGCGATTCAGTGCAAACGGCAACCCCATTGGGTCTGAATTTCTGGTCAATACAACCACGACGTTTGATCAGGAAGCTCCGGCGATCGCCATGACCCCGACGGGGGAATTTGTGATTGCCTGGGAAGGTGAGAGTCAGGATTTTTCCAGCACGAATGGTATTTTTGCTCAGCGTTTTAGCGCTGGGGGACAACGCGTCGGAACCGAGATTCCTATCAATAGCGTGGTGGTAGGAGAACAAGAAAAGCCGGCGATCGCCATTGATGATGATGGCAATTTTGTTGTCGTTTGGGAAAGTGATGGTCTAGCGATCGGCAACTCTGAAGTCGTCGGACGACGTTTCAACAGCAGTAATGTCGCGATTGGGTCCGATTTTGTTGTGAATGTCGCGCAAGAGGATGATCAAAGTAGCCCGGACATTGCCATGGACGGAGACGGTAATTTCGTTGTCTCGTGGACCACTGAAGGGGGCGGTGTTGCGCAGGATGATGTTCTTTATCGTCAATTTACAGCGGCTGGTGTGCCGCTTACTGGAGAACTCCTCGCCACCACCATCACCGATGATGACCAGCGCTTTTCGGCGATCGCCCAAAATGACCTCGGCGATACGGTGATTGTTTGGGAAGGCCTAGGACAAGATTCTGGCTCAACGGGAGGGAGTGGCGTCTTTGCTCAACAATTTAAGACTCCAGCCAATGTTCCAGCTCCGCCGATTGTTGGTACCAGGGCGGATGAGCGGCTGGTCGGCGATAGTCGAGCCGACCGAATTTCGGGTCGCGGCGGCGCGGATACATTAATAGGACGTGCAGGCAATGATGAACTGTTCGGTGGCAGCGGACGAGATCGGCTAAGAGGCAATCAAGATAACGACACGCTCAACGGCGGTGGCGGCAATGATATCGTGGTCGGTGGCAGCGATGATGACACGCTGATTGGGGCAGGGGGGCGAGATATTCTGCGAGGTGGCAATGGGGAGGATGATCTCAGCGGTGGACGAGGGAGAGATACGCTGAGAGGAAACGGCGGGAACGATCGGCTAGAAGGCGATCAAGGCAGCGACACACTGTTTGGCGGCGGCGGCGAAGATTTATTCGTGTTAGAAGTTGCTTCAGGCGTTGATACGATTCGCGACTTTGAAGATGGTGTCGACAGATTTTTCCTAGCGGGAGACCTGGTATTTTCAGGGCTATCCTTCACTCGCGATGGCAGTGATACGATCATTAGCAGTGGGAACTCAGACCTTGCACGGGTTTTGAATATCAGCCCTGGACAAATTTCCTCTACAGATTTTGTAAACGGTGTGGTTTAATCGGTCAGCCTCGTTATCTTTTAGGGAGGGGGGTTTGCGCGGTTGCGCCCCTTGTAGATAAGGACTTGAACGTCATTAAAACCAAGAATCCAGATTCTGTGCCGCCTGCTGCGCGGGCGGCACAGAATCTGGAAGGCTACATTTAATGATGGCTAGCTACTGATTGGGATTGATGAGAACTTATTTCTGTGGCATATGCTCATCCCCATCATGACAAACGATGGAAGGGCGATCGCCTTACGAACCCTGACTCAAAATGGCCTCTAATAAACGGTTAGAATCAGTAACCCAGCCAAAGATCATCCGGGTCATGTCCACGGATACTCGATGAAATTCGGGTACTAATGACGCACAACAGTCTTCTAAGAGCAAACACTCATAGCCTAAATCGTTGGCGGTTCGCAAGGTCGTATGCACACAACACTCTGTCGTCACACCTGTTAGGAACAACTGTTTGATGCCCCGTTGTCGCAAAATTAGATCTAGATCCGTAGCCACAAATGCCCCTTTCCCTGGCTTATCCAGCACAATTTCTCCAGGCAACGGCTGCAACTCGTCTACAAAATCATGGCTCTTGGATCCTCTGGTCAACAATCGCCCCATTGCCCCATCACTGCCAATCTCGGCATGCTGTTGCTGAGAACGAGCCAACTTATGGGGCGGGCAATCACTCAAATCAGGTCGATGACCTTCACGGGTATGAATAATCGTCACGGCCGTTTGTCGCAAGGCAGATAACACGGTTTGGATCGGCTTAATCGGCGTCTGAGTTTGGCTGATGTCGAATCCTTTGCGACTGGCCCAGCCACCCGATGTGCAAAAGTCATTCTGCATATCGATAACCAGTAGAGCCGTCTGTTCCAGATTCAGTGCTAGAGGATACGGTTGAGCAGCGACAGTGAGTGGAGTCATAGGTATCTGATCAAAAAAATACCCTGGGGTGATCAGGGTATGAGTTAGTGAAAGACAAACAAGTTTACGTCTGCCTCTGAACGATGGTGTTGAACATCGCTATCGTTCAGAGGTAGGGCCATGTTCTGAAGATCTACGTTCTGAAGGTCTAAGTGCTGAAGGTCTAACTTTTCTGAGCCTTGAAAAAATCGAGTAAAAACAGCGCATAGATTTTTGTGGCTGCTACCACTTTATCCATGTCAATAAACTCATTGACGGGAGGCCAGCCGTCTTCTCCAGGGCCAAACGTGATGGATGGAATTCCACTATGGGAAAACCTCAACGTATCGCAATAGGCATTCTTCCGATAGAGCACTGGGTCTTTCCCTAAAACCTGGCGATAGGCTTTGGCGAGAACCTGCACATGGGTCGCATCCTCTGCTACTTCTATCGATGCAGGCACAAAGGTTTCCCCTTCCACTTGGGTAATGGTGGTCTGAAAGGAGGGATCGGCTTCTTGTAGCTTAGCAATGACATTTTCCATGTCCTGCACAATGGACTCATAGGTCATACCGGGGACTAAGCCAATCACCCAGACTCTTGCCTTACACGAAGGTGGCGTAAACTGCCCTTCCCCAATTTGACCCGCTTCAATTTTGACGGGGCAAATGCTGGGTTGGGTTGGGCCATAAATTTGAGGGGCGTCATGGGTAAAGGTGGTCTGGCGCAATGCTTCAATCAGCTGCGCCATGTGCAAGATTGGATTAACCCCCTCATCCGGTCGCCAGATGTGCGATCGCACACCCGTTGTTTCAATATCTACCAAACACAGTCCGGAGTGAGCCAAGGCGATCCCAATGCCCCAGGTATCCCCGTCAGTCCAGGATGTCGGTTCTGCTGTAATCTCGTAATCAGCCGTTAATCCATACTCATTCAACAGGTGTAAGGCACCGGCTTTACCATGGCGTTCTTCATCGACTGTGTAGGCACAAATCAGCTCCCCTTGAATTTTTACCCCTGCCTGCCGCAGCATTTCAATGGCAATCAGCTGGCAAGTCATATTTCCTCTTGTATCCGACGTGCCTCGCCCATATAAATATTTGCCCTGCAAGGTTGCATTGTAGGGATTATGCCCTGACATATGCCACTCTTTGGGGTCACACGAAGGATAGGTATCTAAATGATCATTGAAAATGAGGGATGGGCCAGGTAAGCCATCATTCCAGCGTCCCACCACATTGGGTCGCCCTTCGATAGCTGAGACCCATTCCACCTCTAATCCCAAGGACTGTAAATGTTGGCCGACCTGTTTGGAAATATCTTCCTCATGGGCCATGGGCGCTTCTGGATCGATGGAATTACCACAGCCTGGTTGTCCTGTTGGCACTAAATCCTTGATCAACTGCACACATTTTTCTTGGGTAATGCCTGCTAAAACATGTTGCTGTAAGTCGGTTAGGTCTGACGGAATCGTGAGGGTTTCTACCATTGGTTGCACTCCTAGGGGTAAGCTCAATTCCAAAAATCATTCATTCACAACATCGCGCATCTAAGCAATCATCAGCCTTGCCAATGCACAATTCGCCGGGAGATGATCCTGAGTAGCAAATCAGATATCACTCCAAAAAAGCCAATCATCAAAATGCCAACGAATAGCCCCTCTACATTAAAAAAGGTGCTGGCATCCTGGATGATATAGCCAATGCCTCGATTGCCAGCCAGTAACTCTGCTGCGACCAAAATGCCAAAGTCAACGGATAAGGCGACCCGCATTCCGGTAAAAATGTTGGGTAGCGCCGCAGGCAAGATCACGTACAAAAAAATTGCTAAGTCGTTGGCTCCCAGGGTTCGAGCCGCTAAGATTTTATCTTTAGGACAAGACTGGACTCCTGATATGGTATTCAGCATCACGATCAGCGCCCCGGCGTAGAGGATGATCAAGACTTTAGACACTTCTCCGATGCCGAACCAAAGAATAAATAAGGTAATGAAAGCCAAAGGGGGAATCGGGCGTAGGATTTCGGTGACGACATAAAAAGCCGCTCGCACGTATTTGTAGTAGCCCATGAGTAAGCCTAAGAGGAGACCCACCAGGGTCCCAATGCCAAACGCTGTAAAGACCCGTTTCAAACTGGCTATAACATGAGCCATAAGAGGGGTACCCGCATAGCCTTTCTTCACCATGGCAAAAAATTCTGTCACAATCCCAGACAAACTGGGTAGAAACAGTTCATCAATCCACCCTTGGCGGGTGGTGGTTTCCCACAGAACCAGAATCAAGGCGGGCATGGCGATCGCCACACAAAATAACTGTGCCTTTTCTCGTAATGCTTGAGTTTGGAGATCTTGCCCAGTAAAGGCTGGAGCCTCTTTTTTTTGTGATAG
>JBCCWF010000301.1:0-8267 GCA_039194035.1 Cyanobacteria bacterium P01_E01_bin.6 | reverse complement strand
CTATCGTAACCGTCGTTGTCGCTACAATCTACGAGGAAACTTGATTGCCGCAATCTACAACTATGAGCTGTCGCTGGCTGGCTAAGGCACGAGAATATGTCCAAAGCACATGATGGAATGAATATTGCAAGAGGTCTACTATTTGAATCCTGCTTGCATGAGTTAGATATTCTGAGACCTTTATCTTCTAAAATGGCGCGAGGAAAAATAACAAACCCCCTATCCAATAAGTCCAACCTACTAAAGGAATAAATCCCTCTAGTGCCTTCTCTAAAAGCATTGGACTAGAGTTCGCTTGGGTAATTAAGAGTGCAAAGTATCAGAAATCATGTGTCACACTAGCGCCTATTCACAACTAGGAAGTGAATCGTTAAATGTGCGGACTTGGATTAACGTTAATTGGTGGCGGTGTCATTTGTAGCTTATCCTCTTCAGCTAAACGTTCCTGTTTCTGAATCAGATTTTTCATATCGGCTTGCATGCCTGTGATAGCATTATGAATAATTTGTGCATGCTGAGGAGTTAGCAACTTCTCAGACAGAAGCCTTCGAACAGCATCCATGGGCTCACAGTATCCCAAGACACGTTGAATAACCCAAGGTGGTGTTGGGCGTTTTATCTCCTTAACCGTTTCTTGAATAGTTACTTTCCCATTACATTCGATTCTTGTAGTTGTAATTTGCTGCTCAGTAGTGCCATGCATCAGAAACTCATTGAGCCTCTGTACAGCTAATTCTAGTTGATTAGCCGGAATGTTGTTGGGGTATCGCAACTTGGCGTTATCCACCTTTTCCGAGAATTCTGGATACTTTTTCTTCCAGTTATAAAACGTGGAAGGCTGCAATCCTATTGATTTACATGCTTCCTTAACTGAACCAATCTTCTCGATGGCTCTGCAAATTTCATCAGCACGCCTAGTAGTATAGCGAACTACTCTTTTCCTTTTTCTTTGTCGAGTTGGCATAATTCCTAGGTGAATTCATTGGACACCTGGAATTCTATATTCGCTTTTCAAGATCTCGCATCCGCAATTGGAAAAATTGTCTCACAAGTCTCTGCTCATTATGGCTTAGATTTAGAGAACACTAATCTGGTGGAAAAAGATTTAATTCATACTAGTGCAGCGTCAAAGCTTAATTTTGGGGTAAATGGAAGTCAGTTTACATCTGGCATCTTCGACTTTCATCTGCCAATCAACACCCCGCTGAGTATTGTTGATGTCGGTTGACCAAGCAGCCATCTCTGCACGCAGGGTTTCGATGTCGCCAAAGCGTCTGCCGTCAACACACTGGCGAGTCATGGCGCTTAGCTCATTCTCAGCCACGTTGAGCCAACTACCATGCTTCGGAGTGTAGCAAAACTCAATGCGTCGTACGATGGCACGAGCCCGTTCAGGCTCGAAGGCTTCATAGAATGCGCCTTTGGTATGGGTGTTGAGGTTATCGCACGTGAGCACAACCTTTGGGCAGTCGGCATAACGTCCCTCCATTAGGGTCGCGACTTCAGTGGCCCAATCTATCTTCGTGCGACGTGGGCGTACCGTTGCCTGTCGCCAACCGACTAACGGCTCAGTAAACATGAAGATGCTGGCTGTCCCTGCTCGTTCGTACTCGTAGTCAACCCGTTTGGGGTGCTTGGCGGTCGCCTCAATCGGTGGCGTTATCTCTTTGTGCAGCTGCACGGGCTGTTCATCCATACAGATGACCGGACACTCGGCGTTGTAAGGACGGCTATAGACATCCAAAACTTCTTCCTGCTGAGCCACAAACTCACCATCGGCTTCTGGTGGTATCACCCAGTACTCTATCTTGCGATTGGTCATGCCGTTTTTTTCAGTGTCTGACGCACTGTCTCATGACTGACAGATGCTACGATACCGAGTTCAACGACTTTTCGCGCCAATAGTCGCAGCGACCAGTTGGCATAGCCTTTCGGTGGGTTCCCTAAGCGTAGGGCAATCACTTCAGCTTCTTGCGCCCCATCCAGCACCTTTTCGATGGGGGGACGCTGCCGCTTTACACCGTTGAGTACTAGGGTGAAACCTTGCGTAACCAACCGTTTGCGAATTTTCTCTACGGTCTGAGTGCGACAGTCAAAGGCGTCTGCTATCCGCTCGTCAGTCCAGTTTGAACCGTTCGCATCCGCCTTCCACAAAATCTGAGCACGTCGGACTTTCTGGCTACTACCGGATAGCTTCTTGATGACTTTTCGTAATTCATCTCGCTCTGCGTCGCTCAGGCGGACAATATATTTCTTCGGCATAGAAATTGCTGCTTTTTCCTAGCCGACGTCGCTATCTACAACATTGTTGCCTACCCTAATTTTTAGTGTTGACGCTGCACTAGAGTGTGTCATCAATTAAGCCTGATGACTGAAGCAGCTAGATATATAGCTCTAAGAATGTTGGCTGCTCGCTTATCTTACCGCGTGTCAATTGCTCGATATTGCTCGATATTGCTTCAATTTGGCAAAAAAGGCTTCAATGAGATGACGGGCATTGTACAATTCTTTGCCATAGTGAACTGGAGTCTGGCGGTTGGACTTCGCTGGAATTACAGGTTCAATCCCTTGTTTCAATAACACCTGCCTTAATCGCTCATCAGGCCATAAGCAAAATCGGTTTTGGAGTACTTATTCGCTTTTGTTCCAAAAATTCAACTAGCCGGGAAATTAAGGCTCTAGGCAGGGATCATAGGGACAATAGTCTCCTTCTCACGTCATTACTGAACGAGGCTCTTGTCCTTAACATTTCGGGCTAAGCTATCTAGCTACAGTTCGATCAAGACTCTGGGTAGTAGTTTTTATCGAGATCGTAAGGAATGGATACATTCGGGGTTAAAATTAACCTCTGAGTTTCTACATAATTATTCAGCTTCATCGAGCCTATGCTTTTCGATCAACTCTTGATTGTCTGCTTTCGCTAGCCAGTCTCCAAAAGCTTCTTCCGCGATCGCTGAGAGGCTCCAATCTTTTTCACCATTCTTCAAAACGGACAAAGCCCTTATCAGCTTGTCCATGCCTGCCGGAATATAAACTCTGATTTCCTTCTTCTTCTTTTTATTCATGCTCGTATTGTCACATTTGTGCATCCTTTAAGGCAAAATACAAGCAAAAGTCATTGCGGCAATAATAGTAATGACTTATCCTGGAAAAATATAAACTTCAAGGACAATGATTCGTCATGGAAAAGCATAGAGTAGGAGAATTTGTAGTTAAAGGAACAGAACTTTCTGTGCCAGAAAAAAATTCTGAAAAAGGCATGCAACGTCCAGAAAAGATAAAACACATATTGATTGGTTCCCCCGCTGTGGTTCATAGAACAATCCAGATTTTGCATGCCAAAGGCTACTGTGAAGCTGGGAGCTGGAGTCATCCTGTGCTGGCTGGCGGCCTTGGAGATAAAACAGAAGATGTATTAGTAATTTTGATACGGCATGTATTGATGCGGTGAGGCTCAACTATCACATTGCCCAGTTAAATCACTTTAGGACAGACTAGTGTCATTGAACTTAGAGTTTGTCACCAATAAAGTGTTGTTGACTGGAATGATGATAATCGCAGCATGTCTCGTTTTCTAGGTTTAGATTGATTAAAGAGTGTCTGAGATACAAAAAAGCTCTCAAACTACGCTATCGAATAGTAAAACATCGATAGCGTGGAAGTTTTGAGATACGATATTATCGTATCTCAGTAATTTGGGCGATGAGCAGTGGGAGCTATTGAAAATTAATGCTCCAGCGAAAGCGTGTGGGTTCTATAGTACGAATATGAGGCTAGTACCGAATGAGATTCTGTATATCTTGGATAACGACACTAAGTGACGGTCATTGCCTCATGATTTTCCAAAGTGGAAAGCAGTAAAACATTCTGATTTGGTTTGAAACTTGTTGTGCTCTGCATTAAATAAATAAAGGAGGCAGTTATTTATCGTTCTGCATCTGATTGTGCCTCAGGTGCTTCAGACGTAGATTCGGGTGCAGGTGCAGGCTCTGGCACAGATGCAGGTTGTGCAGGTGCTGATGCAGGCGCAGGTGAGGGTTCAGGAGATGTAGACTCAGTAATTGGAGCTGATGCATTATCAGGCTCTGCGTTTGTCTGCGCACCATCATTTTGCGTATTCGAAGGAGTATCTGATGATTCTTCTAAAGGTGTCTCTTCTGAGGGAGTCGATGCTGTCGAGCTATCACTGTTATCTTCTTCGGTAGCGATGTCTGGTGAGGGAATTTCGACGGATTCACGATCGCCCCCTTCACGTGCTCTCCGATTTAAATCAGAGCCTTGAATGGTCATGACTACGCTAACAACAACACCACTGGCCCCTCCTCGAATCGGTTGAAATCGCCAACGATTCCTCACGGTTGAAAGAGCAGCTCGATCTAAAGCCGAGTTACCACTTGAGCCAACGAGCGTGGCACTTGTGACGTTACCATTCGCATTGATGTCTACCATGATATTGATTGTTCCCTCGATTCCAGCATTTAAGGCACTGGAAGGATAGCTGGGTTTGGGGCAGCTACGACAAGCCACTGTACGAGGCGCGGGGCGCGGAGGCGCTGGGGCAGGTCGAGCTGCAACCTCTCCTCCACCACTATTATTTGTTGAGCTAGGCGTTGAACCATTTCCAGGTGTCGCGGGGTTACTATTCCCTGAAGTTCTGGATGGTCGTCGTCGTCGAATGTTCGCGAGCAAGTCATCAAGCCGACTCGGTCGCTCGTCTACAACAGTATCCGGCTCTGAGACAGCATCAACGACGTCTTCGGAAACCTCCTCAACAACCTCAGGGGGAGCTGAAAGTTCAGACTCTGGGGACAAAACCGGAGTTTCCTCAATAACTTCTTCCTCAAAAACAGCAGGTTCCGGTTCTTCTTCGGGAATAGGCTCTACTGGTTCAGTAAACACAATTTCAATCTCAGCAGGCTCAGGTGGGGCCTCATTTCTTGAAAGAAGAAGTATCGCAGGCAACACTCCTCCGTGAAAAGCAAGGGAACCTACGATACCCCATGCAAATAAAGGATGAGAGAAGCGGGTCTGGCGATCGCGCTGCTTAGATGCTGTGGATGAGAGACTCATAGTTAATGAGGATAACTCTGAACAAGATATCGCAATTATAATGAGATTCATCCTAAATAGATAGTTAAGATAAATCTTGAGATTTTTTATTGATCACTGAATATTCGCTGGACGAGATATATATTAAGAATAGGTTTTACATAACGCGAACAGTACTTTTCAATGGTACTTTCCATTAGAACTCGATGAATGGTAAGGCTTCAAGCCAATCTCCTTAATTGATAATGGATTTCATTTACATTAATAGGATTTATTGATAAGCTTCTCATCATCAATGGTGCAGGATGAATTCTCGCTCTCAGCCTGACGTTGAATATTTGGGACTTAAAACGGGGCAATTCAATTTATGAAGCTGATTATTGATTTATTTGTAGCGGGTGGAGTTGTCATGATTCCACTGCTTGCCTTTTCTCTATTGGCGATCGTCCTCATCATCGAGCGACTCGTTTTTTGGTCGCGCATCAATCGTAATCAGAGGAGAACTGTCCGCTCGATGCTTATCTCGTTTCAGGATAATCCAGAGTCCACAGTCCCTCAGCTGAAGCAGAATGCTAATCTACCGATTGTTCGGATTTTCCTAGAAGCACTCGAAATTCCAAACCTCTCTCCAGTAGGGTTTCGTTTAGCGTTAGAGAGTGCGACTCAGGCCGAACTGCCCTTGCTTCGTCGGTTTAATACTGCATTTGACATCATCATCAGTGCGGCTCCGCTGTTAGGTTTGCTAGGCACTATTTTGGGACTAATCCGTTCCTTCTCGTCTCTGGAATTAGGAGATTTGAATGCAAGTAATGCTGCTGCTGTCACAGGCGGAATTAGTGAAGCCCTCGTTTCTACAGCTGCGGGGATGTCTATAGCGATTTTTACACTAATTTTTGCAAACTTGTTTCGTGGATTTTATCGGCGGCAGTTGGCCTTGATTCAAGAATATGGTGGACAGTTAGAGTTATTGTATCTGCGCCGTTATGAAGAAAAGCATGGGCTATCTGGGCAAATCTCAGATAAGCCAGCGCTGTTGATGAGCCGCTAGTCCTGACTCTAATGTTTAAACCCTTAAAGGGAGCGAATCGATATGAATATTCCAGAAGATCCTGATATTCCATCTCAAATCAATATCGTGCCGATGATTGATGTCATTTTTGCGATTTTGACATTTTTCATCATCTCAACTCTGTTTCTGACTCGCTCAGAGGGATTGCCAGTTAACTTACCTAAGGCTCAGACGGCTGAATCCCAGCAAAATGATAAAATCATTGTCAGCATTGATGATGCTGGACAAATGTTGCTTAATGAAGACCCTGTTCAGTTTGAGAACCTTGCGGCAGAAGTGGCAGCGCTAAAGGGCGATCGCCCCAGCGTATTAGTCACCATCAACGCGGATGAGACGGTCTATCACGGTATCGTAGTGGCTGTAATGGATGAACTCCGCACGATTGAAGGAGCTCGGTTAGGAATTGCCACGCAACGCCCTCAACCTCAAGAGGTTCAATAAGAATATGGTTGTAAATTGGAACGTTGCATTAGCATCTGGAGAGAGTGCTAGCCTTGAATTTCTGGAAACAGCTGCCATTGCTTATGCGATCGCCCGTTCAGGTTATAAGCGTGAAGCAGTCTCAGGCTGCATTGCAGGGTTCTTAATTGTCACCGTTGCGGCGATCGCCCTAGGCACGAATGTGCAATTTGTTCCATTGCATTGGCTTCAGATGGTAACTGGGACGATACTGCTCTGGTTTGGCTGGAACTGGACAAAGAAAGCCGTAAAGCGGCAGGCTACAGGGAAACGTGCAGGTTGGATTAACGATGATCCGCTCGCGGCAGAAGGCATTTCACTGGATTCAACCCAACAAGAATTCAGTCAGCTCAATTTTTTCGTTATGACCAAAAGTGCAGCCCTTGAAGCATTTGAAGTGGCTGTTATCGTGATTACTCTGGGATTAGCCTCAGAAGCTTGGGTCGAAGCCATTGGAGCGACTGGAATAGCTCTAGCGGTTTCTGTCTTTTTAGTGGTTGCATTACATCCCTACCTAGTCAAAGTGCCAGATGCTTTTATCAAGCTTGGGGCAGGGATTTTGTTGTGCTCATTAGGCACCTTCTGGCTTGGAGAAGGCTTGGGATTTGACTGGCTGTTTGGAGATTGGGCAATCTCAGGGCTAATTGGTTTATATGCAATAGTGGCATGGGCAGCTATTGCTCTAATGAGCAAGTCGATGAACATTCCCGCAGAAGCTAACGCTAATTCGACAAAGGTATCTTAATCATCGCTAGGGCGATCGCTCCATTTCCCTAATCATACTTATAGCAAAGGCAATGAACTCAAACAACTCAAGAAGGTAACTTACCCTATTTACATAAGTTTGAGTTGAGCTGAATTTATTCATCGATTAAATTTGCTAATGGCGTGTCATAAACCATTTTCCAGGCTTCGACGGTACCTTCTCCAATTTCACTGTCAATCGTTTCACCACTTTCCGTCACTAATCGAATACTTATGTTCTCCTCTAGCGCATTTCGTAGGGCTTGAGCTAGCTCACCACTCACTGGAAATGTACCGTTTTGTCCGTTAATTCGAAACACGTCATCATTGATTCGGATGAAGAGGCCAATGAGATTACGAGCATTATTGAATTCTGAGCAGTCAAGGCTCGACGCAATTCCGCGACGAAACGACCTACCTAAGCAGTCGCGATCGCGAGTGGTGAGTAAAACCCGAATTTCTTCAGGGCTCCAAAGGCTTTGAACTTCGACGCGAACCGAGGCGTTGAAAAGACGATCAAAGAAAAGGTGCCGATCGAATACGCCGATAAAATCTCCCTCAAAGGGATCATTAATTTGGACGGGTTCTGACCACGGAGGTCTTGGCCGAGTTCCCAACGCAGCTGAGTCAACTTGTTGTAGCTCAGTTGACGCACTCGCAGATAGGCCAGAAACTGCTAAAGCACCAAAAACACTTATTAAGCCAACGATTATCTGCTTCACCATATGCGCCACCTCGCATTAATGGATCTATAAATTGACCATAACACAGGGAAATAAAGTAGAGATGAGTAGAACCTTACAAAAGAATTCACCTCCGAAATCCCTTAGTCCTAAAGCATCCGTTGTGACCAGTGTTATTTGTTTTTTAATAAAAAACAAAGGTCACAACCGTTCTTAAATTAGAGCAAAAGGGAAAAAAAGCCAAGCGCAATAGTTTTAGCTTT
>JBCCWF010000300.1:0-8286 GCA_039194035.1 Cyanobacteria bacterium P01_E01_bin.6 | reverse complement strand
TGTTGATGAACACCTGTGAATCGCTTAAAGTTTTTTCTATTAAGGGTTTGGGCTGCTTCGTAGTTCATTAGATATGGTTGTGATAGGAGGGTATATCAGGGTCAATACCATATCGTGCAACCAATTATGCAAGAGGTCTATGCAACGTATGACTCCCACAACAAAATTCATCCCCAGATTAAGCAATACCCTCAGTGTTAACGGAGGCATCATGTCAGTTTGCGATCGCCCCAGATTGGCGTTAAGGGGTTTTCAATTGTTGGCAGGCTATCCGAACAAAGGTTGCTTCACTTTTTGTCTTAGCTGACAGAATTGTTGGGATTTTCTCAGGAACTTTTCAGCAACTGCCTAGTTATTCCTCAAATTCGCTTTCATCCGCCCCGTTAGGCTGGGTTCAGCGTAGAGGATAAATCATCATGAATTCGCTGCGGGCATCCGAGCATGGTATTCAGCTAATTGACCAAGCAAGACGAAAAAAGCGTTGGACCAAAACTGCTGAGATATGGTGTGACCAAGGGTTTACGTCCCGATCAACCTTGAATCGGTTTTGGGCGAAGCACCCAATTCGACAGGATGCGTTTGTCACGATTTGCCATGCTGTTGGTGTGAATTGGATCGATGTCGTCGAACCAGAAGACGTTGAAGACGATGGGCAGAACAAGTTGATTGAAGGGAAGAACGGCGATCGCTATTCCCCCCTAAATGCTCCCTTGCTGCACAGAACCCAGCAACAACACGATTTTGGGGATGCTCCAGAAGCCAATGTTATTTATGGTCGCCAAGATGAACTGAGTAGACTAAAACACTGGGTTGTCCAAGACCGATGTCGGTTGCTGCTGCTGCTAGGCATGGGGGGAATGGGAAAAACAACCCTGGCAGCTAAACTGGCTCGAACATTAGATGAAGACGTTGATTTTGTGATCTGGCGCAGCCTTGGCAATGCCCCTCCGGTGTCTGAACTCCTCTCCGATATGATTAGCTTTTTGAGCCAACACCAGGAGTCTGCGTTGTCCGCATCCCTGGATTCACAAATTCGACGTCTAGTCCACTATCTGAAAACCTCACGTTGCCTGTTGGTCCTGGACAATGTGGAGTCGCTCCTAGAAGGTGGCGATCGCACTGGACGCTATCGAAACGGCTATGAAGGATATGGTCAGCTCTTTAAAGTCATCGGTGATACTCCTCATCAGAGTTGTTTAGTGCTTACTTCTCGAGAACAACCGAACGGACTAACTGCTGTTGAAGGTGAACATCTCCCTGTCCGCTGTCTTTATTTAAGCGGGATACAGACCGTGGGTGGGCAAGCCCTATTTATGGATAAGGGGCACTTTACCGGGTCAACAGACGACTGGCAGACGGTGATTCAGCATTATGCTGGAAATCCTCTTGCCCTCAAGATTGTGGCGTCAGCCATTCGAGATTTTTTCAATCGGGATTTATCTCAGTTCTTAGAGTTTGTTCAGCATTCACCCTGTCTATTTGATGACATTGATGATGTGTTATCCAAACAGTTTCAACGACTCACTCCGTTGGAACAAAGCATCATGTATTGGCTCGCCATTAACCGAGAACCGATTTCGTTTCAAGACTTATGGCAGGATTATAAGCAAAATGTTCCGATGGGCGAACTATTACAGTCCTTAGTATCGCTGCAACGACGTGCCCTAATCGAACAAGTTGTTCCTCGGACGAATCCCTATACCTCAGAGTCATCTCCTTATTCTGAGTCGATACCTACGGATCAAAGCACGTTTATTGTGAATGGGCATCGTGCCCACGAGAATCCTATTGATAGGTATCGTGTAAAGAATCCGGCTCCTAACCCAGGAGTCCGATTTACACAGCAACCTGTGGTCATGGACTATGTCACCCATTGCTTGATTGAACAGGTCTGTGAAGAATTAACAACACAAACGACAAAATGGCTACGGAGTCATGCCTTGATGAAGGCTCAAACCAAAGATTACGTGCGCAACGCTCAGGTGCGGCTCATTCTTCATCCCATCATTGAGCATTTGATTAAACGAATCGGTTCTCGTAATTCAGTAGTAGATAGTCTGACTCAGATGCTCGTTCATGGGCGATCGCATCCCTCTCAGTTGCCATCCCCCTCAGTTGCGCCATCCACATCGTCATCCCCTTATCTATCTCTTTTTCCAGGTACACTAGCCGCCCCATCCTTCACATTGGCACCAACCCCATTGGCGTTAGATCCACTGGAAGCAGAATTCCCAGCGTCTTACGAACCGTCTAGAACTCAATATCTCAGCGGCAACCTGATTAACCTGCTCCAGCAACTCAACACAGATTTCAACGGGTTGGATTTATCAAACTTACAGATTTGGCAAGCTAATTTCCAAGGCATTAATTTGCATCACGTTAACTTATCAAATGCAGATGTCGCAGGGTCTATCTTCACTGAAACCCTTGGCAATATCTTATCTGTCACCTTCAGTTCAGATGGACAAGTATTAGCGACCGGAGATAGCACCGGAGATGTTTCGCTATGGCGAGTAGCAGATGGAAGAAAATTATTCATCTGTCAAGGACATATTAATTGGGTCTGGTCCGTGACATTTAGTCCTGATAACCAGACGATTGCCAGCGGTAGTAGCGATCATACGATCAGGTTGTGGGACGTGAATACTGGGGATTGTCTCCAAGTATTAGCAGGCCATAAAGGCCCCATTTGGTCGGTGGAATTCAGCCCATTGGGCGATTGTCTGGTCAGCGGCAGCGAAGATCAGACCATCAAATGTTGGAACCCAGTCAATGGAGAATGTCTCCAAACCTTTTCAGGGCATGCACATTGGGTACGCTCAGTATCAATCAGTGCAGATGGAACACAAGTAGCGAGTGGCAGTGAAGATCACACGGTCAAAATTTGGGATATGGCTACTGGGCACTGTTCTCAAACCATCCAGGAAAACCATCGTGTTTGGTCTGTGGCCTTTAGTCCAAATGATCAGTTATTAGCCAGTAGTAGTGATACGAGTGTTCATCTCTGGGATTTAGAAACAGGTGATTGTCGCTATCAATTAAAGGGCCACAAGAACTGGGTTCGTTTCGTTACATTCTGTCCAGAAGGCCGTTTTTTGGCGAGTGCGTCTGAGGATCATACGGTCAAGATTTGGAACAGCCAGACGGGTCACTGCTGCTATACTCTCCAGGGGCATAGCAATTGGGTTCGTTCAGTTGCCTTTAGCCCTGATCGACAGACCCTCAGTACGGGCAGCGGTGACCACACGATTAAGATGTGGGATATTCACACAGGGCAATGTATACGAACGTTGCAGGGCTACACCAATCGCATGCGAACAGTTGCGTTGGGGACAGATAGCCACACCTTAGTTAGCGGACATGACGATCATCATGTCCGGATTTGGAATGTGAAGACAGGGGCATGCACGCGGCAACTAAGGGGACACACAAACTCAGTATGTTCAGTGGCGATCAGTCCTGATGATTCTATTCTCGCGAGTGCCAGTGAAGATCAAACCATCCGACTATGGAGTCTGGAGACAGGTCAATGTCTTCGTATATTACGCGGTCATACTAATCGCATTTGGTCAGTGGCATTCACCGCTGACCAGATGCGATTAGTATCAGGAAGTGAGGATCAAACCATCAGAGTTTGGGATATTGGGACAGGTCAATGTCTTCACGTGCTACATGGTCATACGAGTTGGATCTGTTCGGTGGCGACAGGTTCAAGCCATGTAAATTCAAGTTCAGTTGAGCAAGGAGATACAGTTGAGAGGGGGGCGATCGCTAGTGGCAGCTACGACCAAACCATTAAGATCTGGAGCCTTTCGACCGGAAGGTGCATCCGAACCTTAAGCGGCCACGATAACTGGGTATGGACCGTTGCCTTCAGCCCCAATGGGCAACTCATTGCTACAGGGAGTGGAGACCACACAGTCAAAGTTTGGGAGGTGGCTACAGGTCAATGTCTCCAAACATTGTATGGTCATGATAGTCGTGTGTGGGCTGTCACGTTTAATTCCAATGGCCAAACCCTAGCGAGCTGCAGCAGCGACCATACCATCAAGCTATGGGATGTGACGACTGGTGAGTGTCGTCGAACCTTAGACGGTCATACTAATTTGGTCTGGTCCATTGCATTTAGTGCAGATAGCCGAACTCTGGTGAGCGGTAGCCAAGATGAAACAATAAAACAATGGGATGTTGAAACAGGACAGTGTTTGCAAACATTGCGATCGGCCCGTCCCTACGAAGGACTGAATATAACCGGGATTAGAGGCCTGACAGACGCACAAAAGCAGACTTTACAAATATTAGGGGCGATCGCCATCTTCCATGGCAAGAGCGATCGCCATCAGTCGAAGCAACAACATCTCAGCCTCTCATCCAGCCCAGAGCGCAATGCTGAGGTTAGCTAAGGTTATGACGCGGGCGATCGCCCTTCACGTTCTAGGGGTAAATGATGGCGATCGCCCAGTGCCTCAGAAACACGGCGATCGCCCCTCTGCATTACGTAGAAGGGCGATCGCTAGGGTGAGAGCGAGTGACTAACGGCAAAATGCAGCGGCAGCTCATTCTCTCAAGCTTAACGCCAGCAGCTTTCATCTGTCCGCTGCCATGGTGTGTTATGCCTCCAAGCCAGCAACGTGTAAATAGCACAATGAATAATCTCATCAAACACCTGAAATTTGATTGATTAGCGATTTTACAACAGAGGAAGGATCTTCTTGACGCCAAGCGATTGCAAGCTCCAATGCGGGTGCCGTGTCACTAATCACAAGATGCTCTAAGCTATTTGGTTCAAGACACTCCATACCCGACGCAATGAAGTGAATTCCCTGCCCTGCCATTAACAGAGCCATGCAACTCTGGTCGTCAGCCTTCTCTAAAATGCGTGGTGAGAACCCCGCCACTGTGCAACATCGCAAAATATCATCGTACATCGCTGGATTTTCAGCGCGGGGATGGAAGATAAAAATATCGCTAGCGAAATCTGTCAGCTTTACCGGTGAATGCTTGGCCATCGGATGACTGGCAGGAACTGCCAGCTTCATGGGTTCTCGATACACTGACTTGGTAGAAAGCAGTTCTGAATAAATAGGCATGTAGATAAAGCCAATATCGATTTCCGCGCTGTCTAACTCATTCAATTGCATGTCGGTTGTGCGTTCTCGCAGATCTAGCTCAAGTTTTGGAAAGTCTTCGCGGCATCGAGCAAGGAACTGCGGCAACACCGTATAAAGCGCTAAAGGAACATAACCTACTCTCAAACGATTTGAGTCTTTTGATGTTGCATGACGAATGCGTCTTGCTGTTTCATCTGCATGCAGTAGCAATCCTCTCGCCTCTTTCAAAAGACTTTGACCTGCCTTAGTCAACTCCACTCTGCGAGTAGTACGCTCGAACAAAGAAACGCCTATTTCTCGTTCTAATTGACGAATGCGGCGGGTCAATGGTGGCTGCGACATGTGCAGCTTCTCAGCGGCTTGTCGGAAATTTAACTCTTCAGCCAGCACGATAAAACAGCGGAGGTCTTTAATGTCCATCGAATTGATACTTTTTAGATATCAATATTCTAGTTAAAGTTAAATCAATACTCTTGCAAGAATAGATTAGCTTTAGATCGTAGTTTCTTATTAATCGTTAGTCATGAGTTGGACAAAGCTGGCTCGTCGTACTTTCCTAGGTGCCGCTTCAACATTCATGCTTGCTTCGCAGAAAGGACTTGGAATTATGGTGAATAGTAATTTACAAACTGATAGCCCATCCATTGAGCTGGATGTTGATCAAAGCGAGCAAAACCGGTTTGATGTGATCGTGATTGGAGGTAACTTTGCTGGATTGTCAGCAGCACTCCAAATCGCGCGTACTCGTCGTCAAGTGTTAGTGGTTGACGCGGGCAAGCCTAGAAATCGCTTTGCAGAAGCTTCCCACGGGTTTCTGGGGCAGGATGGGCGATCGCCCGAACAAATTGCTCAAATGGGCCGTGAGCAACTACTGGCATATCCGACAGCTCACTTTGTCGAAGGTAAAGCAACTCGCGCAGAACGCCAGCAAGATGGGTCTTTAATGGTAGAGCTAGAGTCGGGAATGAGCTACCAGAGCCAACGAATTATCCTAGCGATAGGCGTTGTTGACCATTTGCCGGAAATTCCAGGTCTAGCGGAGCGGTGGGGAAAAACGGTTAATCAATGTCCATATTGTCACGGATATGAACTTGCTGGTGGTAGTTGGGGCGTACTCTACACAGGAGAAGCTTCTTTGCACCAAGTCAAGCTAATGTTGGACTGGAGCGATAACGTTATCCTTTTTTCAAACGGTTCTGATCAGCTCAGCGCTGATATTCGAACCGATCTCGAATCACACGGAATTACTATTGAAAGTACGCCCGTTGAATCTCTAGTCGGTGAAGGCGAAAGTCTTAGCGGTGTCAAACTCAAAGATCAGAGAACCATACCGATCAAAGCTCTGTTTGTTATTACTCAGTCTTCTATTGCAAGTCCACTGGTTTCACAGCTTGGATGTGAGTTGGAGGATGAGGCATTTGGTCCAATGATAAAGACTAGCAATTTGAAGGAAACAACTACGGCAGGAGTCTTTGCTGCTGGTGATATTGCTCGTCCCTTTGCCAATGCAACTTTAGCTGCCGCTGATGGAGTATTAGCAGGTATATTTGCTCATCAGTCTTTAGTTGTAAGCAGTAATCCCTATCATCGCTAGAAAAATCACCTTGCACGAGTTCTTTAGCTGTTTAAGCAGAGAATGATACAGCTTGCTCTAAATGTAAATTGATGCGGCATAACGTGACGCGAGATGAGCGGCTGCAAGCAACCTTTGCGTCTTTACCAAGAGCTTTCGGCAGTCCGCTCCGACCGGGTTGTTATGCTGTCGCTGGCTTCTCCCAAACCACTGAATAACGCCAAAGCAAATGTTTCCTAACTTTTGCTCCCCTCAATGCCCTTGTGTAAATTCGCCGTGCTTGGGAAACCGTAAGGTACTCGTCTGTACGGAGATGCTCTCTCATGGCAGCGGCAGCTTCAGGTGATTGCTGGATATGGCTATTCTTGAATGCCTGAAATAGCCAATTTAAGGGAACTGCAACAAAATCGCTTAACTTATCTTGCCAACTCTCATGTTCAAGCAAGTCCAAAATTATCAATCTACCACCAGGCTTCAAAGCAGCTTTGAGATTGGGTAATAAGGTTTCAACTGGCAAATGATGAAGGGTAGCGATGGACACGATCGCATCAAATTGTTCGGCTGTTGGTTTCCACTGCATGACATCGGCAACTTGAAAATCAATATTTGAGAACTGTCTTGAACGTTGCTTCGCAACCTCAATCATATTGGGAGATAAATCAGTCGCAATGACCTCTTCAAAACGTTTCGACAGAAGACGCGAAAATTCGCCTGTTCCACAACCAATATCAAGGGCAACTTGGCGTTGAACTGGCAACTGCTTGAGCAGGAAGCTGTGATAGTGATTATTGTGGTCCCATCCCTCTTGTTCATGTAGAGCAATGAGATCGAAATCATTCTGTATCTTCTGCTTCAGGCTCTCATTCATATCGATTCAAGATTCGACAGCTTAACACCGAATTATTCCTCCATTGACAACCTCAAGGCAACTTAACCTTGAACACTGGCAGACGAGCTTAAAGGACCGTCCCCACCGATAGCTTGCGGTATAACTATATATTCAACGACAGAAGTGTCGTCTAATCCACTGTATTCCAGGTGTTATCCGACACTTCTGTCGTCTAACTCCACATCTAAGGGAATTAGACGACAGAAGTGTCGGATAAGCCCTTATTTTGGGGATATTATCCGACACTTCTGTTGTCTAATACTAAAAATTCACGATTTATCCCGATTCGTCGATGAAGCCCGCCAACAAATATGGGACTAACCCTACAGATCAAGAGAAAAGCACCGCTACGACTTTCCCGGCAACAACGACAAACTCACATATTCTCCGACTCCCTTCTGCCTGTTCCCTTTGCCAGACCTCCATTGCTCATCAACCCATTGCAAGAGGTCACGGGGAAGTTTCTTGGTGACATGGGCTGTTGGTTCCTCTAGCCAATGATCTTGAGTGACACCGATGGACGCTAACCATGCACGACATTGGTCATTTCCTTTCTTACCTTTAGGAAACCCATAGCGGCTCGCTATTTCGGTAATTCCCGCTCCATCGAATTGGGCGATGATGCGACCTCGTTCATTTTGAATAACGGTATGTTCAACAACCTTTTCAACTTCTATTCTCTCTATACCCAGAATGAGTGCAGCCGTTTCAGG
>JBCCWF010000299.1:0-8291 GCA_039194035.1 Cyanobacteria bacterium P01_E01_bin.6 | reverse complement strand
CTGCCCGAACCAGGAACCAGCAAGATATCGCAATTCGATATTTCAGCCAAAGCATGGGTTGCACCTAGAACCAAGACTCGTGGTTACCAAAAAGAAGCTACTTTACTTTAGTAAGTTGTCATTCTAATGTCTAGATTGACATTGAGATTTTTAGGTGGATGACTCATGGCAAATGTCTTACACATTGATTCTAGTCCGCGTGGCGATCGCTCCGAATCTCGTAAACTTGCGAAAAAATTTGTCCTTGCATGGCAAGAACTCCATCCTGCAGATGCCATTACCTACCGTGATTTGAGACATACTCCAATTCCTCACGTTACTGAAGACTGGATTGACGCTGACTTTACGCCGCCAGAAGCACTAACTCCAGCCATGGCTGAATTGCTCAGTTTCTCCGACGAATTAGTCAATGAATTCTTGGCGGCTGATCGGTGTGTTTTCAGTGTCCCGATGTACAACTTCAGTATTCCATCTAATTTCAAGGCATATATTGATCAGGTTGTTCGTGTTGGCCGCACCTTCGAAATTGATGATGGACAATTCAAAGGACTGGCAACAGACAAGAAAATCCTGTTTATTACCACAAGAGGAGTTGTCTACGGAGCCGGATCACCATTTGAAGGGTGGGATTGTCAAGAACCTGCCTTGCGCTGCGCATTCCAGTTTATGGGCGTAACAGACATTCAGTTCATTCATGCAAGTGGGCTAAACATGGGAGATGCATTACAACAAAAAGGATTAGACGAAGCGCACGAGCACATTCAACAATTAGTTTCTCGTTGGTAAGTGAAAACTCACCTATGCTGTGTATTTTGGTGGTTGTCCCTTGCCGGATGTGGAGGACAACCAAGTGATTTAAATCGCTAACAGCTGAATTTGCTAGACATTAAACCTGCTTCAATGTGGATTGGTCGCAGGATCGCAGCAACCCATAAAGAGCAATTCCAGTAATTCCATCAACGAGTCTGTACTTAGGATTTCCTCCGCTCAGCTTTGAGCAGTGGGATACTCAAATCCATGTATGGTGTCTGATTCGAATCATTTCCTGGAGCACATCAGTTCCAGGATGCATCAAAGAGAACAGCGGGGCTAAACCACAACAAAAATAACAACAAGCCCTACAAAGCTCAGCAAGTGGGTTGGTGTTCTAGTCATTCTTTCGCATCGTCATGAGACTCTAGATTCTGCTGCATCGCTTCGCCAATCGCTTGCGCTTCTGAGTCGTTTTGGTGAATTAGCATGTGAGCAACATTCGCCTGGTCTGTATGGCTCCGATTTTGGCTCAACTTATACTTCCCGTCCAAACGGGTCACCGTCATTTCAAAGCCAACAATCCCCTTCATTTGCCCAACACGATAGTTCTCTGCTAACGCATCCCATTGCGACTTGTAGTCAACTTCATACGTCTCGATCATGTCATCGATCATGGTTTCCATCGATTCGCGAGACTCTCGGCTGCGATCAGGATCGCCTGGTGACGGGGCCAGCACAATTGGTTTTGGAATCCCATAGGCATGGACAGCCATGTAATTCCAGGTCGGCACATTTTCGCGCTTTTCGTAGGCTGTTGGCGACACATAGGCATGGGGGCCTGTGAAAACTGCAAGTGATTCATTGTCCCCAAAAGACTGCCACTGGCTGTTTTGCTTCGCAAGATGCCCAGATAGGGTGATGACATCTTCCTTCAGAGAAACCACCAGCGGCACATGGGTGGCTACAGGAGCCTGATCGCGAATGGAAATCAATGTAGCAAAACTGTGAGCGCGCATGAACGCTACCAGATTTTCAATATTTTCTTCTCGAAACGCCGTTGGAACATACATATCGATTGAGTACTTTTGCGACTGTTTGCACGATAGCAAAAGCTTGTGCCCCGATGTTTTACCCCAAATGACACGTCCTGATTGACAAAAGCAATGACAGAAAATATATTTAGGAGTTCTAAGATTCGCTGGGTCATGTTGCTTTGTGTCTGCTTTTTCCTTAGTAGTGGAGCTGGGGTTTCAAGCATTGCTGAAGCTCAATCAGATCAGCCTGTGCGACGGATATTGTGGTGAGCCACGCCTTAGAATTCAAATAGAAAGCTGGTGTTCATTGGCTATGAATTATTCTCGTGATTCACGATCCATTTCTCACT
This sequence comes from Cyanobacteria bacterium P01_E01_bin.6, assembly GCA_039194035.1. Lineage (GTDB taxonomy): Bacteria > Cyanobacteriota > Cyanobacteriia > CAKZMO01 > CAKZMO01 > JBCCWF01. Next base: position 6,154 of record JBCCWF010000299.1, on the reverse strand, counting down.
GATGGCAATGATCTAGCGGGACGAGTCTTGATTGGACTCACCAAAATTGGGATTGCACTCAAAAGCCAGTCTTGGCAAGATGCCAATACCTCAGGCTTGTCCCCAACCCAAGGGCAAATCCTAGCGCTATTGCATGCAAAAGGTTCTGATGGCCTCAGGCTTTCGGCGATCGCTCACGAGCTTTCAGTGACGCCTGCGACGGCCAGCGATGCCGTCGCAACTCTTGTTGATAAAGGTTTGGTGCTCAAAGATAGAGCGGCAGATGACCGTCGAGCCATTGCGATTACGCTCACAGATGTTGGTCAGCAACAGGCTGAGAAAGTTTTAGGGTGGTCAGATTTTGTGAAAGTTGCTGTTGATGAGCTTTCTGCTGAGGAGCAAGTTGGTTTTTTGCAGGGACTGATCAAAATCATTCGGAATTTGCAGCAACAAGGACATATTCCAATTGCGCACATGTGCGTGACCTGTCAACATTTCAGACCAAATGTCTACGACAATCCAGACTATCCACATCACTGCAACTTCGTAGATGCTCCATTTGGAAATCAGCACCTACAGGTCGATTGTCCTGATTACTACTCGCCACTTTCCACATAAGCCAAGCGGTCTCTCCTCAAACTCAATTTAAAAACCTGGGGAGCGCTCCCTTCCGGGGCGCTCCCCAGGTTTTTTGTTTTCAGTTTAATAACGTCGAGTTAATTACATGGCGGAATCAGGGCTTTACCTGTAGGTAGAGAGCTCGCACTTTTTGAACGATGCGGTCTATTTGTATTCGAAAATTTGACCGCTGGCGCAAATCACAAGCTTTCATTTTCTGAAGAAGATCCGTGACTTGAGGCGATCGCTCTCCCATTTGCCAAGCGAGGCAGGAAGACTGGCGGGTACAGTGATCACAAAGCATAGACATGAACAAACAGTTTAATGATGACTTCGATTACTTCTGTCATACGCGATGGTAGCCTGGGGATCATTTATCATCTGTTAAAGCTTCATACGAAATTCAGGTTTCTTGAAGCCGCTATAATAATTTACCCAGTGAGATATGATTCTATTCCGATGGATTAGGGGCGCGATACCACCGCGAAGGGAGTGCTCTCCTAATCCATTTGCCTGGTTTTCCTAAGGAATGAAAATCAAAAGACTCCGATATATTTTGGTGGTGGTGGCGCAGCTACCACCACCAAAATACTTTCCGGTTTTCACGCTGATTCCTAAGTGATGATGGCTTTAGGCCTCGAATGCCGTTCAATCAGGCTGTTTTTTATTCTCAACCCCTATTTATGGCCTACGCCGCTGACCGCTCAACCCGTTGGACTGCTGATGACATCGAATCTCTTGAAAACATCACAGACTTGAACTTTCAGCTTCCCGATCCGGATGATGAAAAGATTTCAGAAATCGATTTCCAGAAGCAGATCACCCTTGCATGGGATGTGTGCGATCGCTTCGACTTGCAGACCGATATCTGGCGAGGGCGCATTCTACGCATCGTGCGCGATCGCGAAAAGCGTAGTGGAGAGGGACGTGGAGCTGGTTTCCTCAACTGGCTCAAAGATCGAGAAATTAGTAAAAGTCAAGCCTATGTGCTGATGGAATTGGCTGACAGTGCTGATGTGTTGATGCAGGAAGGGTTGCTAGAACCCGATGATATGAATCGCTTTAGCAAACGTGCCTTTGTAGAAACAGCTCAAGCGTCTCCTGAGGTGCAACAAATGATCAGCGATGCAGCTCATCGAGGCGATCGCATTACTCGTCGTGAAGTCCGACAGCTTTCCGATGAATGGACTGCCATGACCTCTGATTTGCTTCCAGAGGAGATTCGGGAAAAGGCGGCGAATCACACCATTCCCACCCGCTATGTGGCTCCCTTTGTCCGAGAGGTCGAGAAGCTTCCTGAATCTCATCAAGTATCTTTACAAACTGAGGTCGCGGCTAGCCCTGATGTGGATACGCTCAAGCAAGCAACAGCCGAAGCAAAGTACCTCTCTAAATATCTGGAGTCAGCCATTCAGGTGCAAGCGCTGAATGTGGAAGGACTTGACCTTGAAGGGGCACTAGAAGAAGCGCTTCGCATCGGTTGTCTCAATTCTGCTGCTGATTTAGTGAGTCAGTCGGCCCAACTAGAGCAGGCGATCGCCAAGGTTTACACCACATGGAAACGCATGAATAAGCTAGCGGACCGGGTTTATGTGGATAGCGGTGCCAGTACACCTCACTTGCGATCGCTATTGGACTATTTGACTCCGTTAACGAGCGAGATTGTCGAAGTCCAACTGGGAGACCCCCAAAGTGAGCTTTCGCAAACCATTCGATTGAAAATCATGCAAGACCACTTGGGCGAAGAGTGATATGAATGAATGTCCCCTTGGATTATCCATCAGGCGCCTCAAGGTAATATAGCGCTCCGCGCTTAAGTTGAACCAATATTTTTGTGGAAAGCCTCGCTCCGCGAGACTTTCCACAAAAATATATGACCTAACCTACGTGCGGACTGCTATCAGTACTTGGACGTCATTCAAACTAAAACCCCAAATCCTGTGCCGCCCGCTGCGCGGACGGCACAGGATTTGATTTGTAAGGATACGTTTAATGATGGCCATCTACTTATCAGCGAGTTAAGGGGGTGGGCGATCGTCGACGTCATTCACGTTTAGGCAGATTGGCTACGTTTAGGCAGATCGGCGCACACAGATGCTTGCTTGGCGATCGCCTACGCATTGCGACTGAGCGCTTTCATCATGGCTTGCTGCCCAACCGCTTGATAAATACTGTCTAGGTGCTGTCGGATTGTTTGAGCCTCATGGGGAGCCAGAGGCATCTTGCCCAATACATCCAAAATTGTTGGCCCACTTGATGGGGTAATGACCACAAGAGACGAGTCAAGGGGGTCGTCATAGTTCCAGAATTTTTCTGGGCTAAGCGATGATTCTGCGTCTGATGTCGCAATCACCTGGTCATTCGTCGTATTGTCTTTGCTCTGTTCCTCATTAGATACGCCGCTTCGCTTACGCCGCAAGGCTTCAAGAATCTGGGATCTGGAACGTCCCCGAAGTTGGAATAGCACAAAGGGATCTTCTCGAAAAAAGTCCCCGAGCTGATAGTAGACGGCGGCAATATGCTTGCAGGGGTTCTTGGGATCAGGACAGTTGCAGCGTGAATGAACATCCGACAACGCAAAGGGAAATAGACTCAAGCCATTGGTGGTAAAGACTGACTCGATATCATCAGGCAACTCCCCGGCCAATAGCTTGGCTGAATAGACAGCTTTCTGAGCCATCGTATCAATCACAAAGTCCCAATCTTCGTCGGTAAACGCATCAATCCAGATGGTGAGCTTGTAGGGGGCAGGTGCTGTTCCTTGAACCTTTGAATGAACTTTGGATTGACGAAACTCCAGGCTGAGAATATGGCCTTCCCGCGCATAAATGCGTCCCCGTTCTAACCGCTTCTTAAAGCGATAAGAGTTCAACAAGTCAACCCATCGCTGCACCCACCATTCTTGGGCGATGGTTTCTGTCGAAGGCGTGAAATCAGTCATCGTAGATTTAGTACCCCTGAATATACAGAAGAATACCTTGGGCGATCGCCTGGGCAATGCGCTCTCGGTAAGCCGGATCATTCAACAAGGGCGCATCCCGAGCACCTGTCACAAAACCCGTTTCAACCAACGTAGCAGGCATTGATGTCCTGCGAAGAACAAAGAAACGAGACTGTCGAACCCCTCGATCAGGCCCTCCTGTTGCTTGTAGAAGACTATTGTGGATGGAGCGGGCAAGGCGTAGTCCTTGATCAGACGCGTAGTAGGTTTCGACGCCATTGACATCAGGCCGACTTAGATTGATAGCGTTGGCGTGGATGCTGACAAACAAATTAGCGTTAGACCGTTCGGCGATTTGCACGCGCCCTTCTAATCCCACGGTTTGTTCTGTCGTTCGCGTCATCACCACGACAACACCCTGTTGCTGCAGAATGTTCGCCACTTGGAGAGAAATCGGCAGCACCACATTGGTTTCTCTCAGTCCCCCAATACCAATCGCTCCAGGATCACGACCTCCATGGCCAGGATCAATTACAACGATGGGGCGTCCTGAGACATTGGGCAATTGAATGGGGGCACCCGGAGTAAATCCAGGAGGCGCGGTAGACTGCCCTTGAAGCCCCAACGCTAAAAGTTGGCGATTTGGCTGATTGACCTGCCCAATCTGTACACCAGCGGCAGGTGTGATGGATACGATAACGGTGTTGTTTTCTTCGCGCAGACGAATTCCTCGTAATGCACCACCTGCTGGAATTTGGGGATCGGCGATCGCCTCTGCGAGTCGCGCATTGGCGATCACAATCTGGTAGTCCGTTGTCCTTCGATCCCATCCAGATGTGTAAGACGAAATTGTCTCACTGCTCCGAATCACCACCTGTGTCCCATTATTGGCAAGCTCAACTTGCTGGATGGTTGCAATCGTCGGTGTTGGTTGAGATGGAGAAGGGCTAGTTGTGGGAGGGAGGGGTTGCTGTGGCCGATTGACACCTGTGCGTGTCGAGCTTCCGGCCGGAACGAGGGCAATTCCCCCGAGGTTTGTTGCACTAGCCCGCCAGTTTGTGTCGTTATTGTCTAATTCAAGCGTAACCTCGACGGTGGGAGGATCGTCGTCTTCCTGCTCAAAGCGAATCTCCTCTACGCCAAATTCGTTGAGTTCAATGACCTCTTCAATCTCGGTTGAGAGCGAGGTGTTTTCAATCTCCAGGGTGATCCGTCGTCGATTACGGCTGCGATCAATATCAATTTCAGGAATCTCTCCAACGGTTTGGAGAAATAATCCGCTCTGAGTCACACGCACCCCATCTAATCGGGTTGCTGCACCTTCGACTAATGATGCTGGCCCCGTGTCTAAGCCTGCATCACTCGACTCAGCTGATGTGCCATCTACGCGTTCAGGATTGGGTAGTTGAACAACCCACTGAGTCGGCGTGGACCCTTGAACAACCACCTCCGCCGGATCAATGGTGTAGTTCGGGTTCAGTTCAATCACCAAACGTGTTGTCTGATCGTCCAACTGACTCACACGGACTTCTCGCACAGCAGAGTTTGGTATTACTTGACTGAGTGATGCGGAGCCTCGTTGAATACCAGGAAGGTCAATGACCACACGAGTGGGATTGCGGAGCAACTGAGCCCGAGGTTGGACGTCATCATCCGTTGTAAAAATGAGTCGATTTTCTGTGGCATTGAATCGCCAAAACTGTAGCTGAGCAGCTTCGACAGGCAATGCAAACAAGATAATCGCAAGAGGCCCCAACATACTGGGAATCAAACCACGAACATTCACATGCTTGACCACTCTATAGGTGGGTGAGAGGAACCATCGACCATAATAGAAGCCAATTCCAAAAAGTAACAAGACCTACATCTTGGAACAAGCGTTCCAAGTGGCCTAAATTGACCAAACTCATTCTTCTTGATTGGCAGTTGAATGATTCTATTTGACCCATCATCCATGTAACCACTAATGATTTCAGGAAATTTGATCAATTATTGAAAAGGCTGGTTGCGTATTTTTTACCAGGGTCTGAGACGAAACGTTACATTAAGGATTGCGTATGATTTAAGTCACAAATCCTTCCTTCGATCCAGCAAGCTAAGCTCATCAATTATGGGCTTGTATTTTAATGATGGCTAGCTACTTATGGAGTCATTGTTTGCATTGAGAGGGCAAGATGTTGGAGGGGCAAGATGTTGAGGATTTGAACACAGCGGTACTGCAGATTGTCCCATATGATTCGAATCCCTCAGAGCCATCCTTTCAGTCGATAAATAACGAAGCCAATATATTCTTTGATGACACGAGTCGAATATTCCAGACGATCTGCATCAGGTAAGGCTTCAAGCAATTGAGTTTTCCACGTACGATTGCTTGAGTTAGATGAAAACGTCATACGGAAGTCTGTCGGGGCTGCGATCGCTTCAATACCGAGTTTTTCAAAAATCTTGAGCGATCGCGGCATGTGTATAGCAGACGTGACTAGTACTCTCTGGCGTGAATATACCAACCATTACTCAGATCTTCAATGCCTTGCCTTCGTAAGTCCATTTGAATGGTTTGGCCATGGTGTCATTGAAATAAGCAATGAAATCTAAGATCCTTTTCTTGAGGTCAAT
>JBCCWF010000298.1:0-8340 GCA_039194035.1 Cyanobacteria bacterium P01_E01_bin.6 | reverse complement strand
TATTATGTCCTAACGCACTCCTTCTCTGCTATAGCAAATAAAGTACCAATAGAGGGGTAGTGGGCTTAGCCCGCTACCCCTCTATTGGTACTTTATTTGCAGATCCCTTAACCCGCAGGACGGTATTGGTTGCCAGAGAGTTTTTCTGGGTTGGGGGTGCGCTTGGGCAAATTCGATAGCAGTAACTCAATGGTTGGCTTGGGTACCCACCCTTTTGTAGTCGCAATTTCTCCAAATCGTCCACCATAGAGAGCTTGTTCAGCTAAAATCGCATGAATTTGCTGCTCATCTAACAGGGCAGCTGATTTCAGATAATGACCCAGTGGCTCGGCTCTACTTATATTTGAAAGCATTGGAAAGTCGTCGATAAAAAAGTCGAGAGTCGTCGGACTTAACCATCCCTGTTCAACCACAAGTTCACCAAAACGTCTTTGACGATATTGATTTTGAGCAGACAAAACTAGTGCAACTTGCTCTGCGGAGAGTAAACCGGCTTCTTGCAGGACTTGGCCAATGGGCAATCGATACTGATACCGATTGAGCAGTTTTTGCGCGACAAGCCATGCAAATGTAGTATCCTCAACAAGATATCGTTTCCAGAGACGCCCAGGCTCAGACATAAGTCGATATAGCCATTCAAGTCCCGACTCACTCATCCATTTGGGAGACCGACGAGTGTAGCCAGCCTCGAAGTTGATTGTGGCGCCGATCGCTAAAAATGTCTTAATACAAGTGAGGCGATCGCGATACTTATAAATCCACTTTTCCTGCTTAGGAGCACCTAACCCTACGGCTAAAACAGTTGCCTCTGACTGCTGAACATAATTGATAATGGCTTCGTTTTCAGCCTCATCATGCTCAAAACCAAATGGGGGACAGTAGCTGGCAACCACTATCTCACGGCCAACTTTCTGGTTAATGTTTTCTTTCGCGGTTTCAGCAACCCCCGGCGGCCCACCCAAAAGAAAAATACGAATATCTGGATCATCCTTGTAATAGGAATAAAAGGCTGGAAACAGATCAGAGCCGGAAATCTTTTCCTGTAATGGATTGCCAAGCAGGCGAGCAACGTAGAGTAAAACTTTGCTATCGCAGACAACATAGTCAGAATGACGATAAACCTGATGAAATTCAGGGTCGTTCTGTAGCTTCACCATGTGATCTACATTAGGCGTGACGACCATACCACCAGAGGCGAGCCTTGGTAGCAACTCGTTCATGGACAGATTGTCGAGGGAAATGTTGAGCAAATCCACACGCTGGGGCACATTGCGTATCATCTTTTACTCTAAGCTCTTTCAACACGATCAACAGGCTAGGCCCTTAATTCCCTTCATTATGCTTGGAATCGGGGTTAAAAAAGGTCAAGAATTCTCTGTAAAAGAAAAAGATTCTGTGTTTAAATAGCTAATTTTCTGCAAAGGAGTTTACGTGTATTTAAGGCTCTGCTTTATAGAGGTTCGCGTATTTAGAAGATGTGACGATAGTCGATCATCCATATAAAGTCGGTAACCTAGTGGAACTGGAATAACGAGAAATGCTGTCACTAAACTACCGATATCCAAGTTCCTGAAAGGATTGTAGCCAGCCCCCTAAAGATAGCTATGATGGCCTATGGCCTATTAGAGCCTCTATGATTCGATCAAAGGGAAGAGTTGCAACGTCAATACTCCTAATAACCCTGCAAAGACAACGTAATACAGGGTTGGTACTAGCACTTTTCGAATAAGGATGCCTTCTCGACCGACAAGCCCAACAGTTGCCTCAGCTGCCACGATATTAGAAACACAAATGATGTTGCCGGCAGATGCACCGACGCACTGCAATCCTAAAATAAGGGCGGTGGAGACTCCAATTTGGCGGGCAACCCCAAACTGAAAGAGTGAAAACATCATATTGCTTACAGTGACGCTTCCCGCCACAAATGAGCCAATGGTTCCAATCAGTGGAGCAAACAAGGGCCATGTTTGTCCTGCTAAATGGGCCATGCCATCCGCTAATGTCAGCGGCATGCTTGCTAATCCGGCTGTATTGATGCCTGAATTAATGAATACTCGAGCCATGAGAACGGCTGCTCCTAGAGCCAAAGCCGTTTTCTGCAACAACGGTAGAGCACGAACAATAGCCCGCTGCATTGCTTGGGGTTTCATTGCGTGGATGAAATACGTGATGACAACCACCATCATGAACACTGTCGGAGGAAGATATAGCGGCTGAGTTGATACTGTTACATCAGTGCCAAAAATATTGCTCCAGGTGAAGGTTGCGGACTGTACCCAGCCGCGAATTGGCAAAAACTCCAACCGAGTCAGAACCAAGAAAAAGCCCAATAATACATAAGGAAGCCAAGCGTTACGAACAGACAGGTGACTAACTTGTAATTCCTTGGCTTGAGGGACTTGCCCTGACCAATCATCTGACCATTGATCCGAGGTGGGAAAATCCCAGATCTCTGACGGAATCAGAAACCCGCGACGAGCCAAAGGAATCACAATTCCTAATCCGACTAACCCTCCAATTAATGTTGGGAATTCTGGCCCTAAAAATAGCGCGATTAGGGTATAAGGAACGGTGAATGCAAACCCTGCAAATAGGGAAAATTTCCAAGCAGCCAGTCCGTCAATGAATGACCTGCGAGTTCCAAAGCCAGCCGTGATCACCATGACTAAAACCAGCGGAAGCAAGGTGCCAATAATGCCATGAAAAATCCCAGCCCATTGCCCAATGGTGGCAAGATATTCTGATTGAGTCATGCCCAAATCAATCATGTGCTGATCGACGGCGGGCACGTTGGCTAAGCCGGTATTCATCCCAATCATGATCGGTGTTCCGACGGCTCCAAAGGTGGAGGGGGTGCTTTGAATGATTAATGCGGCAATTACTGCTGCCATCGCAGGAAATCCGATCGCGACGAGCAATGGCACGGTGATTACAGCCGGGGTACCAAACCCAGAAGCGCCTTCGATGAAACTGCCAAATAGCCAGGCGATAATGATGACTTGGACTCGGCGATCGCGCGAGATACCTAGTAAGCTCTGACGAATAGTGGCGATCGCCCCTGATTCCTGCAATGTATTCAGCAGTAAAATTGCCCCAAAAACGATGTAAAGAATTTCGGCTGCTGCAACGAATCCTTGAACACTAGACGCGGCTACCTCACTGAAAGGGACATGCCAAACCCATAATGCAATGATGACTGTGATCAGATAGGCTACTGGCATCGCCTGACTTGCTGGTCGTCTTGCTACAACCAGCATCAAAAAAACGGTGGCGATTGGGAGCAAGGCCATCAGTGAATATAAAAGTGATGCCATCATGTCTCCAGCATTGATACATCATCAACCGTTTTGGTATCGCCATCATGAGAAAACTTACCCTGTGGCGATCGCCACAAGGTAAGAGCACCCTAACAGTCGCCAAGTGATGTCTTTTAGGGTGATCTTTTCGAATCACCGATAGGTTGATGGTTGTAATTTACATGAGAAGCTAGGGAGGTAACCATCTTTAACTTATTTCCTATCAATAGAATTACTAATGATTTCTATAAGTAAGTTAGAGTACTTCTTCCAATTTCTAGTGTGTTTTTGAACATCGCAGCTCTTGTAGGTTTTGCATCAATCATTGATTGAGGGCACCCACCGAATCTCTTAAGTACCTGGATGTAATTAAAACCAAAACCCCAAATCCTGTGCCGCCCGCGCAGCGGGCGGCACAGGATTTGGAAGGTTACGTTTAATGATGGCTAGCTACTTATTCTCATGATCAGTGGAAACTTTGTTTTCAAGGGAACAGGCGTGCCGTATCAAAATACCTACGTATTTATTTTTGAAGTGAGTGATGGTTCGTAAGCCAAGTTAGGCAAACCAAATTTAGATGATTTGATCAGCGATTTATGAATCGCTGATCAAAGCCTACGAATCCCGAAAAATGTTGTGCCAAGGGTGGTCTGGACCAAATTCTTTCTGAAACTCGTTGAACACCCAAGCAATCGAACGCTGGTGCTTTTGGGCGATCGCCACGAGATAGGCCTTGTAGGCATGAGCATGTTCTTCGGTGGGGTCGGGACCAAAAACTGCGTTGCGATACCAGTCTTCTTTCGGCCATTTGCTAAAGGTTTGGAAGAAAATCTTGCGGGTCCAGCTTGGGGTGTGCTGTTCTTCAAAGGTTTTGCGCCGCTGGATTTTGAAAAATCGACGCATTTTTTCTTCCTGGACGTGACGCAGTTGTTCGTCGCTCAGCAGCTCAACCATATCATCGGCACACACATAAGGTTCCGTCGGCCATTCATAGCGACAGTCGGGACATTCGGTCACGAACGTCAGCACGATGCGATGACACATGGGGCATTGTTTGGTTGGCACAATGCGGCTGTGTTTAGACTCACGACTGGTGGGCAAATGATAATCTTTGATGTCTTCCGGAAAGCCAAGTCGTTGGAGATTGCTGGCTTGATCGAGAATGATGCCGTAGTCCTTCCCGGTTTGAGGCGAGATGCGCATGACGCGACCAATTTGCTGGAAATGTAGAGCTCGGGATTGGGTCGGTCGTAGCAACAGTCCCACTTCGACGCTGGGTTCATCAAACCCAATACTGATGACATTGCAAGAGGTGAGGACCAGTAACCGTCCATCTCTCAATGCTCGGTACATGCGCTTTCGTTCTTTGATCGGTGTCCCTCCTTCGACCGTGTCGGCTGAGATGCCTGCCGCTCGGAACATTTCGGCCACATGGCGTGCATGGCCAATATCCACACAAAAGGCAATGGTGCGTTTGCCGGGTGTCAGCCGCCGCCACTCTTCCACGATGCGGTTAATCAGTTCGGGGCGATCGCACGCATTCTTTAAATCTCGTTCGTCATAGTCTCCGGCAATGATTCGGACACCCCCTAGGTCAATTTGTCCGTCCGTCGGTACGCCATAATATTTCATTGACGCCAAGAATCCCATTGCCTGGAGTGTTGATGGGACGGGAGATGCCACATAGCATTGGAAATGATCCCCCATTTGTCCTTTGCCCAGGCGATAGGGAGTCGCTGTCATGCCAATGTGAATAGCATTGGGATGGGTGAAATACAAGACGTCTTGTCCCACCTGACTAAAGGCCGTTGTATGGGCCTCGTCGTAAAATACAATGCTGGCTGGCCAACGACGCCACCAGTCTCGTTTTCCCATGGTTTGTACACTGGCAATCTGAATCGGAGCCGTTGGATCTTCTTTCCATCCCGCTTTGATAAAGCCACAGCGAAGGCCAAAGGATTTCATCTTTTCATAGGTCTGTCCCACCAGCACATCCAAATGCACGATGAACAGTAACCAACACCCTTGAGCCTCTGCTTGCGCGCAGATTTGCCCTCCAATGACGGTTTTTCCGGCTCCAGTGCCAGCAATGATAGCGATCCGAGTAAATCCTGCGTTGATTTTTGCGTAGAGATCGTTGATCAACTCAGTTTGATACGGTCTGAGAGTTGGAGGGTTAGGGGTTTTCTCCGCAACCATAGGGCTTGAACTACATGCGTTTGAACGGATGTCGCTCTACAACGTCATTGTCAACTTGAATGACATAGCGCAGCAGGCATGTTCACTAGCTTAATGGGCGATCGCCCAACAAAACACATGTTCTATAGACAATGAAAGAAACCGTGAGAAAGTAGAGCAATATCACAGGCTACGGTTTTAGAATGGAAGTTATTTTAGAATGAGCAGATTAATTTAACAAAACCTGTCGTGTTGATGAATGAATGCTTTCAAGGAGAGATGAACAAGACGATCAATGCATAGAAGATAGCTCCCCTAGTTGTGCATGTATAATTATTTGAATAGTCAAGAAACAGTAATATTTTTTAATTAATTCGAGTCAATTTTAATTAATTCGAGTTAATACTATCCTGAATAGCGCCGTTATCATGTGTAGCTCATGGGTAGACCTAGTCGTTGATCTTTAGTCCCCTTAGTTTTCAAGCCTAATTTTTTTCGTTTGTTTTAATTCGGTTTTATTGGTCGTAGCCCACTCTATTCTTTACTTGTAGAGCAATGCCAGCACGGTTACAGATTAAGCCCGAAGACTGTTCTCCGTTAGGAAAACATATCCTCAAGTACTTACAAGAGCATGACGTTAGTATGAATCGTCTTGCGGAGCTGTCTGGGATTCCCCAGCCGAGACTTCGAGGTGCGTGCTTTAAAGGAACATGCCCGACTCCTGAAACACTGCGAAAGCTGGCAAGGGTCATTGGTGTGCATCATTTGGAGCTGTATACGCTTGCCTATCAGGGGCGTGTTGAGAAGTTACCTAACGATGTGAATGATAGCCTTGATAGCTTGATTCGAGAGCTGCTTGAAACAGCCAGAGAATCTGGGATGACTCCTCCAGAGGCATTGCCATCTAGGGCAAAAATTTCTAAAGCACTGGCACTATTAGGTTTTAGCCTCGACCGTCAAGAGTCTGCCTAAAGCCTTGGATTTTATTGAGATAAATGCATGAACTAAGATAGGGGCTTATAACTTAAGCTGGGAAAAATTTAGCAGGATGTTGGGACTCAGAGCGCCCCAGCATCTTTCCTAAAAATGGAAGCCAAAATAAGGGACTTGCGCTTAAATAAGGGATCTGCAAATAAAAAAGATGCCCATCAAGGTAAGCCCATGGGGGTAATGTTTCCGATGGATGGATGACAGTTTGAGATGCCTGTCCACGAAGGCCCGACTATCATCCGCTACATGCAGCAACATCGCTTCTCATTTGTTTCGTCCGCGTGCGCCGCCTCATCGGCATAGGGAACTCCGCTTGCCAGCGTAGCGCGTCCTCGCCATCACGCGAGAGATTGGCGAGGCCCATGGCACGAGCAAAGCTCTACGCCGCGGTGAAGCCAACTCCTTAGGCAATCTGGGGACTGCGTACCAGTCGTTAGGGGACTCTCCGTAGGCCATCGACTACCAGCAGCAGTCCCTTGCCATCACGCGAGAGATTGGCGATCACCGCGGTGAAGCACTTTCACTATGGAACCTCAGCAATATTTATCGACAGGGAGGCAATATCCGAAAAGCCCGAATCATGAAGCTTGACGCGATCAAGATTTGGCAGATACTCAAGTTACCCATCAATGCAGTTCCTCTTCCAGAAATTAGTAAACGGGCGTTTGAGCAGCATGGCCAAGACTGGGCAGAACAATTAATTCAACCGATGGAAAAACTCGGCTGATTCTATGACATTTTCAGCGGAATTGGATTTCTTATTTTTCTTCCTATCCGCCTATTTCAGCGATTCAAAACGTCGTTTATCTTTTGGGTTTTCGTTGGCTTAGGAGTTGCACTCATCATCTGGTGGCTTTTCCAGTAGCATCGTAGTCTAATGAACCTACAATAGTACTGACTAAGACTTTTTGAAGGCGTTTGTTCTCCCATGTCCACTCCCTACTCTCCGGCTATTGCGGCAAAAGAACCATTTCTAGGCACCATCAGAGAGCTAGTGAGAACCTATCAAGCATTTTCGACCTACTCAGAGGCATTTGTTCGTCATTATGATCTCACGCCAGCTCAGTTTGACGTGATTGCGACGCTGGGAAACACTGCTGGCCTAACCATGGGCGAAATTGGCGAAAAGACGTTGATTACCAAGGGAACATTAACCGGCGTCGTCGATCGACTAGAAAAGAAAGCGTTGATCACCCGTGAAATCCCGCCCGAGAACCGCCGCAGCGTTGTCGTCAAGCTCACCCCTGATGGTGAAGCACTCTTTGAGCAAGTCTTTCCTGCCCATATTGCAGACATGAAGCAGCGCTTCGAAACGCTCAACGTTTCCGAGATGGAGCTGTTAAAGGTGCTTCTAGGTCGACTCCGCCAAGTGTTCTAGGCAGAGTCTAACTGGTTGGTCGTTGTCTATTTCGATCGCCAAACAGAGATGCTATTTTGAATTCATATAGTTCTAATTAGAATTATATGAATTCAAGATTTAAATGGATCACGTCTATCTCATTCTTCAAAAAGGGATCAACCTCTTAAAGTTCTCTAATCTCTTGCCATCTTGATGATGACCTAGACCTCTAGTGACCTGCGAATGAGTCGATCTCATCAGCGTGAGTAATGTGCTCATAGTGGAGTAATTTCGCTGTCTAATAGTTCTAATTAGAAATAAACTGATCAGGAATAAGCTAATCAGAAATAAATAGGACTTACGCAGAGCGAGAGGAGCAGTAGAGCCACAAACAGGGAATCATTCGCTAGAGTCAGTCAATGAACGACTCTGTAAGCCGCCTGGACTATTGTCAATATCTTCTGGTCAGTCAAATCAACTATACCCTGACCAACTATGCCGACCATTGCGAACGATTTTCCCATGACCAGATCAATC
>JBCCWF010000297.1:0-8375 GCA_039194035.1 Cyanobacteria bacterium P01_E01_bin.6 | reverse complement strand
TTTGGGCCACCGGCTCCCCCCCCCCCCCTTGGGTGGTCGTCCCAAAACAAAACTGACATCTTGCGGGGGGGCGCCCCCCCCCCCCCGCCCCTCTATTGGGTATCTTTTTTATTTTCTAGCAAGTCCCTTAGTGTTTATGACTTGGCAACCTTCTCAAAATTGCAAGAAAGAATAAGGGTTAGGGACGCGCAACGCACGCCCCTAACCCTGGGTCATCTATAAACGTTTCCACGTCGTGTCGTGTTGATACCTGAGCCAGTTGAGGGCGATCGCACGATGTCGATATCCTTTCTTAAATCAGCTGTGGAAATTAAAACCGAAAGCAACCTCAAGACCGAAATACTCTCATTAACCATTGACGCCTACATTCATCATGGATACATCGCGATAGGATGATGCTGTCTAGCACGTTAGATTGCTGTTCAAGAAGCGGCATTCCATAGCATCCAATATTAAGCACCCAATGTTATGTAGGCAGCGTGACCATACTATGGTGCCTGTATAACATAGGACTCAGGTATGGAACTCAGGCAATTGAATCTTTATTTCTAAACAGCGATTCATGGGTAGTTATTCAAATGGGCGCATCATTTTTACGGCGACAGTCATTGCTGTTGCACTGGCATACGTCTTGATGGTAATCAACTTCTTTTCAGGCTCTATGACCGCTTCATCTCCCATGCTCCTCACCGATCCGTTTCTCCAGTTGCCGACGGCTGACTCCGTTCGGGTTGTCTGGTTTACCGAATTTGAAGGGCGTCAGCACATCGTTCAATATGGCGATCGCCTTGAACAATCAATATCGGCCACAACACGCAAAATGTCGCGATTACGAGAGGATTCCAAATCACGGGTGGGCGAGCAAACGGAAGAAGGCCAGATATACAGCAGCCCTGTAGATCGAGAGATTTGGCGACATGAAGCCGAAATCGACGGTCTATCTCCTAGTGTGCGAGTTCCCTATCGGGTGGTCAGCACACAAGATGACGGACAAACGGTGGAGAGTAATGCCTACGACTTAGCCCCATTGCCCACATCCGGTACGCCACTAAAGATTCTGCTCACATCGGATCATCAGCTAATGCCCATGACTCCTGCCAATTTGCAGAAGGTCAAAGAAACGGTAGGAACCATTGATGCCATCTTCTTAGCGGGCGATTTAGTCAATATTCCCGATCGTGCATCTGAGTGGTTTGATGACAATCGAGGGCGAGCCTTTTTTCCTGCTCTTCAAGGCTATGCGAATGCGCCACTAGACGACGCATCGGGTACGACAACGGTATATCAAGGGAGTCCATTGATTCAGTTTGCTCCACTTTTTCCAACGATCGGAAATCACGAAGTCATGGGGCGATTCTCCACAGAAAAAACAATCGGAGAACAGTTTGGCGATCCAGTGCCACGGGCGATCGCCCAAAAGCGTTACCAGGAAAAAGCCCTCGACATTAATCCAGACCAAGATCAACACACGGAAGATGTGTGGATTGAAAACAACTCCTTCAACACGGACACTTATGAAGAGATGTTCACGTTGCCTAAAAACAATGTCGGACACTCTCGCTACTATGCCACTACCTTTGGGGATGTGCGGGTAGTCTCACTCTTTGCCACCAACATCTGGCGAAGACCAAGTTTGAATAACGATTCAAGAGGGCGATATCGAGAGCAGGATAAGGATTTGACCTCACCTGAGAATTGGGGATTCGGGCAACATATCTTTGAGGCGATCGCCCCCGGCAGCCCTCAATATGAATGGCTGCAGGCAGAACTTACCAGCCCCGAATTCACTCAAGCACCCTATAAAATTGTGATGCTCCATCACCCACCCCATTCCCTTGGGGACAACATTGTTCCCGCCTATACGGATCCAGTTCAATTTATCGACTCTTTTCCCGATGGCACCGTGAAAGCTGTTCGATATGAGTATCCTAAATCTGCTGATTATCTCATTCGCGATGTCATACCTCTCGTCGAAGACGCAGGCACGAATCTTGTATTCTATGGACATTCTCATCTGTGGAATCGATTTACCAGTGAGCGCGGAACCCATTATTTGGAAACATCCAACGTGGGCAATACCTACGGAGCCTATTGGAAGGATGAGCGACGTCCGATTCCGATTGGCTACAAAGAAGACTATGTAGCACTCGGCGATCCCAATGGTCTCGACCCCATAATACCGACGATAGATCCGGTGGTTGATGCAGAAGGCAATGCCTTGCCCTTTGTTGCTAGCAACACCCTAACGGTGTTTAGTATCCTCGATACAGAGACAGGAACCATTTCTAGCTATCGATTTGACACTGAAAATCCTGATTCACCTGTGATCAAATTCGACTAATTTTCTCTCAACTAAAAATAATTAAACGACACCTATTCTGTGGTCTCATTGCTTATTGTCATCAGCCGAAGAAACCTGGACTCCACTTAGCGTGGGTACTTCCCCAATCGACTTCACCCGAACTGACGTTACTTACATGACAGCAACCAATTTTTGATTCTAAAAGTGCCGAGATATGATGTTATCAGAAATCTTAATGCGCCACTTCTTTTATATTGAACTGATGTCTAGCAAAAATCCGTTGATAGGCTATTGCTCATGTCTGATTGATCAAACCATGGTTCCGTCAGCCCTAAAGGTTACGCTTGTGGTGGGTACGGTCTTGTTCAGTATCAACCACGGCAAAGCACTGCTAAATAATGAGATGAATCGCGATCGCTGGTTCTCGGCCACGCTGACATACTGTATTCCTTATTTGGTCAATATTCACGGTCAATGCACTAGCCGATTCAAGGTTACCAATCCTCCTTCCTAAAAAGCATTAGAATCGCATCCCGCACATTGCATTATTCACAACGCCTGATGTTCAAAGCCACTGAGCAACACGACACACGACTGGGCGACATTTTATAGAGGAACCAGAATTTTGGGTGCGCAACGCGCGCCCTAATTCCTCGTTTCTTCGCTGTAATTTTGAGACGTTTTTCCAGTCATGACTACAGTCCGTAGAATTGGATAATCAACACAGGTGTCACGATTGCAAGGGTGATGCTAAGGGGTGCTCCTACGCGAGTGAAATCTAGAAACCGATATCCGCCTGGGCCATAAACCATGGTGTTGGTTTGATATCCAATGGGTGTCATATAGCTATTGGATGCCGCAAACGTGACTGCAAACATGAAGGCGATTGGATTAAAGCTGAGACTTCTTGCAACTTCTACCGCAATTGGAATCATCAATACGACAGAGGCGTTGTTGGACAAAATTTCCGTCAAGAGGGTTGTTGCCATGTAGAACAGCAGCAAAATCCAATAGCCTGACAGATTGCCACTTAGCATTAGCAATTGATCAGCAATCCAGCGGGTGGTGCCTGATTTTTCCATCGCAATACCAAGAGGAATTAGGCCCGCCAAAAGAAATATAATGTCCCAGCGCACGGCACCATAAACTTCTCCGGGTTTGAGGCAACCTGTGAGCACCATCAACACGACTCCCGCTAGGGCACTGATTAAAATTGGCGTAACGTTGAACGCTGCGAACAGAATAACTCCCACAATGATGGCGATCGCCACCCATGATTTTTCTCGTCGCTGACTCTCGATATCCCGTTGTTCAAGCACAAGCAATTCACGGGTCGTTTGCAACCCTAGAAAACTTTCACTAGGCCCCTGCACGAGTAGCAAGTCCCCAAACCGAAGCGGAACTTTGCCTAACCGCTCACGAATCAATTCCTGCCCTCGCCGAATGGCTAACACCGTTGCATTGTAGCGCTGCCGAAATCGAATCTCTTTCAGAGTTGAGCCATTTAAGCGAGAGTTCGACAAAATCAAGACTTCTGCAATTCCCTCCTCTCCAGAAGCCAACTCAACTTCAAGAGCTTCAGGCGAGTCTTGCCCAAATTTTACATCGGGCAGAATTTCCAGCCCTTGCTCAGCCTTTATATTTAGCAGATCTTCTTTAGAACTTCTGACAATCAGGACATCATTGACTCGGAGTGCTTTGTTCGCAAGCGGTTGAGGAAAGTGCGTACCATTTCGCACGAGTTCCAGCACGTCAATATCAAATTTCCGCTGAATGCCGCTGGAACGAATGCTTTGTCCAATGAGACTTGATCGAGGCGTTACCACAACTTCGCTGACGTATTCTTTGAGGTCATAGCTGTCGCCAATTAAGGTACTATTGCTGTCTCTTCGAACAGGCAATAACTTGGGTGCAATCAACGTGAGATAGAGAATACCAATGCAAAAAATAACGATTCCCAGTCGTGTGAATTCAAATAGACGAAATTCTCCAAACCCTAATTGAGCCGAAAGACCGCTGGCGAGAACATTGGTCGAGGTTCCCACAACTGTCAACATCCCGCCCAGAACCGTGGCGTAGGAGAGCGGAATCATCAACTTCGAAGGAGAGACGTTTTGTTTCTTGCACAGATCTTCAATGATGGGAAGAAAGACAGCCACGACAGCCGTGTTATTAATGAAAGCCGTAATTGGCCCTACAATCATGCCCATGACAAAAATCTGGCGCGAAATGCTTCTTCCCCCCCACTCCATGAGAAAGTTGCGAACGGTCAGCAGCATTCCTGTTTTCGCAATCCCCGCACTTAGAATAAACATTGCCATGACCGTTATGGTGGCAGAATTGCCAAACCCTGAAATTCCTTCCTCTGGTGTGACAATGCCACATACCATAAGAAGAACAGCAACGGCGATCGCCGTTAAATCGACAGGAAACCATTCTGCAACAAAGCACACGAGTGCAAATGCAACAATGCCCAACGTAAGAACAATGGGAGAGATGGTTACTGGTAGGAGTTGGGCAAAAAGCACAGGGTTAATGAATCCAGAGAAACGTAACATCTGATGGAATTATGCCCAACGCAATGTACAGAACCCAAACCTCAACGACGTATCCTTTTCTCTAAGCAGATATTTCCTTCGCCAACGCATGAACCAACTCTCCGAACTCAGCTCAGGATGGCATGGTCGACTCGACCTCGCGTTTGATACCCGAGACGGCAAGACTCAAGTAGGTCATTGCAATGCTCAGGCTCCATTAAAGTTCCAACGGCCGTTTTATCCAGAAGGGCCAGCCGTTTGTCATGGGGTCATGCTTCACACGGCGGGAGGCATCGTGGGCGGCGATCGCCTCTCAACAAATATTCGGTTGAGCGAATCATCCCATGGATTATTGACGACTGCTGCAGCCACCAAAATTTATCGTAGTTCAGGAGCTAACGCTGTCCAAACCACAACGCTTACATTGTCTGACCACGCCCGATTAGAATGGTTCCCGCAAGAATCAATCGTATTTAATGGAGCCAAGTACCATCAGAACACCACTGTACATCTTTCCCCTGGCGCAACCTGGATGGGATGGGAGCTGGTTCGACTAGGTCGGAGTGCCCGTGGTGAGCAATTTGAACAAGGAGAATGGCGATCGCACACAGAAATTTGGCGCGCTGATCACCCCCTATGGATTGATCGACAATATATTCAGGGTGGAAATATCATGCTTCAACGGCAGCATGGTTTAGCAAACTGCCCGGTTGTCGGTAGTTTTGCTTTTGTGGGTACGGTTGTAGATATTGATGTACTGAATCAGATTCGAGCACAGTGGCTAACGCAGTTACCGTCGATTTCAAAGCAAACTCACCGGACGAAGATAGGGGCTACACGACTTTGTGAAGGAATCCTATGTCGATATCGAGGAACGTCTACCGTAGAGGCACGTAAGCTATTCATGATTGCTTGGGATGCTCTTCGAAAAAGCGCATTGAGCTTAGCGCCTCATCGTCCTCGAATATGGTCAGTTTGATCAAAAGAGCCAGGAAAAACTTCTCGGGATTGTAGGGGTGCTCCGCGCCCCACAATCTCGGCTTAAAATGCAAGCCACCGACCTTAATGGTGAATCCTATGACGCAACCATGAAGCAATGACATCCAGCTCTAAGGTGAGGAGCTAGCTGGAATCAATGGCAATATCAGACGAGATGGCAGGATATCGGTATGATAAATCGTTTGATGGGCGATCGCCACGTCCTCTTCAGTCGGAATAAATTGTCCCGTATTGGGATTGCGGTCGAAGCGAGGATAGTTACTGCTCGATACTTCCAGACGAATGCGGTGCCCTTGGCGAAAGACCTGGCTCGTTGGCCACAGGTCAATCTGAATCTCAGTAACGGAGCTTTCATCAATACTTGAACTCGATGCATTCCCGATCGCAGTAGCAGGATAATCACGCCGTAAAATTCCGTCAGATACGTTGTAGGCTCCGTCATCGGGATAAACATCTACCAGCTTGGCCGTGAAGTCAGTATTGGGTGCTGTCGTAGACACATATAGGATGAGTTGAATCGGGCCAGTAATTTCGGTATCCATTGGCAACGGAGGTGTCGTATAGTTCAACACATCCTCGCGTGCTTCAATCTCATTCTGAAGTGCGATGCCTGAGCGGCTTCCCAACATAGTGCCCCCAGCACTTGAGACTGGTTGGGTCGGATCGTAGATAAATCTATCCCACTCAGAATCGCCCTCTTCTGATGGATTCACAGGGTCACGACGCAGCCATCCATCCCCCGATGCACCATTTGCATGCCCTCCACTATGCAAATAGAACGGCATGTCGTGAGTTCGCGCCAACGGCCATTCCTGCTCATCACGCCACTCATTCGCTCCCATCACATAAATGCGAACAGGAGAAGGATATCGATTCTTAGCTGAGGCATCCGTATGAAAGGGGCTGAGATGCTTATCAAACCAGGGAATACTGGGTTCAATGCTTTCCAGACGGTAGTTTCGAGGAGTTACCCCATCGGGGAACGTAACCGTGCGGGCATGGGTCCATGGCCCAATCACTAGGCGAGTTGCGGCAGCAATATCAGCGTCTGCTTCAGCACGAATCTTCTGAAAGTCGTCAAGTTGGCTAGGGAGAAATGGATCGTACCACCCCGCCATTAACAAAGCCGGAGCATTGAGAGATTTGACCCGTTCGTCTCCATCCACCTGTTGCCAATAGGCATCGGTAGCATTGGGCGTTCCAGCCCAGTCGTTGAAAAAATCGATATCTTGAACAGCTCGATCGTCCGCTTCAATCAATGGAACGCCCTCGTATCCCTTCTGAATGTCTTCTTGCGCCAGGGCAATGTCGCGATCGCCATAGCTGAGAGTGGCCCAAAACAGTGCACTTTCTAACGAAAAAGCACCACCTGGATAAAACATTCGATAAAAGCTAGTGCTACAAATCTGAGGAATCAAGGCGGCTAATTGTGGGTTGCCAGGATGCGCCAAAACCCACTGCGTATATCCAAAATAAGATCCGCCCCACATCGCCACTTGTCCGTCATACCAGGGCTGATGGGAAATCCAGTCGAGGGTGGCTTGTCCATCCCCCGTCTCATGTATAAACGGAGTGTAGCGGCCACCAGACTCATATCGTCCTCGCGTTCCCTGAATCAGAGTTGTATAGCCCCGACTTGCCCACAAATACCCAATGGTGCGAGAAAATAGCGTGTTGCGCAGCGTTTTCGAGTAAGGAATTCGGACTAAAACAGTGGGTGTCGGTTCTTGAGTTTGAGGATGATAAATATCGCCCACCAGTGCCGTCCCATCTGCGGCGGTCACCGTCACGCTTCGCTCTAGTCGTACCCGATACGTTGCAGGTCGATAGCCAAAATCATGAGCCAACCCAAAAGCGGCGATCGCCGGAATGGAGGCAATGCCGACAATTATCCCAATGGTGAGGCAGGCGAGAAGGGTGAGTAGGAGGCTTTTTCGACGCATGGAAAGGGGAGGGGTGAAGCGATCAGTGATCTTCATGGTTGACGATGTGCTTGTCCCCAGAGATACACATAGGCGGCAAGAACGACATGAAAAATAATGGGAATGGTGCCTTCCCCAAACCAGCGACGCTCTGGGTAGACAGTCATGGTCAAGACATAGCGCACGGCCATCACAAAAGCATACCCATAGCTGAACCACTGTAATCCATTGCCAAATCGGTGGTGAGGGCGCGCAAACCATCTCACCTGATCTGCCCAATCGATGTTGATCTTAGTTTGCAGTGCAAGAATGATGAGCTGAGTTGGGGAAATAATGGGGTATGGCAATAATCCTGAATACCAATGTGACATCGGCGGTAGCCAAGACACCCGACAACAGACGACAAGAAGTTGTCCAATCACTCTTAGCAAGAAAAGGAGGGTTAGAAGCCACAACCAAATTAAGCGCGATCGCCGTGATGTCATTGCTTTAAATTCATCGGTAGTGCATTTTAGTAAAGGACAGAGAAAATAGTGGGATGTGCAGACTCAATGAGCCGCTCCTTGACTAAGCGGTTATATTCGTGGATGAACGTCCAGATCGCACCAATATGGT
>JBCCWF010000296.1:0-8378 GCA_039194035.1 Cyanobacteria bacterium P01_E01_bin.6 | reverse complement strand
TTACTTATGTCTAGCTACTTATCAGCAGTGATAGCGGCTCTAGCCGATACCAGGAATCAACCCACCACTCAATTGTTTAATTGCTTTGTTGGCAACATCAGCATAGCGCGATTCTCCAAGGAGGATCTGCAGCATTCGTCGCGAGGCAGAAGGGCGCTTGACCCCAAATTCATACCCGGCTTTCGGTAGTCGATAGAACACGTTTGCCAATCGTTGGGCCCAAACTAAATCTGCGCCCCATTCTCGGGCGATCGCCGCTGTGTAATTTTCCAGTGCGTTGATATCACCCCCCAAGGCTTGGTCAGTATATTCAGCTGCTTTCATTCCACTAAACAGGGATGGTCGAATGCCCTCAGCCGTAAACGGGTCAACAACACAGGCGGCTTCACCTGCTAGAATCGCCTGTTCTGTGTGGAGTTTTTGATCACCATCCCATAGGCAGAGTGGATGCCCATATTGCTTGGTATCCTTCAGCTCCACTCCAAACATGGCGGCATAATCGGTGAGAATTTGTCGAAAATTTTGGGGGGTGCCTCCCCGAAAGGTTCCTACCCCAAGAGAATAGCCGTCTGCTTTGGGAAAATTCCAGATGTAGCCGTTCTTAACCATGCCAAATTCAAAGTGGACAGGCTCGTCGTCCCGAACCTCTGCGGCTGCTTCTGCTTCTAAGGCGGCAGCTAAATGACGTTTCCGTTGGGTGAATCCGAGCCACTTTGCCATGGGACCTTTTGCGCCATCGGCAGCAATGAGATAGCGACATTGGAAGCAATCTTCCGTGGTATTGATTTGCCAGCGATCGCCCTGAAACTCGATTCCTGTGACCGTAGTCGAATCCTTCAGCTCTGCACCTTGAGCTTGGGCTTGCTGCATCAAGAAATGATCAAAAGTGTCTCGACGCACCATCCAGATTGGCTGCATCTTTCCTACCGGAACTTCCACAACATCGCTCTTATTCCAGGTGTATCGGAGCGTATCCACCTTAAACGAAATAGCGGGGGAAAAATCAAAATCAAACCACTCGGCAACCTGAGGTGAGACGCCACCGCCACAAGGCTTATAACGAGGTAACGATTCCTTGTCTAGGACGAGAACAGAGCGGCCTCGTTTGGCTAGGTGATATGAAGCAGAACCACCTGCAGGGCCAGCTCCCACCACAATGCAGTCATATATCATGCGTTTTAGCAGCCTTGTTGACATCAAAAAAGGGATAAGTAGCTAGACATCAGTAAACGTAACCTTCCAAATCCTGTGCCCCCCGCTGCACAGGAGTCACAGGATTTGGGGTTTTGGTTTTAATTTCGTCCAGGTACTTAACCGGATTATAACTCTCACCATCTGTAGGATTATCGCGACGGGATGCCTGATTTGAGGTGTGAATTGTGAGTGGGAGTCATATTTCGCATGACTTCCACTCACAATTTCATCAATGGCTAGCCATCATTCAACGTACTCTCCCAAATCCTGTGACTCTTACTGTGCAGGAGTTACAGGATTTTGGGTTTTGTTTTTAATTCCGCCCAAGTACTGATCAGAGAGCGGCACTAAACATTTCCTGTTGACTATATTTCCTGTTGACTATGTTTGCTTTAAGGCGTCTAAAAAGGCATATACCGCAGGCGAATGCAGCGCATCTTTGCGAACAGCACACCCTGCTAGTCGCTCCAGTTTTACAGGTAGGCTACAGACCTTCAGTTCTTTAGGGATTGGCTGAGCAACTAAATTTGCCAAAATAGCAACTCCCAATCCTTGCAAAGCCATGCTGATGGCTGTTGACGATTCTTTGATTTCGTAGGCTACGTTCAGTTTTTGGTTGTGCTTCGCCACATGCTCTCGAACGATTTTAGAACAGCTATCATCGTCAGGTGGCATGATAATGGGATATTGCAACAATTCATCCCACGTTAATGAATCGGACGATAATGATACATTGGGAGGCATAAATACTAGATACTCATCGCGTAAAAACTCCCATGAATCAAAGGTTTGATCGACAGGCAAATGTAGAAGCCCAATATCTGCTGCCCCTGTGCGCACGTATCCTTCAACGGCTTGTTGCATAGAAAGTTCAGTAATGCTAACTTTCACGTTTGGATAACGTTCTTGAAATCGGACAAGGATGGGGGGCAGAACATGAGTCGCAAAACTCCGAAACGACGCGATTTGGACAACGCCGCCGTCTAGGCCGCGAGCTGTATTCGCTGTTTTGGCGATCGCCTCAGACAGATCCAACATCTGCCGTGCATAGTCGAGGATCTCTTCACCAACCGGGGTGAGGTGTGCGCCGTGACGCCCTCGTTTTACGAGAACAACACCCAGCTCTTCCTCCAATGCTGCAACCCCGTGGCTAATACTTGATTGAGATAAATCAAGACTGAGTCCAGCCTTCCCAAAATTACCGTTTTCGGCAACAGCCACCAACATTCGGAGTTGTGAAAGTTTGACGTTCGTTGGTGTCATTAATGTTGACTCACGTTATCTCAGTCTCATGCCCATGGGCTGCTTTAGTGTATCGAATGATGTCCTGGAATAGGTAGAGATTGTCTGGTCTTGATGACGACGACTGGCCAAAATGCGCTGCATTTTCCGAATGCTCCAAAACAATAAGAGAATGACAAGCCCTACGGCCATCATGGGAGAGACAAATGACAGCATTGAAAGAACAGTAGAACTCAGCAGTTCTCCGATGGATACCACTCCGTTGGCCATTCCCCCAGTGGCCACGGTTGACGCAAATCGTAGCCCTGTGGTTAGCACCTCTACGCTACCAGCAACGCCACCTCCGGCGATCGCCGCCAATGTCCATCGCAAAAACGGACTCATATCGGTGATGAACGAGGCTGTGATGACTGTGCCCGCGACTACGGCAACAGGAATCGAAATCGCTCCCATGAGGTCATCTAGCCATGGAATAAAGTACACCAATATTTCTAATAGGGTGGCGATCGCAAAAGCCGCCAAAGCTGGAGAAGTGCCAATCCACGCCATATCAGGGGCGAGAGACACATGTCCGGTGAGGGAGGCAATACTCATGATCAAAAATGGCACCACTAGCCGAAATCCTGCAGCAGCGCTCAGCCCAACTCCAATTGCAATGCCAAGTAGTGTTTCCATCGTTAATATTTACCGCACATTAATTTCAAACCTCGTCTAGGTTGGGAACTGTCGTTTTCCCTTCGAGAAAACAACAGTTCCCAACTTGGTTTGGGTTTAGGTCGTCAGTAGTCATCATTCAACGTACTTTTCCAAATACTGTGACGCCCACATATCTGGCGTCACAGTATTTGGGATTTTGGTCTTAATGACGTCCAGGTATATGTTCGTGAGTCCATCATCATGATTGGCTGTGTTTCTCTAAGCTAACTGATAACATAATCGACGCTAAAGATGAGTGGCTCCTGCTTGATGCAAGTGGCCAGAGAGCTGGCGACAAAAATCGTTATAGTGCGGAGAGGTTCGAAAGTCTCGTGTGCGCGGATAGGGCGCATGAATCGGTACATCGGCGATGACACGTCCGGGACGAGCTGCCATTACAACCACTCGATTTGACAGATACACCGCTTCATAAATGTTATGGGTGACAAATACAACCGTCCACTGCTTCGCTTGCCATAGCTCTAACAGATCACTATTGAGTTGACTGCGGGTCATTTCGTCTAAGGCACCAAACGGTTCATCCATAAGCAGAATCTCAGGATCCGTTACTAGCGCGCGGGCAATAGACACCCGCATTTTCATGCCACCTGATAATTCACGCGGATAGGCATGTTCGAATCCCTGTAGATGCACGAGGGCGATCGCCTCTTCTACCCGATGATGCGCCAGTCGTCGACGCATGCCCGATAGCTTCAACGGCAAATACACGTTATCCCACACGGTTGCCCAAGGCATGAGTGCCGATTCCTGAAACACATAGGCCAACTTGCGCTGAATCGATTGTTCCGAGGCCACCGTGTGTCCGCTCAAGATACCGGAGGTCATGTCTCCTAACCCTGAAATTAGCCTGAGAACGGTGCTTTTGCCACATCCAGATGGCCCTAACAAGCTCACAAACTCGGCGTCATCAATGGTGAGTGTCAGATCCTTGAGCGCAATGGTTCCATTTGCATAGATTTTGCTGACATGGGATAAGGCGATCGCAGGAGAAGATGTCATTCGCTCAAAAGAATAGAGACCAAAAAACAGGGAGCTAATGTAAGGAGATAGCCCTAATTAAACGTATGCTTCCAAATCCTGTGCCGCCCGCGAGCGGGGGGCACAGGATTTAGGCTTTTGATTTTAATAACGCCCAGGTACTTATTCGCTCTGCCCAACAGCATCTGCACACCAGTTCCCTGTTTAGTTAAGCCGTTAGCTATTTAGATTGCGTGGTTGTCCCCTGACTCCGGCGAAGGACAACCACCAAAAGACGCAAAATAGGTGAGCTTTAGCTTAAGAGGTATAGGCGTCAACACCCTTGTTCACAAAGTTGAGGGTATACGCTTCGGTGTAGTCTGTATCAGCGCTAAAGATCCCTGCTTCGACCATCGTGTCAAAGAAAGATTTCCATCGGTCATCGGTCATTGCACCAACCCCAAGGCTTTCAGCATCACCAGACATCAAAATGCCATACTCCTGCATTTTGGCGATACCATAGGCAATCTGTTCATCGCTCATTTCAGGGTTGTCTTGCTTGATGAGTTCGTTCCCAGGAGTGGGATCATCAAAGTAGCTATACCAGCCCTTGATGGATGCATCCACAAAACGCTGCACAAGGTCAGGATTACTATCGACGATCTCTTTCCGCGTTTCAATGGTCGTGGAATAGGGTTCGTAGCCATAGTCAGCCAATAGGAAGACGAGCGGTGCAAATCCTCCTTCTTCCTCAATTTTTCGGGGTTCTGAACTCAGGTATCCCTGTTGAGCTGAATTGGTGTCCGTGAGAAATGGGCCTGAGTTGAAGTTGTAGGGACGCTTCATATCCTCAGTAAACCCATATTTCGCCATGAGGAAAGGCCAGTATGTGGTGTTTGCCGCCGCTGAAATAAAAATAGGTCGCCCTTTCAAATCTTCAAGGGTCTCAATGCCTGTGTCGGGGTGGGCGAGTAAAATCTGTGGGTCTTTCTGAAACATTGCGGCCACAGTGATTTTAGGAATTCCTTCTTCGACCGCTTTGATGGCAGCAGATGTATATCCCATAAAGAAATCGACGGCACCCCCCATCAAAAGCTGGGTTCCGTTCACTTGAGGCCCCCCCATTTGAATGGTGACATCCAGGCCATGAGCTTCATAGATGCCGGTGGCAACTGCCTGATAGAACCCGCCATGTTCTGCCTGGGCATACCAGTTTGTTCCAAAGGTGATTTGGTCTAGTTCTGTCGGTGCTGTGCTGGTAGTGTCTTCATCAGGGGTTGACGTATCAGAAACGGGAGCATCCTGACCTGAGCATGCCGCAAGGATGCCCGTTCCAGCGGTGATCGCCCCATATTTGAGGAATCGTCGCCGCCGCATTGAAATGAGATGAGCAAGGTGGGGAGGAAACGAATGGAACTGACTCATGGCTTATCAACTCAACTAAATTCGACGTTTTTGCACCGACGAGCAACATACAGATGACGCTACTAGATCAGACCAATATCTAGTGTAATGTCCATTACGAAACCTAGTTTAGGTCAGTGTTGCCCGCGGCACTGACTTCGTTTGCAGGTGTAACCGAGGATAACGAACATAACGTTAATCGACCTCTACTCTATTGTGCGGGGATTTCGAATGAATTAGGAAATGCATCGCTGTTTCATTAAGTAGCCAAGCGATCGCAACTACGGATGAGATAAAGGGCGATCGCCCTTTTCATTCGCCAGAATTAAGTAGATGTCCATAATTAAACGTATCCTTACAAATCCTGTGCCCCCGCTGCGCGGGCGGCACAGGATTTGGGGTTTTGGTTTTAATTATGTCCAGGTACTGATCAACAACGATGATCTGTTGATCAGTGCTTGACCCTGTAAGTTCAATCTCTTCGATAACGCGTTGCTCCAGCAAAACTTCCAGATGTCCACACGTGAGAATACCGCATCCAACCGCATCCAAGAGTGTTTAGCGTTTCAAATCTAACTGCGACCTGACTCAGCACATTGCTCATAGCAAGTTGCCTGGACTGCTCAGGACAGTAAAGGGTATCTCGACAACTTGAGCCACAAAATAGCACGTACTTTCTTCGGGCGCTATAAAAGTGCGAGAGCTAGCTTATCCATTTAGAAGGCTAGCTCTCGCTAAGTCACATGTATCTATTCTGAAGTGCTGAAAACGTAACGGCTTTAGACGCCAGCACAAGGATCCGCAGCACAGGGACTTGCACAAGGACTGGCTGCGCAAGGATCCGCAGCACAAGGACTGGCGGCACAGGGGCTAGCTGCGCAAGGATCCGCAGCACAGGGACTGGCTGCGCAGGGATCTGCCGCACAAGGGCTTGCAGCACAGGGACTGGCTGCGCAAGGATCTGCCACACAGGGACTGGCTGCGCAGGGATCTGCCGCACAAGGACTGGCGGCACAAGGGTCACTACCCTTGTTGCTTACTGATTCAGTGGTTGATTCTGCATAGGCATTGATGGATGGGCGCGCTGAAACAGTTGTTGCCAATCCGATGGTTAGGACGGATGCCGTTGCAAGAGTAGCGATATAGCGAATCTTCATGAAATTAAGAGTCTCCTCTATGGGGTATCAGGTTACGGAATGGATGAATATAGTCCACTCAATCTGAAAAACAGGTGCGATTAAGCGGATTAGAGCACACGATTCATTAAGCACCATCATTCTGAATCGCTAGTTAGAGCATTTGAGAAAATCCTGAGAAATGTCTGAAAATTTGCTGAGAGAGTAGACGCTAATACATCCTCTTATGTTCCTGAGGACGGATTACTTAAAGGAATTTTTATATGAAAAGCACTGGTTACAAAGGGTTTCGAGGAAGTTGGATTCGTTCTAAGTTCATGACATCAAATTTTGTTTGTTGAACAAGCGTCATCAGCTTCTGACTAATCGAAAGCTAAACAGAATGTGACGGGAATCGATTGGGCGAGTATGTCGGTAGGCTGCGCGGCAAAATCCTGGTAAGTCGTCCCAAGAACAGCCCTTCATGACGGAGACCGTACGCTCCCCTCGCAGGAATACAGTTGAGGTGAACTCAAACACATTTCCGGCCATGTCTTCAACGCCATAAGAACTTCTGCTGAGAGGAAATGTTGCGATCGCACTCGTTCCTCTTAATCCACTCCCGATCCAATTGGTTGCATCATCCTGCCAATCATTACCCCAAGGGAAATATCGGCCATCCTCCCCCCGTGCTGCCTTTTCCCATTCCAACGCTGTAGGCAGTCGATAGGATACGCCGTCTTGTTCACCACGCCACTCTGCATAGGCGAGAGCATCAGGATAGGACACTAGCACAACAGGATGTTGTGCTTTTCCTTCGGGAGGCGTTCTGTTGTGCCATCGGTATGGTGCGACAGCGTCGTAGGGGTGAACCAAGAATCCTTGCGTCTGATAGTCTTCTGCAGAAATATCAGGTGTACGGTGCCCTGTAACCGTCACAAACTCTAAATAATCGGCCT
Source organism: Cyanobacteria bacterium P01_E01_bin.6 (assembly GCA_039194035.1). GTDB lineage: Bacteria > Cyanobacteriota > Cyanobacteriia > CAKZMO01 > CAKZMO01 > JBCCWF01. Next base: position 790 of record JBCCWF010000296.1, on the reverse strand, counting down.
GAGTGACAAGATTTCGCTGAATACACAAGCCAGAGAGCGATCGCCTTTCTCGGCTGGGTTCAGCATCAAACCATCGTCGTTGGCGCAGTTGTTGTTCAACCTGAGCAATCTCTTCTGGGGTCGCTGAGATTTGGTCTGACGTAGCCGCCCACCCTGCTGCCGATATTTGGTATCCAACGGATCGCTCAGCTTCGTCACTACCTGAAGTAAATTCACCGTCAGGTACCCAGACAAATCTGGAGTCAGCGATGCAGCGATCGCCTTCTACTGATGTGTTATCTGCTGAGGTAGTTGATAGTGCTGCATCTGGAGAAGAACCAACGATACTAGATCGCACCTGCTTCATCACGGCAACAATCGCAATACTAGCCACGGCGATGGATGCAATTCTCAACATTTTTTTGCTAAAGCGAGATCGAAAAATCATGTCAGTCACCCTATGTGCGCAACTTTTCGCAACGTAAGAATCGAGGCGAGTTCAAGACACCATCTCCAATTTTCGTTGCTGGACATCGATCATTTTCATCAATAATTCTCATCAATATGGCTGATAAGCTGTGAGCTATTTAAATTGCGTGATTGTCTCCCGACTCCGGCGGGAAACAATCACCAACATAAGCAAAATAGATGAGTTTTAACTTATGAAAATCAATGGGTCTTAGCAAAGGTCTTCTAAGCAGATAGACATCAATAAACTCACTTGAAACACCTGGGGAGTGCCCCTCCGGGGCACTCCCCAGGTGTTTGGGTTTTCAGGTTAATAACGCCAAGCTACTTACTGATACTGAAT
>JBCCWF010000295.1:0-8381 GCA_039194035.1 Cyanobacteria bacterium P01_E01_bin.6 | reverse complement strand
CTGGGGAGCGCCCCGGAGGAGCGCTCCCCAGGTTTTTGGTCTTTTAGTTTAATAACGCCAAGCTACTTAACAGTTGATATTACTTCATGACGGGGGCTACATTTAAAGCCGCGTGCATGTATCCTTGCTGTGGCAGGGATCTAGATAGCCTTTCATGGCATTGTCTTGGTGTCTTCTTGGCATAGAAACTGATACATCAAACGCCCACCAGGGATGAATAGTAGGAATGTATTGCCAGGTAGGTCATGGGTAACACTAAGCCGGGTAACTCTGGGCCAGGTAACACGGGGTCAAATCGAATCGCTGTCATTCACGAGTGGCTGGTGAAGCATGCTGGATCTGAACGGGTTGTTGAAGAGATCCTACGCGTTTACCCTGACGCTGACCTCTTTAGTCTTGTTGATTTTTTGGATGATAATGCGCGGTTCTTCATTCAAAATAAATCGGTTACGACATCGTTTATTCAGCATCTTCCTTTTGCCGCGAAGCATTTTCGTCAGTATCTCCCGCTCATGCCTGTAGCCATTGAGCAGTTTGATCTCTCGCCGTACGATATTGTCATTTCCAGCAACCATGCGGTGGCGAAAGGTGTGCTCACCCGTGCCGATCAGCTCCATGTCAGCTACGTCCATACGCCCATTCGGTATGCGTGGGATCTTCATCACCAGTATCTCAACGGAGCTGGGCTGACCACAGGGGTTAAAGGGGCGATCGCCCGTATCATGCTGCATTACCTCCGACTCTGGGATGTTTCCACAGCCAACCGAGTTGATGCCTTCGTCGCCAATTCTCGCTATGTAGCTCGTCGCATTTGGAAAACCTACCGCCGACAAGCGGATGTCATTTACCCGCCTGTGCACGTGGATCGGTTCCGGCCTCAGCGCCAGCGCGACGATTTTTATTTTGTCTTGTCTCGCTTCGTTCCCTACAAACGAGTCGATTTGATTGTGCAGGCCTTCGCCCATCTTCAGCGTCCCCTGATTGTGATGGGAGATGGCCCTGACGCAGCGCGATTGCAGCAGCTGGCAACGGATAACGTCACCCTGCTGTCACCCCAGTCGGATGAGGTGGTCACCGACTACATGAATCGATGCAAGGCATTTGTTTATGCAGCAGAAGAGGACTTTGGAATTGCTGCCGTTGAAGCCCAAGCTGCAGGCGCTCCAGTCATTGCCTTTGGCAAAGGCGGCGTCACAGAAACCGTCATTCCAGGAAAAACTGGCCTCTTCTTTAACGAACAAACGGTCGAAAGTGTGATACTTGCGATTAAGCAGTTTGAGGAAACGTCTCAACAATTTAGCCTTGAGCACCTCCAACGCCACGCTGATCAATTTTCACCCGAGCGCTTTCAGCATCAGTTTTCTCGCTATGTCGACCATGCCTGGGATCAATTTCGGACTGAGAATGGCATACAGTATTAACGAAAGGAGTATCTATCGTTAAATGCAGTTGAATCGAGCGCTCCGTCCAGCCCTATCTGCTCTCACAATATCGACCCGTTCGTGGCCGACCATTTTGAGCATGGTGGGAGCCGATCTGGCGGGACTGATTCTCGCAGGCGTTTTGGCCAGCTATACAGGCTTGTTTCTAGATGGCGATCACACAACAAATCTCGCTATCTATTTTCAGTTTTGGCCATTCCTGGGACTGTTTGTTTTAGCCTATGCCACGGTAGGGCTATATCCAGGTGTTGCCATTAGCCCCATTGATGAACTGCGGTGGATCAGCGTCGCTACAACGTTAATTTATCTCGTCTTTGGGTCAGCCATCTTTTTGTTTCAAGAAGTCGATCTGTTCTCTCGCAGCGTCTTCCTAACCGCTTGGCTGCTGTCCCTGCTGCTGGTACATGTGAGCCGAGCCATCATGCGATCGTGCTGTGCGCGCCATCGGTGGTGGGGCTATCCCGTCATCATCCTGGGGGCAGGAAAGACAGGTGATATGGTGATTCGAACCCTGCAGCGGCGGCCTCGAATTGGCCTGAAACCCGTGTTTGTTCTTGATGACGATCCCAAGAAGCGTGGCAGTCTGAATGGTATCCCTGTGATCGGCAGCATTGGCATGGCTCCTCGACTTGCCCGCATTCGCCACATTCCCTATGCCATTGTGGCCATGCCAGGAGTGCCACGTCCTCGGTTACTTGAATTGCTTGAAAAATATGGCCAGACCTTTGCCCACTTGCTGATTATTCCAGACTTGTTTGGCATTGCGAGTTTGTGGGTGGCAGCCAAAGATCTCGGCGGCATTTTAGGACTCGAAGTCAGGCAACAGCTTTTGTTGCCAGGCCCTCGGTTAGCCAAGTTCATGATCGACTTATTCTTGACCCTGATTGGAGGCATGCTGCTGCTTCCGATTCTGATTGTGGTCGCCGTTTTAATTCGGCTTGATTCTCCTGGGCCTATCTTCTACGGCCAGGTGCGCATTGGCCAGGGGGGGCGACGCTTCAGAGCTTGGAAATTTCGCTCCATGATGAGAAATGCAGACCAGGTGCTGGAATCCTACTTTCAGCAACATCCTGAACTGCGGAAGGATTGGGAGGCTGACCACAAAATCAAGAATGACCCACGGGTGACTCGCATCGGTCGGTTGTTGAGGCGAACAAGCTTAGATGAACTCCCCCAACTGTGGAATATCTTGCGGGGTGAAATGAGCCTCGTTGGGCCTCGCCCCATTGTGGATGAGGAAATCTGGCGCTATGGCGATAAGTTGCCTCTCTACAGTAAGGTCACCCCTGGATTGACGGGGATGTGGCAGGTGTCTGGGCGCAACAACATTTCCTATGAAGAACGCGTCAATCTAGATGCCTATTATGTTCGGAATTGGTCAGTCTGGCTTGACATCTACATTTTGCTGAAGACGGTTTGGGTCGTGATGGTTGGAGAGGGTGCGTACTAGTAATGGTGGAAACGCCCAACCCACCCGACCAAGACACAGAACCTCACCATCAGCCACCATCACGGCTGACATCATCGCCATTCAGGCCATCGCGGTTCAATCAATCGCTGTTTATTACGGCGATCGCCACCCTGCCTTATCTGTTTTATGGAAGTATGGTGGGGATTCTGGTCGTATTGATGCGCCTGATTTGGGAGCATCGATCGCCGTGTCTTGATCGCCTCACACGACCGTGTGTGGGAGCGATCGCGCTGCTGCTGCTCTTAAGTGCTATCGACGCCTACAATCCAGGAGAAGCCTTGCTACAACTGGCAAATTTTTTGCCCTATATGCTGCTGTTTGCCTACCTGCCAAGCTTGTTGAGAAGTCTTGAGACCCTAGAGAATTTGGCGATCGCCCTTGTTCTCACCTCTGTCCCGATAAACCTAATCGCGATTGGAGAATTCATTCTCAAAGCTTCATTTTTACCGACACCGTGGCAGACCATGCCTTGGATTCAGGCCATTCGTGATGCGCCCCATAAAGGGCGCGCGATGGTCATGTTTGATCATCCCAACGTCATGGCAAGTTATTTGGTTGTGGTGCTCGGGCTTGCCCTCGGATTACTGATGATGCAGCTGGACTATAGTTATGCTCATCATCGTCAGATGGGGTCTCTGTCCTTCCAACAGCCTGGGGCATCCAACCTCTCTGCTGGTGGAGAGCATTCAAGCATAGACCCTTTAGAAACGGACAACCCAGAAATAGAATCTCCTGGTGCAAACCAATCAACTGGCTTTTCATCAGGATTCTCGTCCAGTTCTCTCATGCTTTGGGCCATTGGATTATTGCTGGTTGGCATTTTCTGCACCGGATCACGCAATGGCGTCGCGATCGCCCTTTCTCAACTCTTTGTGTTTTGCATCACCACACGGTTGAATCGCAAGATTCTGGGGGCAATCGCCGCGATTGTCGCCCTTGGGGCTGCGGCCGTTGCGAGTCTCGGACTGGGAACACGACAACTCGGCATTTTTGACCTGTCAAACGATCCTCGCGTTGGGGTGTGGGCGATCGCCACAGAATTAATCAAAGAGCGACCCTGGCTGGGTTGGGGACTGGGCAACTTCAAGTTTCTGTATCCTCCCCGGTTGATTGATCCGGCTTACCAGGACATCTTTCATCCGCATAATATTTGGCTACTGCTGGGAGCAGAAGCTGGCATTCCGGTCATGATTTTGATGAATGTGCTGGTGGGCTTTATTTGCTATCGAGTCGTGCGGGTTTGCCTGCAAGGGATACGCAAGACTGGCAGGATATTTCCGACATTACCCTTGGAAGGGGCTGAGAACCATGGTGCAGAACCATCCGAACGGGCGATCGCCATCGGCTATTTACTCGCCTTTTGGGGATGCTTAGGGTTTGCTCTGCTAGACGTCACCTTCTACGACGTTCGGGTCAATGCTCTGAACTGGACGCTGCTGGCCGCACTCTATGCGATTCCCTATGCGGTGAAAGGTATTGGAGAGAATGCGGGAGAGATGGGAAAGGGGAAGGGAGAAGGGGAAAAGGCGTGAAGGGGGGAAGGGGAAAAGGCGTGAAGGGGGGAAGGGGAAAAGGCGTGAAGGGGAAAGGGGGAAGGGGTAGAGGCGTAAAGGAGTTGAAAAATAGACTGAAACGTCGAAACTGCCCTAGTATGGCTACAGACTCGTCCTCTAGTTGGAATGAATGACGCCTATGCGATGTCGATTTTGGCCCATTGCTGTTGCGATCGCCACTACGGTGGTGGCTACGACCCCAGTCATCATTGGGAGCGAGATTGCTAGTGCACAACAACGAATTAGTCAGGCCGATGACGCGCCTTCGGGTGAAGGATTCACAGAAGCCTTTGACCTCATACAACAAGGGCTAGTATACATTGGCAATGGTGAGCCAGAGGCTGCCATCACGGCGTTTGAAGATTCCCTCGCCATTAGTCGAACGATCGGAGACCGGGAACTTGAGAGTATTGCTCTCATTGCGAGAGGAAAGGCACTGGTCGACGTAGGAGAAACTGATTCTGCACGGACATCTGTTCAAGACGGACTGGCGATCGCTGAAGATTTGGGCGATGTTCAGCTCGTTTCCTTGGCTGAAGGTGTGTTAGCTGAACTTGAATAACCCCCACGGTGTACAGCTCGTCGCCTCATGAGTCACCTTAAACGACCTCGTTCACGCATCGTTAAGGACTTGCTGAACTCGTCCAGCACTCAGCATGGTGTTTGTCATTAATAGTAGACTTCAATAGTAGGCTTCAATAGTAAGTAGGCCTCTAAACAGTAGGCTTTTACGTGAGATTTAAGCCTCCATCTGAAATCAAAATCTCGCCTGTAAGATAGTGGCTTGAAACCAACATAGAAGCCACCTGCGCGATTTCCTCGGGTTGTGCACCCCGGCCCATGGGCGATCGCTCTTCCCAAAGTTTTCGTGCAGCTGTCCAATTCTTGCTCATCGGAGTCTCGACCAACCCTGGGGCGATCGCATTCACACGAATGAAGGGTGCAAGATTTAGCGCCAGAAGCTTTGTCATATGGTTCAGAGCCGCTTTGCTGGCAGAATACGGAATGGACGCTCCCTTCGGACGAATACCCGCATGAGAACTGATATTCAGAATGCAGCTGGGACAGTCACGGCTTGATGACTGTCGTAGGGCGGTTTCAGCCTCGGCAATGAGCGTCCACGGTGCAATGACATTCACTTCGTAGAGATCGCGCCAGATTTGCGCTGAAGCCTCCTTCAGCGAGGGATGTGGAATCGTTGCACTGATTCCCGCATTGTTGACCAAGACATCCAGCCGACCATGATGAGACAGGACATCGGACACTAAGCCAAGAACTTGGCGTTGGTCAGCCAGATCAGCTTGGGAATAGGATGCACCTGGATGAGCGTCCGCTAATGCCTCCCCAGTGCTCACCGAAGATTTGGAATGAAATGCGATGGTAAAACCATCCTCAGCAAGTCGCGTAGCAATGGCCCTCCCAATACCAGATGTCGAACCCGTGACAAGAGCGACTCTCTTATTGCTTCTATCACCGGTTACAGCATTCATTCATAGACCTCCCGTTCGTTTCATAGGGGCAAGGGATCTGCAAAAATTTCCTTTGACGCCGCTCAGGGGACGGTTACTCATAGGGCTTTCATCCCTGGCATCACGCCATTCGTGAGGCTGTGGCTATTTCCCGCCAGCAATGTCGATAAACGACCCCGTCGTATATGACGCTTCAGCCGATAATAGCCACAGAATTGCGTTGGCAACTTCAATCGCTTGCCCACCCCGCTTCATGGGAACAAACTCTTTCACGCGCTCAACCCGATTGGGTTCACCACCACTGGCATGAATATCGGTGTAAATAAAACCTGGACGCACTGCATTCACGCGAATTCCCTCATCGGCCACTTCCTTGGCCAACCCAATCGTCAGGGTGTCAATGGCACCTTTGGACGCCGCATAGTCGACATATTCACCAGAGGAACCAAGCCGAGCCGCAACGGAGGAGACATTCACGATCGCCCCTCCGACTCCCCCATGTCGGGTAGACATGCGTTTAATCGCTTCGCGCGCGCATAGAAAACTTCCGGTGATATTGGTTGCAAAAACTCGGTTCAGCCGAGCCGCATCCATAGACTCTACTCGCGCTTGTTTTTCTAGCGTTCCAGCATTATTGACAAGGGCCGTTACCGTTCCTAGTTGTTCATCCACAGCCTCAAAGAGATGAATCACATCATGGTCGGAGGCAACATCAGCGGCGATCGCGATCGCCCTCCCTCCTCCTTGTGTAATAGAATTGACAACGCTATCAGCCGCGTCCTGGTTGCGACGATAATTCACACAAACGGCATACCCTCGCTCGGCAGCAAGACAGGCAGTCGCCGCACCAATACCGCGACTACCACCGGTAATAATCATGACGTTTTCCATTGCTGTAAGGGTCTAACTACTACGTTGACTCACAATACAGCGTTTCATCGCACCCAATCCAAACAGGCAGGCTAGCAAGTTAAGCTCAGCGGAGCCGAACCGAACAAGCCACTCTGCTCTGCTGACAGCCGCAAGGTTTCGATCATGCAATATCCACCGAACTCAATTCATAAATGCAGGGTTGTTCGGTTTCAAGAGTCCAAATACAGCGCCCGTTGGGTCGAGGAGGACGGCTTTCCGTCCACCAGTTAATTGGTCAAATCCTTCCGCGATAACATGCGCCCCGAGTACGTTAGCCTTCGTGACAGTTACATCGACATCGTTTGTTGCCAGATAGGTCACCCAGCCAGGAAATCCCTCTACACTCAATGATGGCGTCATCATTCCAGCCGCGTCAGTATCATCGGCACATTTCAAGATAGTGTAGCCATCCGTCTGATCAGTACCAGTATCATGGAATCTCCAGCCAAACAACTCACCATAAAACAGTTTGGCTGATACAGCATCATTTGTAATGAGTTCGTCCCAAAGAAACGTGCCACGAGGAGCCGGGAAGGAGTGTGTCGGACAGGTGAGACAAATGATTGCACCTTGCAGATCTCTGATTACGGCACTACGGCCAACTCCAGGAGTATCAAAGGGTTCCCGTTCAATCGTTGCTCCAAGGCTTTTCGCTTTTGTCGATACCGCATCGACATCCATAACCATCACATAGGCAACCCAACAGGATGGGATGTGGATGCCCTGTCCAACATGAACGAACCCTCCGTGAGCCTCTCCATCCGCGAGAATTAAGGGATAGTCGGCTTCACCAGCCCCCCAAACAAAATTAGAGGCGTGCTCGATCTGGTAGTTCCAGCTAAGGAGATCAGCGTAGAAACGTCTTGCCTTGGTAACGTCCTGGGTGAGGAGGTCATGCCAGACCACGTGACCAATCTCCGTCTTGCTGCCCATATTAACCTCCTGGCTCTAGTAGCCTCCTCATTCCAATGTCCGCTGCTGACGAGTTATGTGGCGATCGCCGGGGGCTTCTCAACGATCCCGAAATCAGTCGGAACCGCTACGTAAATGACATGATCGACCCATTGCCCATCTTCATAATAAAACCCACGACGAACGCATTCTTTTTGCAAACCCACACATTGAGCAAGGGCAATTGAGGGATGATTATCGAGATTGATAGCCGCTTCAATACGATGATATCCAAGCCGTTCAAACCCAGCGAAGATAGCGGCAGTGACTGCTTCTTTCCCAAATCCTTGTCGCCAGTATTGATTGTGGATGCTGTAGCCCAAGTTAGCCCACTGTTTTTCTTCACGCTGAATGGTGGACAAATCAATGTTACCGAGATGCTGATTTGTTTGTTGATCAAAGACTCCCCAAATATAGGCGTAATCGCTTAATGCTTGTTCTTGACTGTCGGTTCGATGATTTTTTCACCCTTTTGTAAGGCTACATCTAGTGTCTTGATTTCACAGAACCACTAAATGGGACTTTTATTTCTGGAGATTTTTATGACGCTCAGAAGAATCATGCTGATCCAAAAGTTGCAACT
>JBCCWF010000294.1:0-8398 GCA_039194035.1 Cyanobacteria bacterium P01_E01_bin.6 | reverse complement strand
CTATGAATAAAGAGCTCTTAACAAAACGAGGATCTTGAGATTTTTGCAAAAATCGCACGAAGGCAATGGGTTACAGCCACTATTTTGAACATCTAAGTTGTGCCTTGTGAGACTCAAAAAAGTTTTCTGCACCACTAAGGCTATCAACCTAACAATTGTCGTGAATAGGTTGAGGTATTTGATATCCATATCGTTTCTGCCCTAGATCAACTTTGGCAATTTGTTTGAGTTGATAAGACCGAATATTCACCATGCCTTGGCTGATAGCTTATCTGTCGACCACAGAGTGTGGTGATTAACATCAACCCAGTCAACCGAATTTCATTCATTAGATAAACCCCATGAAAATTAAGAGACAATTCACCATCGAGACGTCTGCCGATACCGTCTGGTTAATTTTGGGTCCAAAGTATGCTCAGATAGGTCAGTGGGCCAGTGGGGTCTATACCTCTCGGGAGCGCACGGGGACAATTCTTCAGGGAGCTCCCTGTTCAGGCCGAGTCTGTGAAACCGCGATGGGTCACTTAAAAGAGACGATTACTCGATATGACGAACAACGAAAGGTTGTAGCCTACACGGCTCAGGGAGATAAGATGCCGTTTTTTGTTAGAGGACTCTCCAATATGTGGACAGTAACGCCTCTAAACAATAACAGAACTCAGGTAGATATGTGCTTTGAAGCCACTTTACTACCTGTCTTTAATCTGTTGATGGGGCCGATAATGCGGATGCAAATGGGCGGGTTTGCTAATCACTTGACAGAAGAGTTTCAGTACTTCGCTGAGAATGGAACCCCCCATCCCCGCAAATTGAAAGCACAGCAAAAGCCTCAGTTAAAAGCAGCTTCGTAAACCTTGAAGGCAATATCTCTAAGGTGTCAGGGAGGGTGTCAGGGGTAGAGGATCTGTGCTTCTGCCTCTAGCAGCAATTGTTCTGTACTGATTAGAAAAAATTCTCTATGTTCAACAATCTTCGTGCAATTACGCTAGGGCTTTTGGCTGCAACGGCTTTAACTGCCTGCAGTGATTCAACGAGTACTGCCATTAAGAGTGACAACCAAATAGCTTCCACCGCTGAACAAGGACAGATCAGTGTCATGAGTAAAGAGATCTCGGCGGAATTCCCTTTTGAAAAGAAGTTTGTCGACGTCAATGACTCAAACATGGCCTATGTAGACGAAGGTGAAGGCCCAGTTGTTCTTTTTCTCCATGGTAATCCGACTTCGTCGTATCTCTGGCGCAATATCATTCCCTATGTCTCTGATAACCATCGGGCGATCGCAGTTGACCTGATTGGCATGGGTGATTCAGATAAGCCAGATATCCCCTACACGTTCACTGACCACGCCGCCTATTTAGACGACTTTATTGCCGCACTCGACCTGACGGACATCACCCTGGTTGTCCATGACTGGGGCTCAGCCCTTGGCATGCGATATGCGCGGCTGAACGAAGATAACGTGCGCGCCCTTGCGTTTATGGAGGCCATTACCCCACCGGGATTTCCTGCTCCCAGCTATGACGCGATGGGGCCTGAATTCGGTGAGTTATTCCGTAATTTACGAACAGAAGGCGTCGGCGAGGAAATGGTTCTTCAGAATAACCTCTTTATAGAAACCCTATTACCACAACTCGTTGTCCGGGAGTTGACCGAGGCAGAAATGGATGCTTACCGCGCCCCTTATCCCACGCCAGAGAGCCGACTGCCAATGTTGCAGTGGCCGCGCGAAGTGCCCATCGGTGGCGAACCTCCTGAGGCGACAGAGGCTGTTCTTGTCAATGGCAACTGGCTCACATTCACCCCAATGCCTAAATTACTCCTGCACGGTGAACCAGGTGCAATAGCATCACAGCCTGTAATTGAATATTTACAGGCGAATGTCTCCAACATGGAAACTGTTTCCGTTGGTCCTGGTCTCCATTTCATCCAGGAAGATCAGCCCCATGCAATTGGGACTGCCCTGTCTGAATGGCTTGATGAGTTGGCTCAATAGGACCTACCCAATAACTAATCCAGTAATAAAGTGAGACACTATGACAATTGAACTTTGGGCTCTTTTCGGGTGCGTAGTCATTCTTTTTTGCTCAATCCTGTTTCAGGGAGCGTATCTCGATGTGACGTCTGGGATAAAGTACGCGTTGTCGTCGCGCGCCGAGGCACCGCCCAACCAAGGGCCTATGGGAGCGCGTCTCGATAGGAACGTCAGGAACCAGTTGGAGGGGCTTACCTTATTTGCACCGCTAGTACTGATCGCTAGTGTAGCGGAAATATCCACAGGCCTCACACAATCCACAGCGATCGTCATCGTAATTGCGCGTGCGCTTTACGTGCCTGCCTATGCATTCAACTGGAACCCCTTCCGAACAATCTTTTGGATGGGGAGCTTTATGAGTTCGGGGGCGTTTGCTTTCGGCATCATATCTGCCGCTGGGCTAACGTTCTGACTGTGTATGTTGCTGACCTAACAAGGCAACAGTACTAGCAGGGTGGGTAAGATCCATCAGATTGTGCGGTGTCAACACCAATCCCAGACAGAAAAAGTCTTTAGAACGCTAGGCGTTGCCCACCCTAGCTGCTTCAAGCCATTCATAAGCATGGTGCGTTCCCAAGAATAATCGCAGGAGGAGTTGCATTTAAAATTCTGCTGTCGCATACAAGAATAGTTGTAATTAATTGGGCTTAAGCCTCCCACTTACCAAAATATTTTCTACTTTAAATAATCAGTCATCGTTATCAGGTTTATTTCTAGCTGAGCCATCGCCTCAGTTCCAATCGCCTCAGTCAGCTCCTGCTGTAAGTGGGACTTGACACGAAATATAGCTTCCATAAAGCTAATTCCTTTATCCGTATGACGGACCAACTTGCTACGACCGTCTTTAGGATTGGCCTGGAGTTCAGCATAACCACGCTGAACCAACTCTTTTGTCATTTGGCTCACAGCCTGCTTGCTGATTTCAAGCCGCTCGGTCAGTAAGGCTAGCGAAGTCCCTTCAGGATCTAAGCTGAAAAGAATATTTGTACTGGATGGCGGAAAATCGGCATATCCAAGTTCAGTGAGTCGTCGTAGCAGTTCGTGTATGAAAACGCGATCGAGATCACGACAGCGTGCTGCAACATGATCAAAGTTAGTCGACTGAATCTCTCGAATTCTTTTTTTGCGCTGAGTTTCAGAGGATGACATAGATAGGATAGTCAGCAAACATATAGTCAAGTATGTTGACAAATATAGTCAATGTTGTTTACTATCCTATCAGGGTTATTGCTAGAGGTAAAATTTAAAGCTCTCGCAACCTAAACTTTCGGTTTTGAGGTTTGTCACAGCTGAGTTTGATGCTCGGTTAGCAGCTTTGTTGTTATCAAGTAAATCTCACGAGTCCCGTTGATTGAGTCATCAATTTGACTCGTCCCCAGTGGTCTACTCATGGAGTAGACCACCAGTTTTGATCAACCTGTAAGACCAAACATTGTATTTGCCCACCGCTTGTCAATCAAAAGGACTTGAATCAAGGCTCAAGACCAGAGACTCAAAACACGTTAATCACCCCTAACCCCAAAAGGAGAAGAAGCATGCATCTAGAAGTCTTTATCAATGTGAATGTTCCAGCTGATAAGGCCTGGGAGCTTATGGCCCATGAGTTTAATAAAATTCATGAATGGTCAGCAGGTATCAGCCATTCTTCAGGAAGTCGAAATGCTTGCACCACAGGTGCGGCTCGTGTTTGCGATACCGCCCTAGGGCAATTTGATGAAAAAATTATTCGGTTTGATGAAGCTGCAAAGAGCTTTGCTTACCATGCAACAAATAAAGACATGCCATTTTTTGTCAAAAGCATGGTAATTGATAACAAGGTTAATCCTATTAGTGCAACAAGTTGTCGTGCTGGTTGGGTTGTGGATGTTGATATTATCGCACCGTTTAATATCTTTCCAGGTGTGTTGCTAAAAATGCAATTGACTCAAGGGCTAAAAGCAAGTCTTGAGGAGATGAAATATTATCTAGAAAGAGGGCAAAAACATCCCCGCAAAGTCAAGGCACTAGACAAAGCTCAGAAATCAACTATGCCTGTAAAAGCAGTCGTTGTATCTATGATTGCGCTAGGCGCACTGGGAGCCGCCGGGATGGCAGTTTATAATTCGCGGCGGGCCAACTCCGATCAAAGCACTTTGCCAGCAACCCATCAGCCACTTCAAAGCCCTCTCGAAAATGGGATGGTCACCACTCTTGTCTCAACTCAGTCTAGTGAAATCCTCTCGTTTACGGGCGCAGGGACAGGCAACGATCCCGTCCCAGAGGCGATCGCGGCATTACAAGGTTATCCCGCTTTGACATCTGCGATTACAGAGGTTGTATTCGCCAACAACATTCCAGGCCATGATGCCGAGCAGATCGATCTTGAGATGAAAACGGATCTTTCAACTGCCAACATAACGTTCTTTTTCTCGGAAGGATTTGTACATCCAACATACGGTTCTCAACCCCAAGCGCGAATTGTTACCTGTAGTATTGCCAGCCAAGATGGTTGGAACTGTAATGAAGCATAGGTTCTGCATGTCCCTATGACGACTATTTCAGCAACGCCCTTTTATGGCATTTTACCTATCCAGTTATTTTCTTTAACTATTCACGATGAGCCATCACGAAAATCGTTTTGATGTTGCCATTATTGGCTCAGGCATTGCAGGGTCTACCCTTGCTGCAATTCTTGCCCGCCAAGGTCTTAAGGTCATTCTCTTTGAGGCGAGTAGTCATCCTAAGTTTGCCATTGGCGAGTCGATGATTTTAGAAACCTCAGAAGTGATGCGGTCAATGGCAGAACTATACGATGTTCCTGAGCTAGCTTACTTCAGCTCGGAAAATTACTTCGATTATATTGGTACTTCTCACGGGGTTAAGCGGCATTTCAGCTATTTGCATCATACCGAAGGCCAACCGCTAAATAAGCAGCGCTCGTTACAAGCTGTTATTCCTAAACAGCTACATGGTCATGAATTACACCTGTATCGTCAAGATACGGATTATTTTTTAATGACCGTTGCAATTCGATATGGAGCAACCGTTTTACAGAAGACTTGCATTCAATCAGTCGAAATCGATCAGGATGGTGTGCAATTAACGACTGAAAAAGACCATCACTTTTTAGCTGACTATGTTGTCGATGCTGGTGGATTTCGGTCTCTGCTAGCAGAAAAATTTAGCTTACGGCACCATGATTTAAAAACCCACTCTCGGGCTATTTTTACCCACATGGTAGAGGTCCCCTGTTACCACCAGGTGAGTCAGCCCAAAGAATCTTATAATCTGCCCTTTCAGCTTTCTGAAGGGACATTACACCATGTATTTGAAGGCGGTTGGTTGTGGGTGATTCCCTTTGATAATCATGCAAAATCTACAAACCCGCTCTGTAGTGTCGGGTTGATGCTAGATCCGAGAGTGCATCCCCTGCAATCGGATTTAACACCCGAAGAAGAGTTTTATCAATTTATTGAACGGTTTCCGGGGATTTCGGCTCAGTTTCGGCTAGCTAAAGCTGTTAGGAATTGGACGAGAACGGGGCGAATCCAATATGGGGCTAAACAAGTGGTTGGCGATCGTTTTTGTTTACTAGGACAAGCTGCTGGTTTTGTTGATCCACTATTTTCTAAAGGACTGTACACTGCCTTGACCTGTACCTCTGTGTTAGCCGAGCACTTGTTATCGGCTAACGCTAAGGGCGATTATTCGACCGCTCAATTTCAACCCCTTGAGAATTTAACCCTGGCCTATATTCGCGCTAATGATAGCCTGGTGGCTAATGCCTATCAGTCATTTTCTGACTATACGCTGTGGGCTTCGTTTTCGGTGTTGTGGCTATTAGGGGCGTATTTGGAATTAGTTAAGCTAGCCAGTAGTCGTGCCCTGGCAACAGATCGAAAAGACTATTATCGACGATTGTTGTCTCTGAAGATGGTTGGTGGTGGATTTCCTGAATTTGAGCAGCTTTCACAGCAGATCTATGATTGTTTAGATAGTGTAGATTTCGACAATTCCGATGACGTTAGTCGGGTGGAGCAACAGATCAAAACACAGCTTAATCAGATTTCCTGGATGCCTAGTGCCTTCAAAGCAGTGCTTGATGGCAAGAATCATCTTCCGACTAACAAGCTTCATCCTAGGCTGTTACGACCTAAACAAGGCTTTTTGGGAGATGGTCGCTATCGAAGCCACTTTTTTGATAATAAATCCATCTCGTCATTGGCTGGTTTCTTTTTTCGAGAAAAAGCTAAATACGCAACTCCCGTTGTCCAGCTAAAACGCTCGATCAAGTTATGGAAACGTGGTTTTGGGCCTATGCCTAAGTGGGGGCAGGCTGTCGCAGTGGCGACATTAATTGCCTCTAGTAGCTTTATTGGGGTACCTAGGATATTGAGCTTGTTGCCTAGGTCAATAGCAGAAATAGCGAACAGAACAGAGGATAGGACAGTAGGGCTTAGTCCGTTATTAGAGAACCCTACTGATTTTCAGTTAGCTTGTGGAACTCATGTAGGGCAAGTGGTTTATGCCACTTCTGAAGACGATTATCTCACGATTAAGGTGACTTATGGCACCGGCAATAAACTTCAACATGTAACCTTAACTGGAAAATTGGATGAAACTGGAATCTTCGATGGGACTTACCAGACACAGCTAGTAGATGGAGAGGTTTCTGGAGAAGTGCTTTTGAACTTTGATGCCGATGGCTCAGCTCAAGGAATCCATACAAGCCGCAACCGAAAAATTTCAATAGAGAAAATCTAAATTCGACTTGATCCGTTGAGTCGCATTCCATCGCGAGTCAAACCGAGTGTTCAATTAAGTTTGACAGCTACCTCGTTATACTCTTGACCGTTGAAATGTAAATATCTTTGGTAGTGATTACGGCCCAACAGGCGGCAAATCGACATCAAGAGAGTAAGTAGTCAGGAAGAAATACTCTCTGGTCACGCAATTAAGACGGATTAAGAGATGCTTTTGTCGCATTTATTCAATACTGAAGATGTAGAAACCCCATATCCTTAAGTTTGGAAACTACAATACCGATAGATTATGAAGCTCAAGTACACGATTCTCTATGTTGCAAACGTCCCAGCGACATTAAGTTTTTACGAGCAATCATTTGGCTTTCACACAAAATTGTTGCATGAAAGCGGTGATTATGGTGAACTCGATACAGGTGAGACAATACTTGCATTTTCATCATTGAAGCTAATGTCTGACTTAGGCAAAAACCCTATCAAAGCAGACCCTTCAGCACCTGTCTTTGAGATTGCATTCGAAACTCGGGAAGTTAGAAAATGGCTGGATCAGGCAATACAATCTGGCGCAGCATTAGTTCAAGATATACGAGAGGAACCATGGGGGCAAATAACTTCTTACGTATCTGACCCAAATGGATTCTTAATAGAAATCTGCTCACCAGTACAACAACAATAAGTGCTATCCATACCCAGGTTCATACAGTAGGGCTAGTATTTCGTCATCTGCCTTAATTTGATTGGGTGTTGTATTGAACCATGTTTTCATTTCTCGAGTCATATGAGCTTGATCAGAAAACCCAAAAGCAGATGCAGCGTCACTTAGACTATCATAATGACCTAATGACCTGGCTGTCCTGCGAATTCGAGCTAAGGACAACCAAAAATGTGGCGATCGCTGCGTTCCTGATTTGATAATACGCTGCAAGCTACGAACTGATATTCCCAAATCCTTAGCAGCACATTGCACTGTGGGTATACCTGAGGCCAGACAATCCAGGGCAACTGTCAACTGTTTAGATCTCACACAGAACTCATCTATTTGATCTGAACCAAAGAGAGCAGTAGGATGCTTGTTTTGTAACCAACTTACTAAATCAGTCAATCTTATTTCAATGCCAGGCTGAAGCCGCACTCCCCTCATTCGTTTGTCAGCTGAAGCTGTAACTGTATAAGTTGACTGACTAAGGTCTGATATGAACCAGGTATAGTTCTCCTCTGAATCTGCCTGAAGGATGAAATCACGACAGCCATCCGGAATAACACGTGTCTTACAAAATTCTTGAGGCTCAAAGATCCACTCAGTGAGTGCAGATCCTGCGACAGATTCTTTTGAAGTGTAAACATACGGCTCCATCTCATATCAAACCTGCCAGATTAATGTCCATACAAAATGAGCGAAATGAACCCTAATTACTGATTATTTGCATTGCGCCTAGTTCTTCCACTCCCGATAACCACTTTCTGATGATGAAAGTATCATACTTGTGGGCTTAGAAAATATAGTCGACGCATTATGTGAGTT
Organism: Cyanobacteria bacterium P01_E01_bin.6; assembly: GCA_039194035.1. GTDB lineage: Bacteria > Cyanobacteriota > Cyanobacteriia > CAKZMO01 > CAKZMO01 > JBCCWF01. The sequence continues at coordinate 102 of JBCCWF010000294.1, read as the reverse complement.
AAATTAAGCCCTTATATATAGAGGGTTTCAGCTAGCATCAAAATCTGGAGATTGGACAGTTTCGACGTATCTACGTCATTTCAGCGATCAACTCACATAAGG
>JBCCWF010000293.1:0-8420 GCA_039194035.1 Cyanobacteria bacterium P01_E01_bin.6 | reverse complement strand
GCGGGCTAAGCCCGCCGCCCCTCTATTAGTACTTTATTTTCAGATCCCTTATTCAGCCTTGATCCTGGGCACACCTGTTGCTTAGATCCCGTGACTTTTCCCGATGACCCAATGACGCCGAAAAAAGCGTGACAGTCTCGACTCTTCTAGCCGAAGATAAATGGGTCTGCCATGAGGACACGTTCGTGGGTTGCGAGTCTGCTGCCACTCATTCAGAAGTATTTGCATCTGGGATCGATTAAGGGGCGTTCCATTACGAATTGCCGTACGACAAGCAGTTGCCACAAGTGCCGCGTCCACGTCTCCCCCTAAGCTCAGTTCAAGTAATGCCTCTCGACAATCGTCGCGCTGTGCTAGGGCCGCAGGAACTGTTCGTGCGGCCCAGAGGTTCTCTCCAAAAGGCTCAACATCCACATTTAATCGGTGCAGTTGCTCACACTGGGCAACTGACAATTGCCTGAGAATAATCGGAGGTTCGATAGGAATCAACTGCCATTGCTTGCACAATTGCTCGTATAGAACGCGCTCATGGGCAATATGTTGTTCAATCAACCACATTCCTTCGGGGTGTTCAGCCAAGATATACATTTGATGCACTTGGGCGATCGCCCGGAGTGACGTCAACGGAGTGCCAAGGACATCCTTCTGTCCTGCGAGCGTGGGCGTTTCCTGACTGTCGTTTAGGAGCTGATTATCATCATCCAGTACTGAAGACTGAGAATTAGGCTCAACTGACTTCAGCTGTGTTTCGTCACCAACGCGATAACTTCCGTTAGGTTCTGCTGCTGAAATGAGCTGCGTCAGGCGTCTTGCAAAGTATGGATCTGATACATGATTTGTATGGAGACTAAAGATATGGGCGATCGCCCTTCGAATTCGATCCTGCCAGATCGCCATATGGTGAAGATATACTTCTTGTTTTGCAGGGTGACGATTCCAGTCCACATGACCAACAGGAACCGTTAAATGCACAAAGCACACAGGATAACGATCTCTCTGGAGAGTTCTGCGAAATGCTCCAATAATGGACTGCTCTAGTTCTGAACACTGAATCATGCGCCCGTTGACAGCGACTTTGATCCAATCTGCCCGTCGCCGATGACATCGATCCGGCAATCCAAGCAGAATATACAGCTGCCCTGTTCGTTCACAACCCTGTTCAGAGTTACCGACTGTGTCCACGTTATCTGTTGGGTTTACACTGGGACCTGTTCCTAAATCAAGAAAAGGCCGCTCAGTGATTCCGACATCGTCATCATCAAGCTGTTCTGTTTCTCCTGAGAGAGAATCGAATGACCAATATTGAGTTTGTTCTTGCAAGTCCTCAGGTTGAACGTCTCGTAAAAATTGAGGAAGAATTCGTTTCGCAGTGTCACCCGGAAATACTGAAAACCACTCTTTTTCTCGTTGAGACACTGTCCAAGTAATGTGGGGATGACACAGTGATAAATGCTGAATCATCCGCTGGACCTGTCGCAGTTGCTGTGCCTCAGAGGGCATGACATCTCGCCGCTTAAGCCATGAAGCAAACACATGCATCACCGACACAATCGTGCCTGGGGCGATCGCCACTGACTCACATGTCAACACAGTTCCCTGAGAACTATATCGAATGTGCCATCCTTCCTCTGCGTGGGCTTGATGACTGCTAATTTCCAAATCAGCGAGTTGAGCCAGACTATGCAACGCTTCACCTCGAAAGCCGAGGCTTGTAATGGCGTTCAGATCCTGACTGCCCTGAATTTTGCTGGTGGTGTGAGGGCATGCAGCTTGTTGCAAGTCTTCGACACTCATGCCCTGCCCATTATCGGCTACCCGAACAGCCCATCGGCTCAAATCGAGGGCGATCGCGACACGAGTTGCCCCTGCGTCTATTGCATTTTCGGCTAGCTCACGCACAACTGCAGCAAGAGAGTCAATAACTTCTCCTGCACCAATCAGATGAACGGCGTCAATAGGAAGCTGCTGAATAGTCAATGACATGGCACATTTCCTGATCGACTCCAGGCTATCTAATATTGCTTAAGCGCGCGTTCAACTTCACGCTTGGCCTGTTTCTGTTTCAATGACTCACGCTTGTCATGCAGCTTTTTACCTCGTCCCAGCGCAATCGTTACCTTCACCCATCCACGATTGAGATACATTTTCAGTGGCACGAGTGTCAGGCCTTTTTGCTCTGTTTTTCCAATGAGTTTCCGGATTTCGTCGCGATGCAACAACAGCTTACGATTGCGTCGAGGTTCATGGTTAAAAAACTGACTGGTGTTCTGGCTTGGAGAGATATGAACATTCTGAAGCCAGACTTCAGCATCACGAACTTGAGCAAATCCATCGCGCAAATTGACACGCCCTTCTCGGATGGATTTCACCTCGGTTCCTAATAACTCAAGGCCGGCTTCATACGTCTCTAGAATTTCGTACTGAAATCGAGCTTGACGATTATCAGCAACAACTTTGTATCCTTTGCTGCTATCACTCATAGGTTCACACCATTCAACGTTACGAGAGGTTATGAGAGTTCCTCAGTCCTTTTTCCTCAGCTGTGATCATGGGAAAAACTTAAGCGCAGAATTATTGAGATAGAACGTGTCGAGACAGGCATTACCACACACACTACTTGTCACCGTCATAAGCTGTTGCTTGATGAACGGCTCCAGCTTACGTGATGATGTGACGTCAGAACTATTCCACAACAATTTTCCATTCATGGAGTTCGAAGTTGACGCATCCTGCTTTTACCAGAGGATCATCTGCGACAATTGCCTCGGCTTCAGTTAGGTTGGATGCCTTGAAGAGCAACATACCGCCACCTCTCTCAGCCCAATATCCGGTCTTTGCTTCATGGCCTTGCTTAATTAGAGTCTGTACAAATGCTTTATGTTCAGGAACGTATTGGTCAAAGATGGCTTTTTCAACAACACCTTTCTCAATTTTGACAAACCAGGGCATAGGCAATAGGACTGGACATTAAGGCAAGAGTGCGTTGGTTCTAAACGCTACATCAGGATTTAGGAGAGACAACTCCACTCTCTACTCTATAGCAATATTTCGTATCCTTGCTTGTTTCCTAATCATGGAGCAATGTGAAGCGTCCATCTTGTTCTTGAGGTATGCATCGATAGGCTGAGCAAAATAGATATGAAAAAAACATTATTTTTATTGCTCTATATTCAGGGAAAGCCTTTAAGATCGACACTGCGATTGAGGAATCACTCGATTTATGACACTAAAGCCTTCTCAGATTCAGGCAATTTTGGATGCCAAGCGTGAAGATTTTCAATCATTCAACAAAAAGGCTCTGAACCATTTGGAAAAATATCGAGCTGCGCTTGATCAACTATCGACTTGGCCGCTAGAAAAGATTCAAAAAAAGCTGCGCCGTTGTTCGGGTGAATGTGGGGCGATCGCCCTTGAGCCGCTCGAGCACCATGAAAACTGTGTGATTGCATCCCGATTTGACTGGGGAAATCGTGAGCAGAGCTTGGCATGGGTACGTCAGAAACTCATGAATATCACCACCTTTGCGGTTGATGGTTCTCAGATTTTTCCAGGGAAAGACTTGTCGCTGCCTGTTGCTCTCGTCCAAATTGGGTGGTTCGAAAACCCCCATTTAGAAGTTGGAACTTACGAAAAAGATATTGAAGTCGATGTCATGACGCCCAGCGATCTTCAAGTCTCTTCTAGTGGAGAACCTGCGGATCGGCGAGTGAATTTTCGACGGTTTGAGATGGAGATCAACCGACTGGTTCGATATATTGAGGAGCATAAAAACCAGCAAGACTGCCTCGTATTCTTTGACGGTTCTCTTGTCGGAACTTTTGCCGATGCGTTTGATGGAGACCTTCGCAGACAGTATGTTGATTGTTTTCTGAAACTGTTGAATGCGAGTCAAACCTATCAGGTGCCCTTGGTTGGCTTTGTGGACACTACCTATGCGCGAGACTTGACGGTTATGCTCCAGCATCTGTTTCAGCTGCCGGAATGTCCTGCAATTCACGATGCCCAGTTACTCCATACATTTATGGAATGGGGCGATCGCACGCCAATATTTCAGTGCGATCGCTCTGGAATATTGAAAGAGTATGGGGAACAGCACAATCAGATTGCGTTTACCTACCTCAAAACGACACGGCATAGCTTTCCTGCTCGTGTAGAGATGCCCATGTGGCTATATCAGAGTGGTCTCGCCAATCGAGTAATGGACTGGGTGCGAGGAGAGGTCATCATCGGAGGCGGTTATCCTTATGTGATCGAAACGGCTGATCAAACGGCCGTCCTTCAATCCATGGATCGACAAGCATTCTTTAAGTTATTGCAAGATTGGGCGGAAAAAGAAGATATTAAGCTGCGATTGTCTCGCAAAATGGTGAGCAAAACTCGCCGTCGCTAATTCTAAACGCCAGTGCCTTGGATAACCCCCATCTCACAAACTGAGCTCACAACTGGGTTCACAATTTCTGGCGCGCATAGTTTAGATTGACTTGATATTCCTGAATTTTTTGCTGGGCCACAGCATAGTCTGGGCTAGAGGATGGAACTTGCTTGAGCAGCTCAATGGACTGAATCCAAAGATTAGAAATCTGTTGCCACTGTTGAGGCGACTGAGCTGTCTGAGTTTGAGCTGCTGCTTGTCCAGCTAAATTGATGGCCTGTTGAAATGCTGCACTGGTTTGGGGATCTGGATTTGTCTGTGGTTTAAGAGGTGTGGGAGATGGACTCTGAGGAATCGTCTGGGTTGGAGTGGGTTGAGGCGTAGAAGGTCTCGGTGAGTTGAAATTTTCTACAATTGGGCCGACACATTGAGTGAAAAGAGCAATGCTTGCAACAGCAATCGCACTGCCGAATATTTTCAGTTTGCTCCAGGGGCGATCGCCCAACAACTCTCCTGTCTGAGCATTGATGACGACCTGATACTGTTTATTTTTAAACCGATACGATGCCATCCATACCGGAAGCAAAATGTGCTTAAACGTGATGTCAGAATAAGACGTTTGAACCGAAGTAATTTGCTGAGTATCCCCACCAATATCTCGACGAACGGCTCCATACACATCGTTTTTAATGTCTTCTTCTTTAGCAATCTCAAATCCTTGTTTCAAATTCGCTTCATATCGTTGAGCTTTAAATCCTGCTAGATAGGATGGCTTGTAGGGAACAAGTTTCTGCAAATCCCAAGGCTTGAGTTGTTCAAGTCGACTTTTGTCGACAGCATGGGTGGCGGCAATCAAAATATCATCGCAGAAGTGAGTTACGCGTCCATGAACCGATTTCCATCGTGTTCTGCGTTCCTTGCGAGTTCTTCTAACGGTCTTTCCATTTGAGTCTGTTGTTGTGTAACTGACATCGACGTAGTAATAGGTGCCTCGCTGACCGTTATATTGACTGGTCGTGTTGCAATCGTATGTCCAAAAAGGAATATAGACACCTTGAAGCCCATCATTCTGAGCCATTTTTTTCAAGCCATTGGGCGCAAACCGGAGCTTGCCAAGCCACTGACGAATTTTCTGTTGTGCTTCCTTCCGTCCAAACTGAAACGGCAATACCCCATTTGGGGTCATGACTGGGTTTGCTGTTTGTGGTTGAGCCACAATGCTCGTGCCACAAAATGGACAATCTCCCGCAACATCTGGTGGCTCAAAGGCAATCGATGCATGACATCCTGGGCAGCTAACTTCCATTGCGGTGGTTGACAGTGCCGCAAGCTGTGTATGTTGAGCATTCCAGAAATCATCAAAATTTTGCTCAGCTGGTTGGCCCAGAGTCGTATGTTCAATCGTTTGAGTGGTGCCACAGTAAGAACAGACAAGTGCATTGATGTCTGGATCAAATTCCAGATTTGCACTACAGCTCGGACAGGGAAACCGTTGAGTCAGCGATGTTGTCGCAGTCATAGTGGAGCGAAGGAATCAGCAGCAGAAATAACACAATACCTAGCAACGCCAATAGCCACCGATAGAGGAAAGAAACCCTCAGTCGGTAGCCTAAGAATTGTCACCTAAGCCCCTGCCGGTGGTGGCGGTGGTGAACTAAAGAGATATGACAGTTCTGGGACCTGAGAGGCAGGCAACCAACTTGCCATACCATTGCGCCAGACAAAGCTATCAGGCGCTAGTCCATTTTGAGGCAGCTGATTGGCATTAAATGGTCCAAAGTTTTGCCCATTGCGAGATAGATACCACTGAATTTGAGGTGGTGGCGGCGGCGGTGATGCAACTTGATTGGGTTGTGGCTGTGTGGGTGAAGTTTGCATCGGACTGTTTTGAGCTGGCGTTTGAAACGCATTCACAATTTGTTGCCCCATGGCTAAGCCAACTCCAAAATCGAGAGGTGATGTACCGCCACCTGCCGAGGGCTTTTCAGCAGATGCTTCAATCGCATTTGCTGCTTGATATTGGGCATATTGCTGCATATTGCCGAGTAGCCCCATGGCGTTACGGCGATCGATCGCTTGTTCTACTTCTGGTGGCAACGTGATGTCACGAACTAAGATTTTGACTAGCTCAAGCCCATAATTTTGCATGTCGGGCTGGAGGCTGGATTGAATGCTGTTGCCAAAGTCGGTGTAGTTTGCAGCAAAATCAAACACACTTGTCTCTGCTCGTCCGACCCAGCTAGAAAATCCTGTAATGATTAGATTACGGATGTGGTTGCTAATTTCTTCAACTTGAAACAGGCCATCAGTGCTGACAAATTGCTGAAGCAATTGCACTGGGTCATTAACGCGAATGCTATAGGTGCCATGGGCCCGAACGCGAACTGGACCTAATTCTGGATCTCGAATTGTAATGGCGTTTGGAGTCCCCCATTTCAAGTCTGCAAAAATTTTGGTGTTGAAAAAATACACCTCTGCCTTGAATGGGGATTTGAATCCATATTTCCAGCCTTTGAGAGTGCTGAGAATCGGTAGGTTTTGAGTTAAGAGTTCATATCGTCCGGGGGCAAATGCATCTGCAACCTGTCCTTCGTTAACAAAAACTGCTTTCTGTCCAGGCCGCACTGTTAACTGGGCACCCATTTTTATTTCGTTGTTATATCGTTCAAATCGATAGGCGATCGTGTCGTTTGTCGAATCAATCCACTCGATAATATCGATGAATTCGTTTCTTAGGTTTTCAAAGATACCCACAGGTCAATCCTCTGTGTTAACAACGTTCTCAATCTGAGCACACACCGTCAGGCTGAATATTATGGTGTGTCGGATGCTATGAAATAATCTTGGCGATTCATCTGGGGAATGCTTGGACTATCTGGCTCATAACTTAAATTGGAAAAATTTAACAGAATTCTGGGGTGCTCCGCACCTCAGAATTCCACCAACAATACAAGCCAACTATTTTGAACAAAATTGTTCGGTCATGTCCAGGCGGAATCATGAGAATTTTTTCGTAGCCTTACTTTTTGCGCCGAGCGAGGATTTTACTAGTTGCTCGCTCGATTCTGGTCTATCGTTAGAATTCCCTGATTCTGGATGACAGTGTCTTTCTGTGGAGGAACAATTTCTCATTCAGTCCAGAGACTCTCTACATTATTCCTCACCAGCAAATGTCGTCATTACGGATAAATGCGCGTTTTGATTCTTTGGAGACGCAGGATATACGATGTATTAGGTCGAAATATTAGGTCGAATTTGATAAGCTATCAGCTATTTAAATTGCGTGATTGCCCCCCGTCGAAGGCGGCGGACAATCGCCAAAATACGCAAAATAGGTGAGTTTTAGCTTGTGGTTTAGGCTAGAGTAGATGAACGGAGCAAAAGGGCAGGTGTCGGTTTTCCTTCATGGGATGCCCCTATCTCATCTCTGGAAATTTAGATCGTTGTGATAGTTCTTGATACGCTGTCTCTCATGGGCGATCGCCTTCTATGTACATGCCACTCATTTGGCTCTCTACGAGGTTTCTCCCTATGATGGTTGCATAACTCCGATTAAACGTTTGGCCATTCCGTTATGTCTCAGACACCGCTAGCACGACATCATGACTTGTCTGCTCATAGTACGAATGCGGCACATCTTAGCGCTTCAGACCCACTTCATCACCCATTGCCGACAGATTTTGTTTTCGAAAGCCCAGGCACGCACTTCACCTATCAAGTTATTGGCCCATGCTGCCAACTTTTTGATCGAGAAGAGCTGCCCTGGCCTTGTTGCCGCATTCAGTGGCATAGCAAAGAGCCAAGCTGGCGTCGCATCGGTCGGCGATTTGTTGCTGATATTGCTGCTAAACGATGCCCGTCTTACTCAGTTTCAATTCTGAATCAAGAATATTCTCAGGATCCGTTTGTGTTGACTATGTATTGGGTCAGATTTCCCCCAACGGTAAGGGATTGGTGGTACTCCAAAGCTCGAATTGATGTTGATAATTCAGATTAAGTAAATAGGCATCAATAGACTCACTTTAAAAGCCTGTAGAGCGCCCCGGAG
>JBCCWF010000292.1:0-8427 GCA_039194035.1 Cyanobacteria bacterium P01_E01_bin.6 | reverse complement strand
TCGGATTGGGGAACAGAATTGTTCGCATTGGTGCGTTCTATTGTTAATACGGCACAGCGTCAGGGTATTTCTGCCTTTGATGCCATTTCCCGCGCTCTTACCTTACAACAGCACGATTGGCTACTGGGTTGAGCAATTACAGAAAATTTACTAATCGACTGTGTGTCTCTCGTCGTACGGATCTCCGTCATACGGTTGCATACCTGTTTCTGGGTATTCGTCTCTATCAGGAGCAAAGATTCGAGATGCACCTTCCAAAACAAATTGCAATGCGTCTTGAACCTGTCTGAAGATAGCCATAGCCTTCTCCTTATTGCTTTATTGTTTTTAAAACTCATTTCTGAGTAGAACCCAATACCTGCTCAATGTTGCTCATCCCACAGACCTAAGTTCCTTGAGGTCATTGAGATGAAGCAAGAGAAATCCACTAACATGCCGTCTACGTTTATCTAAGCAAACTGAAGTCGATGCGCTGATTTCCGCACATTATTCGTTATCTAAACTCACTGTTCTTTACGTAGAGAGATCAGCAGTTATCATCCACTAAACGTTATCAAACATGACAATGTTGGACGCTCCCTTCTGACAACAAGAAGACGAATGACTCCTCACAACGTCTTCTGACCAGATTTAGCCCCATGGCGAGTCACCGGCAAGGTTCATCGACTAGACCTAGGCGCACCTGTACAGTGATACGGTATCGACAACGATAAAAGCCATCAGAAATAGTACTGATGAATTAAAATAGCAATGCAGATCAGAGTCTTTACCCTGTATGCATTTGCCATATTTCCCGAGAGACTCCACACCATAATTATGAATAGCACCACCCCTGTTCCGACGACTTCTGAACACGTTAACCCCATTGATGAGCAAACAATTGACGAGACATTTGCGGCTCTCAAGGATCTATTAAACACGGTCGAAAAGCTACAAAAAGCACGCCAAAGTATTGGAGATATTAAACCCTTGCTGATGCGCTTACTGGATGGTGAATTTCTTTCTGTTGAAGAACTAGAACATATGAAAGCCAGCGTTGGGATGTTGGGAAAGCTCCTCAAGTTGCATATTGATTATCAAGACGCGTTGTCGAAAGCTCAGCCTGCGCGTGAGCTGCTAGACACCATGTTGAAACCTTAGAAGAGATTGCTTGCGTTCATCTCCTGCTCACGTGTCCTATACTCAGATTCAAGAAATCTCCAAATCTTCAAGCGTGTGTAGGCTGCATTGATGCATAGTTTCATCCCCCCTGAGCGATTCTTTCCTTATCTCACCTGGACTGATATTCGAGACATGCCCGACAAGGAGAACGTAGTCATCGTTCAGCCTGTCGGGGCAATTGAGCAGCATGGCCCCCATTTGCCAGTCGTTGTGGATTCGGCGATCGCCACAGCTGTTCTCGGCAAAGCTCTAGAAAAACTGGAGCCAGAGGTTCCGGTGTATGCGCTGCCCTGTCAGACCTATGGAAAATCGAACGAGCATTGGCACTTTCCAGGTACCATCACCCTAACGGCACAGACCCTGATCACGTTGCTGACGGAAATTGGTGAAAGCATTTATCGGTCTGGATTCCGAAAGTTTGTGTTACTCAATGCTCATGGGGGACAGCCCCAGGTAATGGAGATTGTGGCGCGGGACTTGCACCAGAAATACGAAGATTTCTTTGTGTTTCCTCTCTTTACTTGGCGTGCCCCTCACTGCGCTGGGGAGTTGCTGTCTCCCAAAGAAAAGGAATTTGGCATTCACGCAGGAGATGCTGAAACCAGTGTGTTGCTATCGATCTTGCCGGATCAGGTGAAGATGGAGCGGGCAGTAGCAGAATACCCCCACGGATTGCCGGATGATAGCCTACTGAGTATGGAAGGCAAGCTGCCCTTTGCCTGGGTAACTCGGGATCTAAGCACCAGCGGGGTTCTGGGAGATGCCACAGTGGCGACGAAGGAGAAGGGCGATCGCCTCCTCGATTCCGTCTCAGACGGCTGGACACAAGTGCTGCGAGATATCTATCAATTCCAACAACCGCAAGCCTGGAAATGAACCGATTTTGGATTGTCGATTCTGGATTGTCGATTCTGGATTGTCGATTTTGGATTGTAGAGGTCTTCCAAAATCCAAAATCGACAATCTAAAATCTAAAATGAGTTCACGCTATATGCGAACCATTTGTCGATTAACCTCCCACGTTCCATTCCAATCCATGCCAGGAGGGTGATGTCGGAAATAATCAATGCGTTCTAAGTAAATGCGGCTTGGTGTGTCGTGTGTGGCGATCGCCAAATATCGTTCGAAATGCTTCTGAGCCTCATCCCATCGTTGATTCCAATAGTTTGCGAGTGCTTCCTCAAAGCGATCGCGCAGTTCTTCTTGTTGTTCAGTCAGATTTCCGACGGTGTCTAGTAGTTCATAAATGGTGGTGGGTTCAGTGCTTCCTGGCAACAGGAGACGATCCAATTCTCGGGTCTCAATGGCATCGGCGGCAGCATGACGGGTTGCAGCCGTGAGTAAAATCGTGGTGCCGTAGCGCTTGCTGGCACCTTCTAAATACTCAGCAATTTGGACCGGACGTCCCAACACGGTGTAAGACTTCGATTGCTCAGACCCGATGTTTCCTGCTACCAATTCTCCCGTTGCCAACCCAATGCGAATCTGGATATTGGGTAGCCCCTTGCGGATTCCTAATATCTCTGGAAGCAATCGTCGCAGTTTGGCCAGCTGAGACAATTGTTCTAAGGCCGCATAGCAGGCCAGTTTGGCATGATCTGTTTCACTCACAAATGGTGGTCCCCAAAAAGCCGTCACGGCATCTCCGATGAACTTATCAATCACGCCGTTGTTCGCCAAAATTGGCTCGGATGCCAAAGTTAGGTATTGGTTGATCAACGTTACAAGTCCAGTCGGTGTAAGGAGTTCGCTGATGCTGCTAAACCCTACCATATCCGAAAAAAAGACGGTCATGTCTTGTCGTTGTGAGGCGATCGCCTCGCTGGGGTGATTGATCAGCTGTTCGACAATGCGGGGATCAACATATTGCCCGAAGGTCGCTTTGAGCTGTTCCTTGCCCTGAATCTCTGACACCATCGCATTGAAGGACTTGGACAGTATTCCGACTTCATCTCTAGAGGCAATAGGAACCTGCACCTGGAGATTCCCTTGTTCTAGTTCTTGCGTCCCATTAACCAACCGTCGGATCGGGCGCACTAACCCAACGGTGACTAGGGAGGCAAACGTGAGGCCAATGGCAGCGGCGATCGCCGCTAGTATCCAGCTCACTCGCAATGCCTCTTTTTCATGGGCTTCCGCCGCTAGAGCCGCCGCTTTTGTAAAGTCACCGAGTTCGAACAAAATCGATTGAAGATGGTGGTCGAAATCATCCTCAAATTTCTCCAGCTGCTGGTCAAGGATTTCGGCTTTTTCTTTGTCCCCGTCCTGCATCAATTCGACAATTTGCATTCCCTGGTCATGAAAGTTTTGATGCATTCCTTCCATCACTTCCAGCAGAGGTTGAATACGAGCAAACTCGATAACATCTTCAGGTTTTGCCGCATTGTGAATGGCATGCTCGGCGAGGGCGATCGCTTGCTCAAGCTGTTCATCAACCAACACCCCACGTTCTTCAAATTGTGCAAGCTCCTCATCCACTAGGACGTGATCAACGGGATCAGTTTCTAGCCCCCGGACGACGCGCTCAAAGTGAATTTCTTGTTCCAGCACATGAACATTAATCAGGGCAACATCTTCTGTCAGTTTTGTGAGATAGTGAGCGAGATCAATCAGCTCATTGTTGACGAGCGAAATATTGCGATGGTTCACATAGGCAACGCCCAGTAATAAGGCCAACATACTGCCCGCGATACCAAAGACTTTGAGCCGAATAGAAATTGCAAACCGTTTCATAGGACTCCTCTTTGGATTACTTCTTTGTCATGTGCCATACCCCGTCCCAAGTATCGGGTGGCGGCTGATGACGGAGCATATTAATTCGATTGAGATATAGCAACGCTGGCGGATCAGGGCATTCAGACGTGGAGCAGGCAGAGAAATGAACCGTTGCGGCATCCCACCACTGCCGTCGATAGGCCTCAAGCCCCTTGGCAAATTGATCGCGCCTCAATTGGGTTGCATCATCCAACCGTCCCTGATGACCCAGTAATTCATAAACCCTTACCGGTTCTTCTTTGCCCAGCACACGAATCAAATCCAGCTCGCGCGTTTCGTAGCGATCGCCCAACATGGCTTGAGTCTCTTGAGTGATGGCGATCGCCACGCCATATTGCTTACTCACTCCCTTGAGACGAGACGCAATATTCACGGTATCTCCCATTACCGTGTAGGATTTCGCAGCATTCGATCCCATATTGCCAACCACCAACGGCCCCGTTGCAATGCCTACCCGCAAAGATAAGGCCGGGTTGTCAACCGTTGACGAGGGGGAAAACTGAAGCATGTGAGCGATCTGAACCAGCTGCTTCTGGTGTTCTAATGCGGCAGTGCAGGCGAGGGCTGCATGATCCTGTGCATTCGAAAAAGGTGGCCCCCAAAATCCCATGACGGTGGTGTTGATGAATTTGTCGATCACGCCAGACTGATCTGACACCGGCTGCGCCATTACGGTGAAATATTGATTCGTCACAGACACTAGTTCATCCGGCGAGAGGGCTTCTGTCATGGCATCAAAGCCTTCCACATCAGAAAAGAGAACCGTCATGACCTGGCGATCGCCCGCCGTCTTGGTTTCCGCAGAGTCCGTCAGTAGCTGCTGAACAACTCGTGGATCAACATACTTCCCGAATGTTTCTTCTAACTGAGCCTTCGACTTGAGTTCCGTCACCATCTGGTTAAAGGCCGTTGCTAAAGTCGAAATCTCATCACGACTCGACACCGTTGCCTGCACACTCAAATCTCCCTGTTGGACAGCTTCCATTTTTTGTGCCAGGTGGCGAACAGGACGAACAAGTCCAAAGGCCACAATCCAGGCGACAAAGCTGCCCCCACCAGTTGCTAACAGAGCAGTCACCACACTAAGCTGCTGGACGATTTGTTGGTGGCTTTGGCCTGTTTGGGCGGCTTCAACGGTAAATGCTTCCAGCTCAATCAAGATTTCCTCAATGCTCCGGTCAAACTCTTCTTCTTCAATGGCTAGCTCTCGTTCCAACTCTCGTGCTTGGCTAAATTTTCCTGCCTCTAGGAGCGCTAGAATTTCAACTCCGCGATCATAAAACTCTTGATGTTGCTGCTCGACAGACGTTAGCCGTGAAACCAACCACATCAACATCTCCTGGTCTTTGTCGATAGCAATCAGAGCAGTTGCTTCTTCAGCCAACGCTTCGATTTGCGATAGTTCTGCGTCAACTTGACGATTCCGCTGATCAAACTCAATCGTTTCTTCTGCGATTCGTGAATAGTCAATGGGCTCAATTTCATAGTGTTTGAGAATACGCTCAAGCAATACTTCTTGTTCGAGGGCGTGAATACCCATCTTGGCAACAGCGTCGGTAATGGGAATGATATATTCTGCCAGAGCCTCAATCTCTCTGCTGACCTGCCGTAAGCGATTCGACGACACACCCACCACCACAAGCAATAGCCCGAGCATACTAGCCGCAATGCCAAAAATCTTGGCACCAATTGGCACCTGTCGTTCCTTCCAAAAAGTCACGGTAATATCGCTCTCCAGTTTGTCTACGGCTATGGGGTTTTGAATGTGGGATGGGTACCCAAATTCCAATCGGGTAATACAATTTCGAGGGCTATTCTTGAGGAATGAGAAGGCTCACATGATTGTGCGCATACGGCATCGTATTTAGCTGCCAGCCTACAACGACATAAGCCTTCCCGATTTGAACGGATACTCGTTAGTCAGAGTTCACAGCAAAATGACCAAGAGGCTAACGCCGTTAGGAATCGTAAACATTGCCACCGATCGCCAGATATTGTTCGAAATGCTTCTGAGCTACTTAGCAGTTCATAAATGGTGGTGGGTTCAGTGCTGCCTGGCAACAGGAGATGATCCAATTCGCAGGTCTCAATGGCATCGGTGGCAGCATGACGGGTTGCAGCCGTGAGTAAAATCGTGGTGCCGTAGTGCTTGTGAGCACTTTCTAAATACTCAGCAATTCTCACGACTTGGCAACGTTCACGAAGGAATGAAGGTTTTGGTTGATCAACGTCACACGTCCAGTCGGCGTAAGGAGTGCGCTGATGGTGCTAAACCCTGCCATATCCGAAAAAAGACGGTCTTGTCTTGTCGTTATGAGGCGATCGCCCATCTGTTCCTAAAAAGCCGTTTGCTCCCATTGCTTAGAACGAAGCACTGTATCGAGCACGTAGCCCAGAATTATCCATTCAATTCAGCTTGAATCCCTCTGGAATGAGCGCTTGCTGGCACTTTCACCGTGCACAACATCGGATCTCCCTTACAAACAATTTATGGAAAAGTCACCCATCATCAACGTCTTTTCATCAAGAAACCTTTGTTTCTAAGTAAAACTATCAGTAACAAAGACTACAAATTTCCTTGTCGTAGATCAATCACGAGTGATTGTCACTAGCCATGCATTACTCAATCAGCCAAGGAAATTTAAGTTGATCGTTATTTGATACCCGTTGGATCTTGCACCCCTAATCCACTTATGAGCCATTCCAGTTCGCCTGAAACACAAACTCTCTTGAGCGAAACCTTCGAAGACTCTATATCTCCAACGTGGAAGGATGATACGCCAAAACAAAACTATTCTCTAACTCTGGAAGATTCACCAAGCGGTCCAGGTAAAGCAGCCCGGTTTGAACTTCGTCGAGGCGATCCCTGGGTCTCAGGTAGTATTCGTTCAGAGTTATCTGCTGTTCGGTTAGATACGGATGCTGAAATGTGGTACCGCTTTAGGGTATACATCCCAGAGAACTGGGAGTTTGATCCACTACCGGATACATTTGCTCAATGGCATAACGTCTTGGATAAGAACCTCGGCGAAGGGCAAGTGAATGTCGGCGGCCCTCCATTAACGATGTACATCGAGGGGGACCAAATCCGAATTGTTAATCGTTCTGATTCCAATCCAGTAACGACTCAAGATTCACCAACTCGACAAGTAGAAGATGTCTGGGTTGGCAATTATGAAAAAGGTGCCTGGATAGACTGGGTCGTTCACGTCAATTGGTCTTATAAAGCTGATGGAGTCCTACAAATCTGGAAGGATGATGAACTAATCGTTGACAAAACAGGGCCAACGTCCTTTAACGACCAAAACTATCCCTACATGAAATTTGGGATCTATAAATGGATTTGGAAAGATCCTGCATGGCTTGATCCCGAAGACTATTCAAAAGTCAATACTCGCGTTCTCTATTTCGATGATGTCGTTATCCAAGACGCCATCGGCTCAACAGAACCTCCTAACGACAATAACTCTGGGGGGGGTGGCTCAGAGGGGAAGTCCCTATAGATAGTGGTTCTGGGAATAACGGCTCTGACCCCGGAAACAATTCTGACCCCGGAAACAATATAGATAGTGGTTCTGGGAATAACGGCTCTGCTCCCGGAAACAATGCCAACAAAACTCCTACCTTCCGGCTCGAAGCAGAAGCCATGAGCTTGAAAACCTATCGGCAGGAAGCGATTAACTCAGCGTCGAATGGAACAGTCATTAGCCTGAGCGGTGGCGATGACGTTGAGTCAGGCCAGGCAGCATTTAAGTTTGCTGAACACGAGGGGTACTACAACGTTGTTGTTGGCTACTACGACGAAGGTGACGGTGCGTCTGAATTAGAGGTTTCTTTGAATCAGCGTGTGCTTGATTCGTGGGCCTTGAATCAACAACTCGGTGGAACCAGTGCTGGCCCCAAAACAGCAGTACAGCGTGTTGT
The DNA here is from genome assembly GCA_039194035.1 of Cyanobacteria bacterium P01_E01_bin.6. Classification (GTDB taxonomy): domain Bacteria; phylum Cyanobacteriota; class Cyanobacteriia; order CAKZMO01; family CAKZMO01; genus JBCCWF01. The sequence goes on along the minus strand of JBCCWF010000292.1, from coordinate 567 downwards.
CGGTGAGCAGCTATGGATACGACCGGGCGATCGCCTAAAACTTACAGCCTTGGAAAATGGCGGTGAACACGCCCGCGTTGACTATGTTGAATTCATTCCACTAGAAACTCCTGACCCAATTCTAGGTACGCGAAAACGTGATCGTCGCGTTGGAACCGACAACGGTGATATTATCCGAACCTTGGGCGGCAAGGATCGGGCAATTGGCAAAAACGGAGACGATTTGATCTATGGAGGCAATGGCGCCGATAGGATCAAAGGACAACGGGGTAATGATTACCTCTATGGAGAAAGAGGAGCAGATATCCTCGTGGGTGGCGCTGATGATGATTGGCTCGATGGTGGTAAGAACGCTGACGTTTACATAGGTGGTAAAGGTTGCGATACCTATGTGCTGCAACGAGGTCGGCATCATGATGTCATTAGAGACTGTCGGTTCGAGGATTTTTTGCAGCCAATATGAAGCGGTTCGAACTAAGACGTTAAAGCCTCGGTTGTCTCTCCATTTAGGCTAGAGAGAAGCAATATGTCTTCTGGAGGGTGGAATAATGGGTGCGACGATTCAGT
>JBCCWF010000291.1:0-8466 GCA_039194035.1 Cyanobacteria bacterium P01_E01_bin.6 | reverse complement strand
GGCCAAGATAGTGTGCCTTCATTTGCATCAAGGCAGGCAGTCACTCCGACGGGCAAACACGCATTGACGCCATCGTGTCCAAATGGGAGGTCTGCAACGATCGGAATATCCAAATCCGATAGGCGATCGCGCAACACTTCGGCAACCGAGAAACTGGGCACATCCTTCGGTGGGTCACAGCGACTAAAGCGTCCGAGAGCAATGCCTGCAATGTGGTCAAACGCTCCCGTCATTCGCCATTGAGTGAGCATGCGATCAATGCGATAGGGTGCTTCAGAAACATCTTCAAACGCGAGAATGATGCCATCTAACGGTGGCTGATGGGCAGTACTTAACAGATGAGTGGCAACCGTCAGATTCGCTGGGAATAAAGGGGCGATCGCCCGTCCACGGCTCCAAGGTTTTCCGTTCAATGCATCTAAAGCCCCTCCCTCAACCCAATGCCATAGTCGCTCGACTGACCATGATGGTTCGTGGGCCAGGGTGGTCAGCAAAGGGCCATGCACGCCTGAAATTCCCTGCGCAGATAAACTCCACAGCAGGCTAGTGACATCTGAGAACCCAACAAGCCATTTCGGAGATGATTGAAGTGCAAGCGGCCATTGCCAGTCTTCCAACAGCCGCGATCCGCCATAGCCTCCTCGTGACGCTAGGATGCCTTTACACTCGGGGTCGTTGATCGCTATCTCAAGCTGATGTCGTCGCTGTTCATCGGTGCCCGCTAAATATCCCCATCGTCCGTCATATCCGGGCACGCAGGTTACCTGATAGCCGCGCGATCGCCATATGTCTAGTCCAGCCTGAAAGCTCTCACATTCACGGAGAGTGCCACTGGGCGACACCACGTACAGTAAATCTCCAGGTTGAAGGGAGGGTGGAACACAATAAACAGTCACAATCAGCCAAACCCAATCACGATGAACCAATCACGCTGAGCTACTTACTTATAAATTAGAAGCAGCAACGATCTGTTTCTATTGTCCAGGGAATCAGTCCCATTCATAAAATTTTGCCTCCTCTTCTTACCCATGCCACGGTTGTAAGAAGATGAGGCCATTGATCTCAGAGGTGGTTCAACTTAGGCGACATCCAATTAGGTGAAATCAGACGCCGTGACTTGAGCCGCATTCATACCTTTGAGCAGACCGATCTGACCCGAACCCTCGCTAATCAAGAGGTCTTTGAGACTATCATCACCATTTCACCCATTCAGGCGACATTATCTTTGCCACCAACAAGGACGTCATTCCCATCCAAGCCAAATAACGTGATCGGACCCTAGAAATGATTCACTGGAAGCGTTCTCAACTAGCCCCAATGAACGTGCTCGTACGAGTTTCTTTTACGTCAGACAAAGCCGTTTGAAGAGACTGCAATGTCTTGAGTCCAGCGCCACTCACGAGCACATTCTCGGCTTCGCTAAGACCTGTTTCTAACGTCGAGCATACGCCACTTTGCCATAGATAAAATCCTCCATTCCAAATGGCGGATGTCATCAGGTCTGAGGCTTCGCCTTGCAACACCGCATGGATATCGCGAAATACCTGGGCATCGGAGTCAAATGGGACATCTTTTCCGCCAAACCCGTAGTCTCGTGGATGCAAAAATAGATGATGATCATCTAAAGAATTGCCGGATTCAGGCTGTTGACTGCGAGTTTGTTCACTTTGTGAGGTGGCAGATTGCGGACGATCGAGTGCTTGACGCGAGGTCGCTTGTGTCCCAAGCCCAATGATGCACGTGCGATCGCGCGGCAGATCACAGCTTCCTTCCAATCCCTTGACAGCTAGAAAGGGTTGGGGTCGATGTAAGGAAACAGCAGTCCGAATCATTTTTTCTGTGGGAGGATGCACAAAGCCACAGATCATTAGAGCCTCTCCTTGATAAGGACACCACATCAACTCAAGCGTGGCTTGAGGCGGGCGTTTGCCTAATTGATCTCGATAGGGAACAAGCCCCTGAGCCAGTGGAAAGTGACGAGGCAAATAAACAAAGCCCAGCAATGTTTTTTCAAACACATGCTGCACATCCTCTAAGGACGCCTGCGCCCAATCCACGCCCATTGCCTTCCAAATATCAATTAATGGAAGGCCATACTTGGTGGGCATTCGCTCTCCACCGTGAAGAATAACGGGACATTGTTTTGTCGCCAGTATCAGCGCTGTGATTGGGCTGAGTGGAGATGTGCGCGATCGCCCATCATAGGGAGAATTCATGACGAGAGTTGGATAGTCTGCCGTAATTGGAGTGAGCGCAGGCCCAAGTTCCTGATAGGCATCAAGCATCCCGGCTAGCTCCTCTCCTGTAGGACGCTTGATGCGGTGCGAAATCATGAACGCCCCAATCTGAGCAGGAGTAGCTTCTTGAGTCAGCATCATTCGTGCAGCTTCTGCTGATTCTTCACGGGTGAGGTGTTCACTCGTGTGATGGCCACTGCCAACTTTGCGGAGAAGGTCACGGAAGCGATTGCTCATCAGTTGACATGAATAGTAAGCCTACTTAAGTTAGCCGATCGGCGTAGTTTAATCAGTGTACTCAGAAAAAAGTTAGTAAAGAACCTATCGATGAAAAATCCTTGATAAGGAACGCATCGATTGACTAACTCGTGGTTGACATTAAGTCAGTGTGGGGCGATCGCTCTGGCTGCGCAATAAAGTTGTTCACCAGTTTACGAAAGCGCTGAATCGGAGGTATTTCTAAGCGATCTTGTGTCGTCACAAGGACAACCTCTCGCATCAAGGTCGGATGGACGGTGGAACGAATCACAAGGGATGGATCATTTTTGACATCATGGAGAGCTGAGTGAGGCAACAGAGCAGTGGATTGCCCATGACGAACAACGCCACGAAAGGCATCAAGCGTGTTGAGTTCTAAAACGCTTTTGAAGATCAAGTTTTGTCGCTGAAACTGTTCTTGTACGAGTCGCTGCATCCCATATCCATCCTTGAAAACCACTTGTGGATATTGAGCTAAGTCAGGCCACGACACCTGAGTAGATGACGCTAAGGGGTGATCCGCAGCCATCAACACATCAATCGGTTCCTGAAAGAGTGAATCGACGACAAACTCAGGACGTGCCGTGAAGAAACGGTTATTCATCACAATGGCAGCATCCACAAGTCCATCTTTGAGGACTTTGAGTGCGCGATCGCTTCCCAAGGATGTGACCCGAAGCTGTATATCTGGATAGGACAGAGAGAATTCCTGAAGCACGGGGGGTAGATAATACGCACACACCGAATGGATGACAGCGATGCAGAGTTCGCTTTGCTTTCCTTCGCGCAAATCATCCAACTCAGTGGTGGCAACAGTCCACTCTTGACAAATTTTCTGTGCTCGCCGAACAAAGCGATCGCCCGCTACCGTCAAGGTTGCTTGAGCGCTGCGATGAAACAACGGCAACCCAAGTTCGGCTTCCAGGGACTGAATCTGTCGACTGACCGTTGATTGGGTGACGCCGCAATGGCGTGCAGCTTCCTGAAAGCTTCTGGTCTCAGAAACGGCTAAGAAAGCCTGTAGTTGCTCAAGACGCATACCTTGCCTTCCCTCTCATCTGCAACATCCAAAGAACCGCCGCATCGTCAATCACGCCCCTCATCAAAGATTTGAAAACCTCCGAGATAGTCATTGTCGTCAACGGCATTCAACATTATGCTGAAGCCTTCAACATCTATCCATTGACTAGAGTATTCTCAATGCTTTTGCTCAAGAGTAGAGAAAACGTTCAATCATCTTTGTATCGCTCAATACCAAGGGGTTTCTAATGATTGACATATAACGCTGTGCAGATTGATTACGTAACGTGATGTGGGGCGCGTCGCGCCCCACATCACCGGTTTTATACTGACGCAGTGGCATACCGCTATAAAACAGCTGCGTGGTGAGCGATATGGTCTTTCATAAACGACGCAATGAAGTAATAGCCATGATCATAGTCAGGTTGCATTCTTAGGATGACTGGCTGATGAGCAGCCTGACATGCCGCTGCAAATTTCTCTGGAAGAAGCTGTTGTTGTTTAAGAAAAGAGTCGGCAGTGCCTTGATCAATCAAGATGGGGCGATCGCCCGCATGTTTCAGCACCAACTGACTGGCATCATAGTCGGCCCAAGTGCTCTGGTCAATTCCCAAATAATGGGTAAATGCTTTCTGGCCCCAAGGACACTGACTGGGAGCCGCAATGGGCGCAAATGCAGAAATTGAGAGATACCGATCAGGGTTACGCAGGCCACAGACCAGTGCCCCATGCCCACCCATAGAGTGACCAAAAATTCCCTGACGATTCAAATCAGCTGGAAAGTGCTGTGCTATTAATTCCGGCAGTTCATGCACGACATAGCTATACATTCGGTAGTGCTGACTCCAGGGTGACATCGTCGCATCAACATAAAATCCTGCTCCGGTTCCGAAATCCCAATGATCATCTTCCCCTGGAATATTGGCCTGTCGAGGGCTGGTATCTGGAGCGACAAGGATGAGGCCGTGTTCAGCTGCATAACGCTGTGCTCCAGCCTTGGCCATAAAATTTTCGTCGGTGCACGTGAGACCGGATAAAAAATATAAGACTGGTACTCGACCACTTTTCCCATGAGGCGGCACATACACTGAGAAATTCATATCCTCATTGCAGACGGCTGATGGATACGTATAAAAACCTGTTGTGCCGCCAAAACATGTGTGGATATTTCTTATTGTCAGAGTCTGTGTCATACCGTAATACCTATCTCAACATCGATGATGCGTATCAAATTTAGACGATAAACCTGGCTAAGTTCCTTGCCAGGTTTATGTTTTAACCTAAATAAAAAAATCAAGCTTATAACTAAAGTCGGGAAGAATCTAACGGGGCAGAGTGCCCCCAGAATCCCGTATCAAAATAAGTACCTGGACGTCATTAAAACCAAAACCTCAAATTCTGTACCGACTGCTAAGCGGGCAGTCCAGGATTTGGAAGGGTACGTTTACTGATGTCTAGCTCCTTAAAATCCAAAAATCACTGAATGAAACCATAGTGTATTGTCAGCATGGTCGGTTGGTTGCTCACATTACACATACATTAGGTTTTAATCGAACTTTTTCATGACCCATGAAGGAGACCCTGCAATAAGAAGGGGATAGAAGGGGATAATAAAACATGAACGAGTGCACGGAAGGGCGATCGCTCTTCGTCAATCATGATGATTATGCACGTTCGTTTCATACGGTTAAGAAATTAAATCTACCAAGAATGTCAGTGTCATTGGTTTGAGGATGTTTCTTGGATAACCGCTTTCCAATCAATCATAGGTTTCCAAATGGTTGACTTGGACTGCAAACTGGGCCAAAAAGTACAACGAAAAAGCAGACAATTTATGGGTGTGGATACACTGCTGGAAAATTATGCCGCAGGGGCGCGCGACTTTCGGGGCATTAATTTAGCCCATACCGACTTAAGCGGGATGTCGTTGTCCTACGCTGATTTTCGACGCGCAAATCTGGTCGGTGCAAATTTTCAAGGTGCCACACTGTTTTGTGCGAACTTGCGAGAAGCCAAGTTACAGAATGCGAATTTGAGTAATGCGGATTGTCGTCGAGCAAATTTCATGGGCGCAAACCTAAGAAATGCAGATCTTTCCAGTTGTTTGTTACTGTGTGCTGGCATGCGTAGCGTTGATCTGGCAAATGCAAACCTTCAAGGAGCGAAGCTTGGCGAAGTAAACCTGAGTGAAGCCACTTTGGATAATGCTAATTTGTCTGAGGCCAATCTCCAGGATGCCAATCTCAATCGCTCAAAACTCATGGAAGCGAACTTGACGTCAGCCAACATGGAACGAGCTATCCTAACAAATGCAATTTTAAGCGGTGCCGCTTTAGAATACGCAAATTTAACGGATGCGGTGCTTCACGGTGCAAGCTTTGAAGAGGCAAATATTAGCCATGCCATTCTCAATCGAGTGAAAGCGATTGGCGTTAATTTTATGAATGCGGGCTTACGAGAAACAGAGATTCGGAATGCATCTCTCATGTGGACGTCTTTTCGAGGTGCAAACTTGGAAAAGGCAAATCTCTATCGCTCGAAGCTTCACTGGGTCAACTTTGGAGAGACCGATCTCACAGAAGCCGTCCTGATTAGTGCTGAGTTAGATGAGGCAAATTTTTATAATGCATCCATGAATGGGACGCTAATGCCTGATACGTGATGAAGGATCATAAAACTTGGTGTACTAATCTGACTGACCTCATCAACGCGCTCAACCACTTTCCCCTCGTCCCACACGACACCTCTCACCCTAGTCACACGCTTCTTTCCGTCGTCAATTCTTCATGTTTTTCAGGGTTGTTAGATAGCGCCCTAAAAAGGGTAAGCCCCCAATCGCTGGAATGAGATAGCGCGACGTACACAGTAAGCCTAAAGCAGCACCTGTTGGCGCATCAAAGAAAGGTTGATAAAACAAAATCAAGGCAGCATCGCGCGTGCCTACTCCTGCAAACGTTAGAGGTAATAATCCGGCTAGGATCGCTAAGGGGGATAGAGCAAGGTTGGCTAAGAAGGGAGCCCACGCGTTTAACGCCAAAATAAAGAACCAGATTTGTAGTAGATGCAAGAACCAAATAAAAATAGAGATACCAGTCACTCTCAACAATTGGTCTCGATCGCGCCAGAAATAAGCATGCATTTCTTGCCAAGACGTGCGCATTGTTTCAAGTTTGGAGCGGAGTTTTTTAGGGGCGATCGCCTCCGCCACGTGAAAGAATTCTTTTGCAAAACGTGGAGAAGCGAGTAGCAGCGATCCCAACACCAAACCTGCAAAAATGCACAGGGTCATGATCCAAAAGAGGCCGTCTTTCGCTTCATAAAACGTTAATCCAAAAACACACCACAGCAAAAGCGATAGCATGTCACAGGTTTTCTCAAACACGACGAGCGAGAGCGCCAATGTTCCACTCAGATGACCGCGATCACGCATGAAGTAGGCTTTTGCAATATCTCCCATTTTTGAAGGCAACACCATGTTGAGGCTGCTGGCTGCAAGAATTAATCGGTTGGCTTCGCCAAAACCAAGGCATGTTTGCGGAGGAGCCATTTGCTGAAGACGCCAGGAGGTAATGCCCGTAATGGGAATCACCATGCTTAGGCTGATGGCCATCCACAGGGGATCGCAATTGCGAAAGACGTCAGCTAATCCTCGAATATCAATTTTCCAATAAATAAACGCAAGAATAATCAGGCTTATCGCGATGGAGAGGAGGCGTTTCATGAATGAGAAAGCACAACATCAGCTCTTAGCGTACAGCAGGATGACGCGCTACTATTGAGGCGGCATTGCACACTTAAACAGTGAACATTAATAAACACCAAATCCAAATCGAGGAGCGTTTCTCCGGAATACTCGTCTGAGGAATACTCGTCTGAGTCTGGATTTGTAATTTATATACCTATACAAGTTACTTACGTCGCGAGTGGATAGGCTTATGACGAACGCTATTCAGTCTCCTGAACGACATGAACAAATTTCAGTGTGGTTGCGGGGACTCTCGACCATTGCTTGGGCGGATGGTCATTTCGACCCAGACGAGCGAGCGATGATCGTCAGTCTGACCCAAGACGAAATTGCACCCAATGCAAACATCGATTCTCTCGAAGTTATTTCTCCAGAAGATCTAGCGAAAACTCTTGGAGCTGAATCTGACCTTGCCGAAAATTTTTTACGCACGGCTGTGATGGTGGCGATCGCCGATGGGGTGTATTCGCCGTCTGAAGATGAGATTTTGCAACGCTTTTGTACGGCCCTCGGTCACAAACCTGAGGTTCTTGCATCCCTCCGCTTGACACTCCATAGCGAAGAATCCGAGGCAGAAGATGCCAGTCCTACGGCCACAAGTATGTCCAGTGGTCTCCAGCCTCCTTCACAGGGTAGTACAATTGATCCGCTGCGCCCTGTAAAAGATTGGCTCGATGAATTGAATATTCATGATCCCAGCGTGGCACGCTTCCTCTGTAAAATGATCCCACCTCAATGCCCGTTTGAGCGTGACGTTCAGTTGTTTGGGAAAAAGGTTGTTCATATTCCACCCATGTGTAAACTCAACCCTCTATATGAGCAACTGGTCGGCATTCGTTTCCGTGCTCTTTCCTATTTAGCTGATGATTGTGGCGAAGACGTCACTCCCTACTGCTAAACATCGGCAATTCAGCAAGAAACAAACCTCCTTAGGTTCTCCAAGCCATCAGTAACGATAAGGAATCAGTAACGATAAGTAAATAGCCATCATTAAACGTGCCCTTTCTAATCCTGCGCAGGCGGCAGCCGAAGCGGACTCTTTTTTAGAGCTAGAGATCAAGGAATATTTTCAGGGATATTTTCAACGTCCTCTTTTCAGTGACCTTGGCGACTAACGTTGTAGGCTACATAAACAAAATCTGCCGACGCAGGTTCCAAAGCATTGAAACCTCGTCCAAACCATCTTGGGAACTGTCGTTTTCCCGC
>JBCCWF010000290.1:0-8468 GCA_039194035.1 Cyanobacteria bacterium P01_E01_bin.6 | reverse complement strand
TCAATCAGTGTGTAGAAGCCTCTATATCAATGATGCGCTGGGTACAAGACGAACTCTTCCTTCATCCATGTACTCCATAAGCAACTCTAATGCTTCATAGTCAATTTCAGAAATATATCCTAATCGTGTGAGTTCGTCGTTGATCTCATGTTCAATTGCAGGAGTTAATTGCTTGATATCTAGAGCCTTCTCAACAAGACGGCGAATAGAGCTAGGGGCTTGAATTAGCATGAGACAATACCTCTCAACTGGTGTATTAAGGGCTTCGTAGTATGGGTTACACAGCAACCTTGTACGGGTCTGTCTATGGTCGGAACAGTTAGCCAGAGAGCTAACTTCATCACGGATGCCTAGTTCTCAGACGTTATGTCTGACTGGAATACAAAATTGCCATAGAAAGAGACAACACATCAGGCAGAGAGAATTCCGCAATGATGACTAAAAATTATCATCTAGGTTTTGGTTCCCGACTTAAGTGATTGGGGCAGCACTTTTCTGTGATTTAAATCACAGAAAAGTGCTGCCCCAAATCCGCATTATTCAGCAAACCTCTTCACTCAAGCTGTTTCAATCGCTCCAGCCCTGAAACGTTCACCTCATCAGTTATGTCATCTTTCCCTTGGACTGACTGGCAAAACAAGAAATCAGTTGAATCATGCTTCGTTGTCGGTTGCGTGGGGATAGTTCACCGACGCTTTTCTTAGCATGGCACTATACATCGTCGTGGCTAAAAAGCATCATGGCGCTTGCCAGTACCTATAATGTGTTCCTTTATATATTTTTGAGTACTTGGGTAGGCTAATGTAGGCAGGTGGAGTTCAGATATGTATGTTTATCAGGTTTCGGGAAATTTTTATTGAAACTTAATACATTTCGTAATCCTGAATACCTTTCAAAAGACACATGTCCAAGAAACTAGTATGATGTTACAGATGTTAAGTAAACGTTACATAATGATGTGACTGCACAAGAAATTTAGCGTCTGATGCAGATTTTGAATTTTGATGTGTTGCTCAAAGTGTTTGATGTTCCAAGTATCATAGGTCTGACATTATGAAAAAAGTTTTACAAAAGCCTAGTGTTGATTATGTAAAGCTGTCGGGTCATATCAATGACTTGAATGCTGAAGAGCTTCAGCAAGATTTGATGCAGCGATTGGTGAATAGCCGCTGCTCTGTGGTAGTTGCTGATATGAGCGGGGTCGAGTCTTTAGATAGCGGCGGCTTGATGGCCCTTGTTTCAGTCTTACATTCAGCTCATGAAAGTGGTAAGTCGTTTGCCCTCGCAAATGTGCCGCAGTCTATCCAAATTATTCTTGAGTTAAGTCAGTTGGATCAAGCATTTGATTTTGTAGACGATGTTTTGTTGTCTCAACAGACTGAGTTTGCCCCAGTGGCAGCATGACTTTCAATGATGTTGGCTATGTTTGAAGTAGCAAGACGCAACATCATTTTGTAATCTAAATTGTGTGATCTAAACGTAAAGCGGGCTGGGTGAGACTCAGCTCGCTTTGTTTATGCCTATCTACTTAGTCTTGATACAGAATGCTGTTGCTACAATAATTGTCTGTGATGTGCGTCTCTTCGTTCATGAAGCCATTGCTTCTTGGACATCAGGAAGGCTCACGTATTGTTATGTTCGCAAAGAGTAGGATTATCCTGTGGCGATTGCAGTTGAGCAATTTTTGAATTCAGGTATCTTGAAGCCTGCCCGATATCTTGGAAACGAATTGGGAGCATATCATAAGAACTGGGATGATGCCGTTGTGCGCTGGGTGTTGACCTACCCAGAGGTGTATGAAGTTGGAGCCTCCAATTTGGGGCACATTATTCTCTACAGCATTTTAAACACCCAACCTCGACAACTGTGCGATCGCTCATATTTGCCAGCATCTGACTTGGCAGAAAAGCTTCGGTCATCGGGTACGCCATTGTTTGCAGTCGAAGCAAGGCGATCGTTGCTCGACTTCGATATCCTTGGCTTTAACCTGAGTTATGAACTGGGTGCAACGAATATTCTGGAAATGCTCGATTTGGCAGGAATTCCACTGACCTGGCAGGAGCGTGATGCGGCTGAACCGAATCCTGTATGGGATGTGGAACAAGGTAGCTATCCTCTCATTTTTGCTGGAGGACAAACGGCCACGGGAAACCCAGAACCGTATGCCGATTTTTTAGACTTTGTTGCTCTTGGAGATGGCGAAGAGTTACTGCCCGAAATTGGGCTCATCATCGAAGATGCCAAATTGAATCGGCTAACACGGCAGGAACTATTGCTCGATCTGGCGCAAGTTCCTGGGGTATACGTCCCTAAATTTTATGATGTCGCAGCCGATGGTTCTATCTACCCAAATCGGGCGGATGTTCCAGCGAGGATTTTACGACGCGTCGCTGATCCGATGCCCGCTTATTCCATCGGTCTCGTTCCCTACGTTGAGACGGTGCATGATCGCCTGACGATCGAAGTTCGACGGGGCTGTACACGAGGATGTCGATTCTGTCAGCCTGGAATGCTGACTCGCCCTGCACGAGATGTCGATCCAGTCGATGTTGTAGAGAGCATTGAAAAGGGCATGCGTCACACTGGATTCAATGAATTCTCCCTTCTATCGTTAAGTTGCTCTGACTATCTCTCTCTGCCTGCTGTCGGGCTAGAAATTAAGAATCGTCTTCAAAATGACAATATTTCGTTATCGCTACCTAGTCAGCGTGTTGATCGATTTGATGAAGATATTGCGAATATCATTGGGGGAACGCGCAAGAGTGGTCTTACGTTTGCACCTGAGGCTGGTACTCAGCGAATGCGCGACATTATCAACAAAGGCTTGACGAACGAAGAGCTCCTTCGAGGCGTGAGAACTGCCTATGAACAGGGATGGAGTAAGGTCAAACTCTATTTCATGATTGGGCTTCCAGGGGAAACAGACACGGATGTATTGGGCATTGCTGAGACGATGCGTTGGCTCCAGCAGGAATGTCGTCAACCCAAGCGAAAGCCTATCGGCTTTAATGTCACTATTTCCAACTTTACGCCGAAACCTCATACGCCATTTCAGTGGCACTCAGTGTCTACCGCTGAATTTGAACGAAAACAAGCGCTGCTGAGGGACGCTTTTCGAGGAATTCGAGGACTCAAGGTTAATTTTACTGACGTCCGCATTTCCGCGATGGAGGATTTCTTAGGACGGGGCGATCGCACTCTTGCTGCGGTTGTTAAACGTGCGTGGGAGTTAGGAGCTGGGATGGACTCATGGTGGGAGAGCTTAGACCGTGCGTTTGCTGCATGGACTGAGGCCATCAATGAAGCTGAGCTAACTTGGAAATATCGACAAGTCGAACAAGGAGAGTGGAATGTCTTCTATGCAGATACAGATATAGATGCTGCAGATGACGATGCACATTCTGAGATAGATGGTGGGTTTTCTACCCAAGATGCCCTATCACCTATAGCACCTCCCTCGCATTCCAGCATTTCAGCGATTCACAACCTTGATGTGCCTCTTCCTTGGGATCATATTGATACGGGGATTGACAAGTCATGGCTTCAAGAAGATTTGCAGCGTGCTCTTGAAGCTGCTACTGTACCTGACTGTGCGTTTGAAGGCTGTTCTCACTGCGGTATATGCGGTACAGATTTTGGCCATAATATTGTTGTGCCACCTCAACCCATTCCACAGTTCAAAGGACACTTTACTCCGAACACAGCGCGTGCGCAGCGTCTCCGAGTTTGTTTTGGAAAACGTGGTGAAATGGCATTGACAAGTCACTTGGACTTAGTGCGCTTGTTCGATCGAGCCATCCGCCGAGCCTCCCTTCCCATTTCCTTTTCTGGTGGATATCATCCAGGTCCCCGTATTTCTCCTGCCAATGCGTTACCACTCGGGGCAACGAGTTCTGGAGAACTTGTTGATATGGAGCTGACAACACGCATGGATGTCCAAGACTTTGCTACGAAGCTTGCGAATCAGCTTCCTGATGAGATTCCAATATTTGATGTTCAAGAAGTTGCTATCTCTGAACCTTCGGCAACCCAATCACTAGAGCGAGCCGAATATTATGTCGCGATACATCATGATGATACGGACACGGAATCGACAGATATCAGGTTTGGCCTAAATCCAATTCAGCAGATGTGGGGTGAGTGGGTCGCCGATGTCATGGCAAAAGACACCATCTGGATTGAAAAAACAACGAAATCTGGGAAAGTCGCGACGATTAATATGCGCGATCGCCTGTTTGAGCTTGAGTTGACTGCCATGGATGACGAATATATTTCTTCTGCATTACCCTTTGCTCAACGGGCTTACGAACCCTCCACCGTCGTTCTCAGATATATTGGAAGTTGTCGAAATGACGGAACACTCTTGCGTCCTGAATTTCTGTTGCAGATGTTAGAACAGGTTTCAGGCCGACACCTGCACCTTCATCATGTGCACCGAAATGCACTGTTTTTGAATGAACGGAACTGAGGCGAGTGTTTTTGAGAATTGCATACAACACTTCTCCTATAGGCAATGAATGATTCATTGCCTAGTGCGTCTTAATCATTCAAGCTTGAGTTGGAGATCTGCCGCATGCCCTAAAGCATGATATTAGACCCAACTCAGCTAGGGAACTGGAGTTTTCCCTGCTGGGTTGGGTTGAATGATCGTTTTGTATAACACGCTTGTTGACGTGACTTGAGTTTAAAGTGTCAAAAGTATAGAATTTCTCTATAGTTCTGTAGTTTTTCTAGAAAGGGACTGTAGGGAATCGAAGTGCTCAACTTGATTGAGCTTTACGTCCTGAGAAGCAGCAACAGTTATTTCGAACAAACGTATCAATAATCCCATAACTAATCTCAACCATAGTGGCGAATTTCCATCTCCAGGCTATAATGCATCACATAAGAGGAGCGATAGCTAGTTAGAGTTTTCTCAGCACATTACTCTTGGCTAGAGCACATATCCGGCTATCGTCACTTCTGAAGAATTTTTCCAGCGTTGTTTGCCAAGATTGCTAACTCCAGACGAAGCTAGGCTTCCTCTGAATCTGTATATGGCCTGATTACTGCCATATGCAACGATTGAGACATCGCCTCTGAAGCTTAAGTATCACGATTCTTCAGAGATTTGAGTTAGCCGTTTGGTCTCCAGCCTTTTATCGGTGATTTGGATATCAAATGCTTTTAATGAATTCCATACATCGGGTTACGTGTCTGGGGACGCGATTTGTAACGACACACGTATATACCCAAAAAATAAGAAATTGAGGAAATTGGATGTCAAAGCAAATTATTATTGCTGAGCAACATCGGATTGCTGCGGTCTTTTCAGAGGATCAGATTCAAGAACTAATCGTCGCAACAGGCACGTACCAAGTTGGAGACATATATGTTGGTATTGTCGAAAATGTTCTTCCCAGTATTGATGCAGCATTTGTTAACTTAGGAGACTTGGAACGGAATGGCTTCATTCATGTCAGTGACTTAGGACCTCTTAAGCTGAAGCGCACCGCAGGGTCGATCACGGAATTGCTGGCGCCGCAGCAGAAAGTTCTAGTTCAGGTGATGAAAGAACCTACTGGAAACAAGGGCCCTAGGCTCACCGGAAATGTGAGTCTTCCCGGACGATATCTGGTTCTCATGCCCTATGGGCGCGGTGTTAACCTGTCTCGCCGGATTCGCAACGAGCAAGAGCGCAATCGTTTAAGGGCACTCGCTATTTTGGTGAAGCCAGCCGGAATGGGGTTGCTAGTACGAACAGAAGCAGAAGGCGTGCCTGAAGAGGCGATTATTGAAGATTTAGAATCGCTTCAGAAACAGTGGGAAAATATTCAGCAAGAAGCTGTTGTTACTCGGCCGCCGAGTTTGTTAAATCGTGATGACGATTTTATTCAACGCGTACTGCGTGATATGTACAGCGCTGAGGTTAATCGTATTGTTGCTGATTCAAGCGTTGGTATCAAGCGAATTAAGCAGCATTTAATGGTGTGGAGTGGTGGGCGATCGCCCCAAGGTGTCTTGATTGACCACCATCGTGAGCGAGTGCCGATTTTAGAGTTTTTCAGAGTCAATGCAGCCATTCGGGAGGCTCTAAAGCCACGAGTTGATCTGCCGTCTGGGGGATACATCATCATTGAACGTACAGAAGCCCTGACGGTGATTGATGTGAACTCGGGTTCATTCACGCGATCGGCAACAGCACGAGAAACTGTTTTATGGACGAACTGCGAAGCTGCCAGTGAAATTGCACGTCAACTTCGCCTTCGCAATATTGCGGGAGTTATCATTGTTGACTTTATTGACATGGACTCCCGGCGCGATCAGCTCCAAGTGCTAGAGCAATTTAACCGTTCCTTACGTTCAGATAAAGCCCGCCCACAAATTGCGCAGCTTTCAGAACTGGGACTTGTTGAACTCACTCGAAAACGACAAGGCCAAAATATTTATGAGTTATTTGGACGACCTTGTCCGACTTGTGAGGGTTTGGGGCACATTGCACATTTGCCCGGTGAGCCTGAGCACGTTCTTGCGAATGGTGCAGCTCAGCCAATCATGACAGACCATGCGCTCCCCCGTTCTTTAGATAGTCGATTTCCATCCCGTGATGTTGATGTTGCTGCGAATGACGTTGAGTTAGATGGTTCTCCCGATCTTCAGGAACTTGATTTGCTCCATCATCCTAGTTATCAGGAACGTACAGGCCGTCAAGGGGGGAATCGGCGGCGGAGACGAGGGCGAAGTAGCGATACGGCGCCACCATCTCGTGTCGGGTTACCGAGTCGAGCACCGGTTCCAGCACCAGCATCAGAAGAATCATATGATGCACCACCAGAATCTTTGAGTGAGCGGCCTGATCCTCGCTCAATCCGACATAATAGTCGGTCAGAACGATCAGAGCGATCGGAACGTCGATCTGGACGTCGAGACCAGCGTAATACTCCTCCAGAGGTTGTCGTTGTTGAAATGACAGAGGAGGAAAAAGAGGTATATGCTCTCATGGGAATTTCACCACTGGTGCTAGCAAGCAATCCGGTCAAAGACACCAAAAACGTTGTGCTCAACATTGCAGCCCCAGGAGAGGGAAGTCGTGTTGTACAACATCAAAAAGCAAATGATTCTTCGTTAGATTACGAATTCAGTGCACCAGAAAAAGAACCTCCAAGCCTTGTGGTTGTGGCTGAAGAAATCGCTGACGATGAGGATATGTCAGTTGACACTGATGATGTCTTATCTATCGATGATAGGCCAGAGCCTGATGTGTTCGAGGCTGCGCTGACTTCTGTAGAGAGTGAGGCAGATGGCGCTGAAGAGTTGGAATCTGCGTCAAAAACTCGTCGCCGCCGTCGTCGCTCGTCTGCATCCAGCTAAGGTAATCTTTCCAATTGTTGGTTTTGGTTGATCAATCTCGCTTTATGAAGGGTTAGTCATCAGGCAATTGAATGCAATGGAAGGCTTATAACTTAAGCCGGGAAGAGTTTAGCGGGATTCTGGGGCGCTCCGCGCCCCAGAATCCCACCTTAAATACAAGCCCAATTTAATTGAGTTCGGCTGTTCGGTGACTACCGTGTTTTTTGGTAACTGTCTTACATGTCACGCGGGCAGAGCGGAGTCGAAGCCAGATCTTTTGCAAAAGTCCCCTTCGACTCCACTCAGGGGATGGTTACGTTTCTTGAGATCTTCGGATTGATTTCCAAAGCCTTCTTCGGAGTTCACACTGTTGTTGTCGGATGAATTCAATGATTGCAGGCGTTGATGAGGTGGGTCGAGGAGCATTATTTGGTCCTGTCGTCGCGGGTGCTGTTGTTTTAACAGATCAGATGGCTCACCAATTAAAGCAACAAGGGGTCACTGACAGTAAAAAACTGACTGCTCTTCAGCGCGATCGCCTGTACGATGAGATTTTGTCTTCTGCAATTGACTGTCGTATTGGGATTGGCTCGGTTTGGGAAATCGACCGTATTAATATTTTGCAGGCCAGCCTATTAGCCATGCATCGAGCCATCCGAAGGCTTACACCTCAGCCGACACTCTGTCTGGTAGATGGCAACCAAGCTATTCCTCACTTGTCTATCCCGCAACAAACGATCATTCAGGGCGATCAGAATTCGACTCACATAGCGGCTGCAAGTATTGTGGCGAAAGTCTGGCGCGATCGCCTTATTATCCGGCTATCGAAGCGTTTTCCTGGCTATGACCTATGCAGCAACAAAGGATATGGAACTCTCAATCATCGGATTGCACTGGAGTCCATTGGAGTCAGCACTCAGCACCGTTTATCGTTTAAAACATGTCAGCAAGCGATAGCGATAGACACGTAAGTTAAGAGGGACATGTTAATGGGAGTTAATAGACCTCTTGCATAATTGGTTGCACGATATGGTATTGACCCTGATATACCCTCCTATCACAACCATATCTAATGAACTACGAAGCAGCCCAAACCCTTAATAGAAAAAACTTTAAGCGATTCACAGGTGTTCATCAAC
>JBCCWF010000289.1:0-8483 GCA_039194035.1 Cyanobacteria bacterium P01_E01_bin.6 | reverse complement strand
GTCAATTGTGTCCCACTGGAGTCCAGAGGCGATCGCCACTATGTAGTGCTTTGTCAACGTTAAGAAAGGGGATTCACAATCGCTGCCAGGCTGGCTGCAACGTACATCAACTGAGATAGCATCCCTAAAAATAAGCCTGGCAAAACAGTAGGTTATTCTGTACCGGCTCTTCGCGGACAACCGCCCGATGCATTCGCAAGTGCTCGTTAGGGCCGAATAGTATTGGCGACAAAGCCAGCTTTCAATTCTTCCGCTCCGAAACACGATCTTTTTAAGTGTCATGAACACCATTGGATCGTCATTCTTCCGATCCAATTAACTGACGCAGAGCAACAGAGCGTCAAAACAACCTATTTACGAAACCGTACCTGGGCCGCTAGGCCCGATCTTAGTGGGACTGACATTCTTATCATTCCTTCAATTGCCCTGCCAGATAGTGGTTACAGACATCCGTTGCCCCGCAAAATAGACGCACGAATTGCACGCAAGAGTCTCTTTTGCGTATTTTTGGGGATTGTGAATCTGGATGAGAGGGGAGGAGAAATAGGGACCTGTACCAATACCGATAAGTAGAACTAATCACACTTGTCCTACTGCCTTTGCGTAGCTAATGTTATTATCCCTTCATAAGTTTTCAGAATGATACCAATAAGACGCATAGATAAAAATCTATGGTCTTCATTGAACTTATTCTTTCGTGTGTAAGGACGTTACTCATCACTAACTCTATGGACAGGATGCTAGGCCAATGAATGCCCTTCGCTTTGTCAATCGAATTCACTTCAACAACCTACGTGGCGACCTATTTGGCGGCCTAGCTGCTGCCATTGTTTCGCTGCCAATGGCATTGGCTTTTGGTGTTGCCTCAGGAGCTGGCCCCGCTGCCGGTTTGTACGGCGCTGTACTGATTGGCTTTTTTGCCTCGCTGTTCGGGGGGACACCAACTTTAATCTCCGAACCCACCGGCCCGATGACAGTTGTCATGACTGCTGTTGTGTCGTCACTAATCGCAGCCGACCCCGAGAAGGGCATGGCGATGGCATTCACGGTGGTGATGCTGGCGGGTGCCTTCCAAATTGCTTTTGGAGCCCTCCGCTTGGGCAAGTACGTCACCCTGATGCCCTACTCGGTCATCTCGGGGTTCATGTCCGGCATCGGCTTTTTGCTGATTGTGCTTCAATTGGCCCCCTTATTTGGATATCAAAATGAAGCTGGCGGTGTGTTTGGAGCGATTCAAACCTGGCCGAGCATTGTGGAATCGTTTAGGACCAACGAGTTTATTCTCGGAGCGGCTACCATTGCCATTCTGTTTCTGACTCCGCGCAAGCTAAAGAAGCTGGTTCCTCCACAATTGCTGGCGTTAGTGTTTGCCACAGTTCTGTCGCTCCTGGCCTTTCAAGGTGGCGACATTAGCCGCATTGGAGCCTTCGAGGTCGGCATTCCGCAATTGACTGTGCCGACATTCTCCTTCGCACAGTCGCGAGTCATCCTAATTGATGCGGTGGTCCTGGGGATGTTGGGATGTATCGATTCGTTGCTGACATCTGTGGTCGCGGACAGCTTGACCCGCACCCAACACAATTCCAACAAAGAGTTAATTGGCCAAGGTATTGGCAACATTGTGTCCGGACTATTTGGTGGACTGCCTGGCGCTGGGGCCACTATGGGAACCGTCGTCAATATCCAAACAGGTGGACGCACTATACTGTCAGGCATCGTTCGTTCGATGATCTTGCTGGCCGTTGTGGTGCTCGCCTCGGGGGCCACTGCCGTGATTCCTCGGGCAGTCCTGGCGGGTATCGCCATCAAAGTTGGTATCGACATTGTTGACTGGAGTTTCTTGAAGCGATCGCTGATCGTCTCGCGTAAGGCAGCAGCCATCACCTACGGCACAATCGCTGTCACCGTCTTTGGAGACTTAATTACAGCAGTGGCCTTAGGGGTATTTATTGCCAATGTTCTGACTATTGAACGACTGACCGAGCTACGGGTTCAGTCCTTCAGCGCTATTTCCGATGCTGATGACAAAATCATCCTGTCTGAGGAAGAGAATCATCTGCTGAAGAGAGGGAACAACCGCATCCTGTTGTTCCATCTGGATGGGCCGATGATTTTTGGTGTCGCGAAGGCAATCGAACGGGAACAGTCGGCTTTAGAAGATAAAGACGTGTTGGTTGTGGATCTGAGTGATGTGCCGATGATGGGCGTGACTTCTTCTCTAGCGATCGAAAACACCATCGAACAGGCGATTGAATACGGTTTGGAGGTGTTCATCGTTGGAGCTTCGGGCTCTGTCCAGCGTCGCTTGGAAAAGCTCGGCGTTCTGAAGTACGTTCCGCTTGACCATCAAATACCCAGTCGGACAGAAGCACTTCGGAAAGCGGTTAGTTTCATTGGTCAGCGATCGATGACGGAAGAAGGGGCTCGGGAATTAACCAGCGTCTAAGACTGACGCTCTACCGGTTTCGACAGGTAGGGCAATGTCGCTCCCTCAAGCTTTTTCTACAACCCATTCGTCATTGAATGACCTCTACGGTAGGAAGCCTGACACCACTAGATACTGAGTCGAAGATGATGTGTGGCGTGTTCGTCCATGGAGGGCACGCCCCATCACTCAATTTAATTGCAAGTGATTTTTGCCACGATCGCCGACTTCGCTGACAGTCACTGTTTGGCTAAGAAATAAGCGGCAATTGTTGTAGATCGTATTTGGTGTAAATCGTATTTATTCAAACTGCATTGATTGTTAAACCGTATTTCAATGGCGCGATATGACCTGTTCCAGACTGGATACCTGTTCTGCTACCCGAGGTTAATGAAATGCTCGTTCTTAAATCTCTGGTATTAGTAACCATTTTGATTGGTTTTTTGGGAGTACTGCTCAAAAAAAACCTGATCATGAAAATCATTTCTATGGATGTTATGAGTACCGGCGTCGTTGCTTTATTCGTCTTGATTTCAGCCAGAAGCGGCTTGTTCACTCCCATCTTCACGACCGGTAGAACTGTTTCCTATGCAGACCCAGTGCCTCAGGCAGTGATTCTGACCGCAATTGTGATTGGCTTTTCCATTCAGGCGCTGATGCTGGTGGGAGTCATGAAGCTTTCGAAAGACAATCCGACTTTGGAAACCGAGGCCATTGAAGAACGATATTCCTAATGAATCAAATTTTTAACATATGGATTTTTCTACCGTTCCTGGTGGGATTCGGTATTTATCTGATTCCTAGAGTCGATCGCCTGCTAGCGCTGGCTGTAGCGCTCTCCTCTGTGGTCGTCGGGCTTCATACAGCGGTGCGTACGGATGCGCTGACTCTCCAGCTCGTGGATAGCTTTGGGGTCACGCTCACGCTCGATTCCCTGAGTGGATTTTTTATTCTCACGAATGCGATCGTTACCATCGCCGTGGTGATGTACTGCTGGCCCAGCCAGAAGACGGTGTTCTTCTACATGCAAACCATCATTCTGCATGGCAGTGTGAATGCGGTGTTTGTGTGTTCCGACTTCATCAGTCTCTACGTCGCCCTCGAAGTCATTGGGATTGCGACATTCCTGCTAATTACCTATGCCAGAACTGATAAATCCATCTGGGTGGGGCTGAGATATTTATTCATTAGTAATACAGCCATGCTGTTTTATCTAGTGGGGGCAATACTGGTCTATCAAACCAGCCACACCTTTGCCTTTTCTGGATTGCGACAGGCTCCAACCGAAGCGATCGCTCTAATTTTTCTCGGGCTCCTCACGAAGGGAGGTATCTTTGCTTCGGGATTATGGCTGCCATTGACCCACGCTGAATCGGATACTCCCGTCTCCGCCATGCTATCGGGAGCAGTGGTTAAAGCAGGAATTTTCCCGTTGGTGCGATTTGCGCTCATGGTGGAAGCGATCGATCCGACCGTCCGGCTGTTTGGCGTGGGTACAGCCCTATTGGGAGTCGGCTACGCGGTCTTCGAGAAAGACACCAAGCGCATGTTGGCCTTTCACACAGTGTCCCAGTTGGGATTTGTCTTAGCTGCTCCGGAAGTTGGCGGCTTTTATGCGTTAACCCACGGTTTGGTGAAATCGGCGTTGTTTCTCATTTCCGGAAATCTCCCCAGTCGTAATCTGAAAGAACTCAAACACACATCGATTGCAACACCAATTTGGATTGCTCTGGTTATAGCCAGCTTTTCCATTTCCGGTTTTCCCCTGCTGGCAGGGTTTGGAGCCAAGGTTTTGACCATGAAAAATCTACTGCCTTGGCAAGTCATTGGCATGAATTTGGCAGCCTTAGGAACGGCTATTTCATTTGCTAAATTTATTTTTCTACCCCGTGGAGGCAAAGGGTCTATTAAGGCTGGTTTTTGGGCAGCAATGATTTTATTACTTGGAGGATTGTTTGCCGCCAATGTGGTGTATTACGAAGCATATACCCTGAGTAATACGGTGAAACCGTTGGCAACCATTGCCCTCGGCTGGATAGCATACCTGTTGGTTTTTCAGCGATCGGCAGTCAAACTACCGCGGGTTGTCGAACAATTTGACCATCTGATTGGGGGCATGAGCCTGATGTTAACGATGCTCTTTTGGGTGGTGCTGGCATGATTAAGTACCTCAACTACCTACTTAGGCTCACCATTTGGTTTCTACTGACAGCAGATTTTAGCCTGGCGAATATCATCATTGGCTCCACCGTCTGTTTATTAATTCCGAGTGGCTTCACCGCTCCATCTAAGCTGAAAGATTGGCTGCGAGCCCTGTACGAAGTGGCGATCGCCATCCCTCAGGCCTACTGGGAAGCGGTTGTGATGATGTTTCAACCTCACAAACACGAAGAGATTGAAATGCAGCGGGTGAGGCCGAGGCGGACACCAGCATTAATCTTTTTAGACATCTTTATTATTACGTTTACACCGAAGTCTATTGTGCTGAAATACCACCATAACGGCTGGTATGAGGTTCACCAAATCAAAGAGGGTGAGAGCTGATGAACTGGGTGCTATCGATCATGTTTCTCATTCTCTTGATACCCCTTTTTGAGGCCTATCAAGATGAGGATATCTGGCAGCGCATGTTGGCGTTCGCCAGCATATCGACAAAAACATCCATCATGATTTTACTGGTGTCAATCTTGCGGGATGACTGGATGATTGGGGTGGTCGGAGTGTTGATTTTATGTGTTGGGAATGCAGCGTTAATGCTATTAGCCCACATCATTCGGAGGGTTAATGCGTAATGACCCACTATTTAAGCTTGGCTTGTATCGCGATTGGCTTGGTGTTTTGGGCTTACGGCACGATTCCGCTGCTGGGGGAACGGTCGCTTGTATACAAGCTGCACTTTCTATCGATTTCGGACACGTTGGGGTCGATGCTGGTGGTCGTTGGCTTACTGCTCAGAATTCCGAGGGAGTGGCCACTGCTGCTGCTGGCGCTAGTGTCGCTATCGATTTGGAACACCGTTTTGGGCTACGTACTGGCCTATTGCTCGTCAGGGGAGAACGCCCATGAATGATTTGCCCATCAACGATCTGTACCTGATGGTTCCGATTGTGGCGCTGTTGCCTCTGTCATCTCTCATGCTGGTGCTGCAAGTTAGCCCCTATCAGGCGTTGGTCATTCGCGGAATTGTGGGGGCGATCGCCGCTCTTGTCTATGCCTTATTGGGCGCGGCTGATGTGGCCTTGACGGAGGCATTAGTAGGCACCATGCTCTCGATTACGCTGTATGCGATCGCGGTGCGGTCTTCAATGAGTATCAAAGTTGGGGTGCGAGAAGCTGACGAAGCAATCTTCTCAAAAACCAATGGGCACAAAGATTTAGTTCCATCACCAATTGCAGAAATTCGGGAGCTGTGTACCCAGCACCACATGCGATTAGAGCCGGTGTATTACGTTGATGCGAGCGATCTCAAGCAGGCGTTGAGCGCGAAGGAAGTCCATGCCATTTTGTCGCCGCAGTCTGACGAGTGTTCGAATGGGTGTTCTAATCCTGGCGAGCTGTCCGACCGAACGCCGTTGTTCTACCAGTTTCAAACTCGCGTCCCTCGCCTCTACGAAATTCTGGATGCTCAATTTGAGCACCCCGAGCTCCTCCTGGCGGAGTTGAATGAGACCAATGGCGATCTCGCTCCCAAACAAAACTCGAACTCAGCGAATCGGAAAACAGTCAGCAAGGTGGGTTAGGTAGCGATCGTGAAATGGGTTTACATTCTGGCTGGAGTTGCCTTCTATATCAAGAT
The DNA here is from genome assembly GCA_039194035.1 of Cyanobacteria bacterium P01_E01_bin.6. GTDB lineage: Bacteria > Cyanobacteriota > Cyanobacteriia > CAKZMO01 > CAKZMO01 > JBCCWF01. The sequence continues at coordinate 2,262 of JBCCWF010000289.1, read as the reverse complement.
GCTGGTCATGTCCGATGGTGGAATTGGCTTTGACGGCATGGCGGTGATGGAGTCGCTGGTGCAAGAATCGGGGGTGTCGAACGCCGTCTCGGGAATTATTTTCAGAAATCGACTGTACGACACCATTTTTGAGGTGGTGGTGTTTTCTATTTTCCATAATGGGCGTGAGCTATTTGCTAGCGGATGAAGAACCCCACGGTACGGTGTTTCAATTTAAGGATCACCCTTCAATTGTTCTGGCCCGCTTGGGGGCAACGATCGCGGCCTTGATTGCGATCGAACTGGCGATTCGCGGTCACCTCAGTCCGGGAGGGGGATTTGCGGCAGGAGTTGCAGGGGGCACGGCGATCGGATTGATTGCGATTACCTCCTCTGCTCAGTGGATGCAGGAGATTTACAAGAAGTGGCACGCCGCGACAGTGGAGAAGGTATCAGTTCTGCTGTTTATTCTGTTTGCACTGCTCAGTCTGTCAGGTTTAGCACTACCGCATGGCGAATTGGGGAACTTAGTCAGTGGCGGTTGGGTGCCGCTGTTGAATATTCTGGTGGCTCTGAAAGTAACACTGGGGTCGTGGGCTGCCATTCTATTGTTCATTCGCTATCGCGGACTGCTGTAGGGCGTTGCGGACTGTAAATGCCCATGAAAGGAGAGAACACGCAGCGGCTGCGCCACGACATAGCGCGATTGGATCGTAGGAGTCTTTGTTATTCCCAATCAAACACTCCAAAAATTGTGACAGGGTCGATTTCCGCCGACTCCACATCACCGCGAGCAAAACGAAATGCATCAAAATAAAGCGTTCGTTCGGTGGTCAAACTGCGCTGGGGATTGTATTTCCAATCGGGCTTGTAGATGCCTATTTTGGCAAACATGCCGTCAACATCGTTGTAACCAACAGGGCCGGTGTAGGAGTACACTTGTTGGCCATTCTGGTATAGGTGGATAAAGCCACCGCTGTCCTGCTGATAGTTAACATCGATCGCAAAGTCAGTCCACGCTTCATATTCAACGGAACCGATATGATGTCGAATTTTGTCTTCAGGAGTGTTGTTGAGTGTTAAGGCGATGCGGTCGTATTGATGGTGAAGGTGAAAGCCTCCATCCTGAATCTTCAGCGCAATGGGTGGAGACCGCCATTCCTCGCCTAAATGCTCATCAGGGAACGAATGTAATTGAAAAATAATTTCAAAGCTGGGATCGGTTTCGTAACCGTCTGGAACGAGGACGCTAAAACCGAACCAGGCACGGTCTCCCTGCTGAAATTCTCCCGTTTCGGCATTCAGTTGAAGCTCTGCCCTACGGCTATTGTGTATGTCTCGATCGCTCGCGCGCAGGTTTATTTTCACGGCCTCTCCACTTCCATCCCGGTCGTACCGTGAAGACGACTCAATACTGTCGATTCTGGGGCGATCGTATTGAAACTCCTCGAAATGATTGCCGTTGAAATTCTCGTACATAACCGGCACATCATTCGGGAGGTAGGGAGCAACAGGCATAGAGCCACCTTACAGAAGCCTAACAAAACGATATGAGAACAAGCTCATTGGCAACATATTAGAAGCAAGCAGCTATACATCGCTGATGATTTGTTGATGTCTACAAATCATTTGAGAGCCATGCAAAAAAAAATCCTGGCGTCGAATGCAGCTTGAATATTTCGACGTCATTAAACTATTGCTGATTTGAGTTGCCTCAGCACTATTATCGGCAAGATGTCATCTCCTGAATCACTTACCGTCCAACTTGTTTCCCTACACATTCAAGGTACTTACTCACCTTCAGCAGGGTTAAGCGACCTGTTGTATGAAGCCATGACGTATCGATTGAAGATGCGATCGAGCTTATAAATAATGCGAGCAAGTATGGGAAATCCAACACCGAAGGTGAGCTTTCGAATTAGGGGATCGACGAGAGAACGACGCCGACGCCATCCCATTTTCTTGTACTTAGTTGTGAAGTAGGCATCTTCGGCCAAATTCCATTTAGTACGGAGATATTCCAGGCTAGATTGTTGCCATGCATCACTCCAACGCACCATATAAAAGTGCACGTCTCGCAAGCTTCGTGGGCGACCGGGGACATAGGTGACAAGTGCAGACGGCTCGAAGTAAACCGACCTTCCTTCCTTGGCAACAGTCATACAGAAATCGAGATGCTCTTTGGTGTTCAACATGCCCTCATCCAAACCACCGATGCGATCGAACAGCGAACGACGCACTAAGACGCAGTGGAACTCAGCCAACTCAGTCGGAGTCCGCTGC
>JBCCWF010000288.1:0-8485 GCA_039194035.1 Cyanobacteria bacterium P01_E01_bin.6 | reverse complement strand
TTCTTCTTTGTATTGACAATTAAAAAACCCCTATTTTTTTGGTTGTTTTGTTTGGCGCCGCCTAAATCTCCAACAAAATATCTCGGCTCTATGTTCATGCTTATTCCTTAAGGATTGGAATAACCACACTGTCATACACAGTACAACCAGTCCGCGAGTCAGGCTCTCCGGAAAAAGCAAACCTTCAGAATTGACGTGAGTTGCGTTAATTGGATGACATTATTTTGGATGACATGATTGAAGATCTGTCCCAGCAACTGCACCGCTCTCGACGGTTTCAACCTTCAGGTGGATAACTAACTGAGTCGGGACACGCTACAGCACGCCCCGACTCGGTTAGGAAAATTTAATCTTCATGAGTTAAAACGGAGAGGGAGGGATTCGAACCCTCGGATAGGCCTTACGTACCTATCAACAGATTAGCAATCTGCCGCTTTCGACCACTCAGCCACCTCTCCATGGTCTGGACAACAATGATAGCAAATAATCCCTAATTGCCAATACATTTTTGCCCATACATTTTTCCCATACATTTCCAGCCACTAAGCCGAAAGGTGAACAAAACATCCAAAATTCTACAGGAGTTATTGTTTCTAGTGGACGATTCGTTGCCTGAAGGCGATCGCGATATCGTTTAGTGAACTAGCAAAAAATAGAAGTCGTGCTGGTATATCATCATTTTTACGAGAGAACTTCACAATATCTTCAGCTTCATCCAGTCCTTAGACCGTTTTCTGTGAAGCCTGATTTCCTGAAAGGATACCGTCTCGCTTTCAAGAGTCTCTTAATGACAGAGACGATATATCAAGCCCTATGATTGCTGTCGAGAAAAATCACTCGAACCACAGTGGACTTTTCTAAAGAAGCAAGATACCTTGATACATAAAAATTATGATTTCTTAGTGAATCGAACTTATTCTTAGCATAAATCTGAATAAGCTTGGAGGTCAGGCAACTCTAATATCAACGTCTCTCAGTGGTTTGCTGGATTCAAACAAGCTGATAGACACCATATTCTTGACATCGGCATTGCCTCTGGGTTTGAGGTACTGCCATTCACGACGGAGGATGGGAAAATCTATGGTGATTCGCAACAATCGTCGCATCGCATTGATTTCTGTTCATGGCGATCCTGCCATCGACATTGGGAAGGAGGAAGCAGGAGGGCAAAATGTTTATGTGTGCCAAGTCGGTAAAGCCTTGGCCGCGTTGGGCTGGGAAGTTGAGATGTTTACTCGACGCACCAGTCAATCACAGCCCGCGATTGTCGAACACTCGCCACAATGCCGTACCGTTCGACTTACGGCAGGCCCGCAGGATTTTGTGCCCCGTGACGAGATTTTTGAATATTTGCCCGATTTTCTTCAATCATTCATTAAGTATCAGCAGCGATTAGGGATACGCTATTCCCTTGTTCATACCAATTATTGGTTGTCCTCGTGGGTCGGAATGGAATACAAGCGACGGTATCTTGGGGTCACTCATGTGCATACCTATCATTCCTTAGGAGCGGTTAAATATCAGACAGTGACTGATATTCCACCGATTGCGAATAAGCGATTGGAGCTTGAAAAACGCTGCTTAGAGACGGCTGAGCGGATTATTGCAACAAGCCCCCAAGAAATGGCACATATGCGATCGCTCGTATCAACCAAGGGAGCCATCGATATTATTCCCTGTGGGACTGATATTAAGCGTTTTGGCTCAATTCAAAAACAAGACGCGCGCCAAACATTAGGCCTTGATCCCCACCACAAAATCGTGTTTTACGTCGGACGCTTTGATCGACGGAAAGGCATCGAGACATTGGTGCGAGCCATGGGACAATCGCGGTTCGCGGAAGCGGGCAACGTTCAAGTCATCATCGGGGGCGGAAGTCGGCCTGGACGCAGTGATGGAGATGAGCGTGAGCGCATTGAGACCATTGTTTCAGAACTAGGAATGACCCATTTCACAACATTCCCAGGGCGTATTGATGACGCTCATTTAGCGGCTTACTACGCTGCCGCTGACGTATGCGTTGTTCCCAGCCACTATGAACCCTTTGGATTGGTTGCCATTGAGGCAATGGCGAGTGGTACGCCTGTTGTCGCCAGTGATGTTGGCGGCTTGCAATTTACGATCGAATCTGGGAACACGGGCATTCTTGCTCCTGCACTTGACCATGATGCATTTGCTGAAGCCATCGATCGCATTCTTGAGAACCCTGAGTGGCAATCTGCTATGGGGATTGCAGCCCGTCAACGAGTTGAACATTTATTTAGCTGGCAGGGCGTTGCTGACCAGCTTAATAATTTGTACACAGAGTTGCTGAATCAGCATATATCAAACACCTTCAAGTCTTCGGTTGCTTAGATTTTAGGCATTAATGCTCATTCATTAGAACCTAAAGGCCATATGAATGATGAACCCTTGATAAATTTGTAACCGTTTGAATGACCGAGCTGTTATTGATTTTCAGCATTGTGCTAATGTGAGGAAAAATTACTCATACCTCAGTAAACATCAATGGGAAAAGTACTGGTGCTTAACGCATCGTATGAGCCATTGAATATTACGAGTTGGCGGCGAGCTATTGTGTTGCTCATCAAGGGTAAGGCAGAGCAAGTTGAACATAATGGAAAGTTTGTCTATCCCGATTTTCCATTGCCGACCGTTATTCGGCTCCGTCAATACGTGCGTGTTCCATATAAGGAGATTCCCTTAACCCGCCGGAATATCCTCCACCGAGATAGTCATGCTTGTCAATACTGTGGCTACCACGGAGATGATTTAACTCTCGATCATGTTGTTCCCCGTTCAAGAGGCGGCATTGATTCTTGGGAAAATATCGTGACTGCTTGTGTGCGTTGCAATGTGAAGAAGGGGAGCCGGACGCCAAGAGAAGCCAGTATGTTGTTACGAAATCAGCCTAGGAAACCCTATAGCAGTCTCTATTTCGAAGTCACAAAACACATCAAAAGTGGATTGCACTTGGAATGGAAAAAATATGTCATCGGTGTGTAAACCTCTGGGCTCTTGTTCCAGGGGTTTACTTGTATCTGGACACAGTTCGGGTTTTCTCGATGGCGTTCTCAATGCATATGCTGCCTGTTCCGATTTAGTAGAAGGCTGGTGGTTCCTTTGGATCAGGTGCAAATGCCAACCAGAGTGGGAATTGCAGGATTGCAAGACTAACCGCTTCTTCAGCCTCATCAATGATGATGACCGGTAACTGTTCTTGATCGATTAACCGATCGGCACGCTGAGCGACAGCCTCAGGTGCTTCAAAGAGAACGACTCCTCGTTGTGCTCCAAAATCAGTTTTCGAAATACCCAAACAATCTTGCAATCCCCGTCGCCATTCTCCTAATCGTTCTGGAGTATCGCCCAAAATGAGTGCGCGGACGCGATCGCCATATAACGTGCGGAGCACCGAAATCACTGCCGATGCCACCAAAATATTTTGCAAGCGAGACCCGAGACTCCGCAGCGCTCCACGACCACCCTGCTCAAAAAACCACTGAGACACGCGCTCTGAATGAACATCTTCAAAGGTTCGTCGAAGCTGCCATAAAGGGCCGTAATAATCGGGCATTGTGCGGTATTGGGTGATGATCTGACGAATACGCTCAACATCATCTTCAAAGGTCTGCTCTGCAAACTGAAGTTGGGGTTTTGCTGCCGTTGGTTGATTGAGGTTAGCCGTTGGCGTTGCAGGAATAGCGTCTGTAATCGGTATCCCAGGTGAGGAGATGTTGGGGGCCATGGTTTTGGGCTGCAGTTCTAACTGTTCGGCAGCCACTGCCAAATCTTGTAAGCTGCCGACGAGATAGTCTTTAAACCCTTGGATTCTCACCGCAAGATCTTGGGAGACCCCTGCGAAGCTGGTTCGCATTTCTTCTCGAATCCGCTCCTGTCGTCGTTCGAGTTGCTCAACCGCAATCTGAAGATTTTGTTTGCGTTGCTCAAGTTCACCCAATCCTTCTCGCACTAATTTTCCGACCATTTTTTGGCTTTCTTCAGCCTGGTCTCGGAGCGTGCGCTCATATTTTTCTTGAAGCGACGCAATTTCGCGCGTGAGCCGCCGCTCTTCACGCTTCAAGTCTTCGACTCGTTCAGATAAGTTCGTGTCCTCAGGCATTGTAATGCTAAAAAAATGACAGGATGGTGCAAAGTTGCAGGATATCGTCCGCCAGCCCAGCATAGCGGATAATGATGCTCCCATCTGAACGCATTATCGTGCCATTGTGTAACGGATTCAACTTTACAAGACCCAAAATTTCCAGATGTATATCAAGCCTAAAGACACCCGTGTGTTCAATTTTCTTGAGGCTTCATACCTTCCGGTTCTATGTCATGCCTATTCTTTAGACCTTGGATGACATTCGCATTTGAATGGTAAGTCGATAGCCATCATTAAACGTGTCCTTCCAAACCCTGTGCTGCCCGCTCAGCTGGCGGCACAGGGTTTGGGGTTTTGGTTTTAATGATGTCCGAGTACGTGTTTAGATTGTTACGTTAGAGAATACCTGCGCTGGCTAAGCCAAGAATCATGCCTGCCCCTAATATGTGACCAAAGCTGGTAGTTGCAAGCAATTCGGGGATGCCGAATCCGGTGAACATGGCGGGCATCTCGACCGGAAGACCAGGGCCAACCCCGCGCTTTTGAATGGCGTAATAACCAATGGCGATCGCAAACAAGTTACACGTAATCATAATAATGGCAACGTTGGTGGACCATTCAACAGTCTGAACAGTCGCTGCTAATGTTAAGTGAGCCAATAGCCTATATCTCCTGATTTTAAAATTCAGCTTTAAGTCAATAGGCATCCATAAACTCAATTTAAAAACCTGGGGGGCGCCCCCCAGGCTTTTAGATTTTCAGTTTAATAACGCCGAACTACTTAGAATTCATACTGGATTATAGGAAGTACAAGGTGGCTTCTTGTCGTTTAATTGCTAGAGGTTAACAATTAGCCGTTATTTTGATACAAAACTCAGCATTTTAGATACAGGAAAGGAGAACGTGATGCGGGTGAAAATTTGTGGCATTCGAGACCCTGAGCAGGGACGGGCGATCGCCCACCTAGGTGCAACAGCCCTCGGGTTTATCTGTGTCTCAAAATCTCCGCGCTATGTGACCGCATCAGACATTCGCACGGTGGTGGATGTGCTGCCAGTCGATGACGCTCAAAACCCCGTTATTGATCGGGTCGGGGTGTTTGTTGATGCCGATATCGATGACATTCAGCACACGGTTGAGGTTGGCAGACTTAACGCTGTGCAACTGCATGGCAATGAATCACCCGACCGATGTCGGCGCATTCGGACAGCACTACCATCTGTCGAAGTCATCAAAGCCTTTCGCGTGCGATCGCCCGAAACCTTGAAAGACATTCAAGCATTTACCGACGATGTGGATAGTTTTTTACTGGATGCCTACCATCCGCACATGATGGGTGGCACAGGCCAGACATTGAACTGGGCAGATATTGCAGCATTCAAAAGCGATCGCCCCTGGTTTTTGGCTGGAGGCTTGACGCCCAATAACGTTGCTGACGCAGTGACCCGGTTGAAACCCGACGGCATTGATTTGTCTAGCGGGGTGGAGCGATCGCCCGGAGATAAAGATTTGCAAAAAGTAGCGGCGCTGTTTCAACAACTTGACCAGTATTGTCCTCCAGCAACGTCTACGCCCCTATTTCAAATCATCTCAAGAAACGACGACGACCATCAAGCATGACACGGTGAAATCTGTATGGAATGATTGCCTCATTCTTTTATACGGACTTGCCCGTGTTGGGCATGACACTGCTGACGACGTGACGTATGCGTTTCGGTCGGGAGTATATTGTTTGCCGGGAGCTAGACAGAACGGCATTCCAGAAACCCCTAAACCACCCAGTCTTTATGATCTGGGTGCACGCTTAAAACGGTTGGCTCACTCTGCTCCCAGCGTTAAACAAGCTTGTGTTGATGCGTGTGCTCACACAGTGCTTGTCGATAAAACGGTGACCTTGCGAGAGGCAGAACTGCTGAAGGCGATCGTCATCTCTCTGGGTTGCCCGATTCCCCCCTTCCTAACTGCAACTCTACCGTCCTCCTAGTCGTGTCATGTTTTTCTTCTTCATCTGTGCTACATAACGTTCGCTACCATCGACGCGCTGATTTTTGTTTAGAGCTAGCGTGCGATCGCAGCAGTCGCGTTTCTTCACGTTATCTTCCATACTTCCCCTGAAATACCAAGGATAAATATGTGTTTAACTAATAATAGGAATCAGGTTATTACGGATTATAAAAACTTGGTGAATTGTTGACGCTCTATGCGGTTTGCGCAGAAATCGTTTGGAAAGTCAATTGTATGGATGAGCCTGGTTTGTTTTTCAAGGGTTAGGGTGCGGAACCGTTGTTCATGTCAACCTTAAAAGGTTCCTGTTTATGTCGGTTGTGGGTCAGTCTTCAGTTACTGCTCAAGATAATCGTGTTCCCAAGATTGCTGTTCCTCATATTGGCGCATTAGTTGGCGGTCGTTATCGCGTCACCTGCCGCCTTGCTGAGGGCACGTTTGGTCATACCTATCTTGCAAAAGATACGCATCTCCCGAATAATCCCGAGTGTGTCATTAAGCAGCTCAAGCTACAAGCAGATGATAAAGCCATGTCTATGGCTCGTCGACTGTTTGAAACAGAGGCGCGTACTCTGTATCGGCTGGGTGCACATGATCAGATTCCTCATTTGCTTGCTCACTTTGAGCAAAAGGATGAGTTCTTCCTGTCTCAAGAATTTATTGATGGATATCCCATTTCGGATGAACTCTCTCCCGATCGCCCCTGGGCAGATACCAGTGTGGTTCGCCTAATTCGAGAGATTTTAGAAGTGTTGGTGTTTGTTCACGGCGAACGGGTGATTCATCGAGACATTAAGCCAAGTAATCTGATTCGACGCAAGAGAGATGGGAGAGTTGTTTTAATCGACTTTGGGGCAGTCAAAGAGGTCACAACACGGTTTCTATCCCAAACAGCAGGAGAGACAGACTATACCATCGCCATCGGCACGTTTGGGTACATCCCAAAGGAACAGCTCGGAGGGCGTCCCCGCTTTAGCAGCGACATCTTTGCTGTCGGCATGATTGCCGTCCAAGCCTTGACAGGCGTTCACCCCAATGAGTTGGTGGAAGACGAGCACACAGCAGAACTACAGTGGCGCGATCGCTTAACAGCACCGATCCAACCAGAATTTGCGGCCATTATCGATCGCATGATTCGTTATGACTTTCGTGAGCGCTATTCAAATGCTGAATCCGCTCTGAAAGCAATTGAGGCTCTTCCAGTAACATTTCGAGAAGCTGTTTCAGCCCCACCCTGGCATGTCTCTTCTTCCAGGGAGATGAGCCTCCCACCGACAGATGCATTCAATTCACATTTGGTTGAATCGAATGTATCCACTTTTGAGCAGATCCTTTCCCAACCATCAGCATCATCTCACGTCCTTTCTGCAACGGCACTCGAAGGAACTCACCTAGAACTTAACGCAGGTCTTGGAGCCGCATCAGCTCAGGTTCCAGCAGAGCCATCGACATTCCCGCTTGGTCACACACAAATGACAGAGGTGGTCGCTCCCAGTTTTAGCGGAACACACACTGAGCCGATACACGACAATCGATATTCGAATCTGAGTAAGAATATCGACACCTCAGATAACAGGGTGGCGTCGTTCGCCGCCCCCCCCTCTGCTCATCCTTCGCGAACCCAAACCGACTTCACAAGCTGGAAAGAGCGCGTGCTGTTTGCAACCGGGAGTGCAGAGCACTGGCTAGCTCGATCCTGGCGGATGGTTGCGATCATTGGCGGAACGAGCCTGACCCTAATGCTAACTCGCGGCATGGTTGCGTCGGTGGGCGTTCAGCCAGCCAATCACCTCCGGGCTGAGACCGTTCAAAATGCGCTCCCCGCAGCAGAACGCTTACGGTTTTCGATTCAATCAGACGCCTCCGAGTCTCCTGCGGAGTCAACTAACGCTGAAAGCCAAGCAGTCAATGTGAGCGAGATTCTTGCTACTGCTGATACTGAACGTGAGTCAGGTCAATATCAAGAGGCGATGAACTCTTATCACCAGGTACTAGGAGCAGCCCCAGACAATGTGGATGCGCTCTGGGGCAAATGTGCCACGCTCAACGCGCAGCAACAGTTTGAAATGGCATCATCCGTCTGTTATGACGTTTTGGCGATTAACCCAGATCATGCGCAAGCACTTTGGAGCTCGGCAGAAGCAAATGAAAAACTTGGCAACCATGAAAAAGCTGCCGAAGAACGGAGTCGAGCACTCGCGATCGATCCCAATATTGCGGCATCGCTATAGTCATTGAGCAAGGGATTGCTGACTCCAAAAATCAGCAAATTGGAAACAATCCCTGACTGATGAACTGACAAAATTTGTGCATATGACTTGGCAAACGTCTCAAAATTGAAACGAAGAAATAAGGGTTTGGGGCGCGCGTTGCGCG
>JBCCWF010000287.1:0-8486 GCA_039194035.1 Cyanobacteria bacterium P01_E01_bin.6 | reverse complement strand
CACAATGCACCTCAAATATCTGAGAGTCTTTCCTCTCTCCAGGTAGCTACGCATCGACCTAGCATGATTCCGGGGACTGTTCTAACTACATTCTGCAATTTCGATGCATTCTATAGATAACCCAAGATGCTCTGACCACAGAAGCCTCAACATTTTCAAGCTCCACACAGCCTAATCCAATACTCGCAATTAGTTCAGAACGACGACGTCTTCGACCATTATCCTCATATATGTCACACAAGAGAGAATATTCCTGCCACCTTTAGATTTACTCTGGTCGCACGACTTTTATTGTTTAGCCAACTCGGCCATAATTAACGTATCCTTACAAATCCTGTGACGCCTGCGCAGCGGGCGTCACAGGATTTGTAGTTTTGATTTTAATTATGTCCAGGTACTTACAATTTTCAGTGTTCACACAGTGCGATGCGATAACACGCATATGAGTTCTACAGACATAGAAGCCTTCAGATGAATCTCAACCCTAGAAATTACTGAATACCTTGAAAGCATGCTAATCGTTTTATATTCAGTACTTCAGATAGCCTGATCAGGCTATCTAGTCTTTGTTTTGGCTAATTCAGAAAATCATACGCAAGAGGAAAATATGCCGCAGGTTTAAACATACTTTAATGAAATCCACTTCTCTTCTTTTTTTCATGAACTCAAAACCAGTGTAAATACCTCTTTCCCTAAACCGTGACATAGTTAGAGGTATGCAACCATGCATTCCAAAAAGGGGTACGTGCAAAGAGGGCAATTCATTTCAGGGATCTGTCAGCTACCGTTAGCTCTTTAGCAATCGCATCTTCCTTACAAAATTAACAGCACCATTTAGCATTGCTTGCTCTGATACAGTCCATATCGTGTTTTACAGCACGTGCTTAGGTTTTGAATGTGGTGGCTGGAAGCAACATCCAGTCATCACCCAGGATTTTTACAGATATGAACACAATCGCTATGCCCAAGGTTAATGTTTTTCAGCCTACTCGTATCCTGACGTCAATCAATGCTGTTGATGTACAAGAATGGGCAAGAGAATGCCTAGAAATTCAAGAAAGGACACTCCTCATTGACTTGAGGAATGTTTCTTTTATGGACAGTAGCGGGTTAGGAGCACTGCTATCCATTCAAAAGATGGTACAAGCTCAAGGGGGAGATCTTGCTCTCTGTTGCGTTCAGGGTCAGGCTCGTATGTTGCTCGAAATGACGACAACAAGTCATCTATTCTCCATTTATGACAATCAGTCTGAGTTCGAAAACCAGTTTAAAGTCACTTCCTTGCCAGACAAGTAAGGTGTGCATTGCCTTCTCGATTTCATTCACAAGAGTTATCTCAGCACCCTATCGTTTTCTACCCACACTAGGCGTGATAACTCTAGTAATGCTTTAACTTTTCAACGTAACGCCACCGGGACGCTAAGCAGGAAGATATTGATGATGTCTTAGGAAAATTTTTATCTATAGACGAATCTCAATAAACAGATTGAATGATTATTTCTAAATCCTGCTTTTCCTGGCCGCTCCTGTCAACCAGTTTATCTACTTGCCTTCACCTGTCCTAAAACCATTGGCTTCCGTAGAAATGCCGTTGATACTCGTTTCCCGGACAGCATAGATTTAACATGGCGGGGCGAGGTAATGGCAATGTTGACTCTGCATTTATCTTCGTTAATTGTCTAGCCAATAAGGCTACTTCTCCATAGATGTAGTACTCTATCCAAAGTAGCCAAGCAGTTAGTGCCATCGTCGATGTTGACGCTCAATCCTTACATAAAGGATGTTTATCAACATTTGCACTTATCGGGAAACTTCTTTGTTTCTTTAACGTCTTACGCTCTTAGTACCTGAAATTCGTCATGCCTACAGTAGCTACTCATACTCTTAAAAGCGAAAGCTTACAGCTATTGCGAGTCTATCAAGACTGTCAATCTCCTGAAATTCGAAACAAGCTTGTCCAGATGAACTTTGGCTTGGTTCGAAAAGAAGCCCATCATTGGATCAATCAATGTACAGAAAGTTACGATGACTTAGTGCAAGTCGGCAGCATTGGGTTAATGCGGGCTATTGAGCGCTTTGATATCTCCAAGGGGCATGCCTTCAGTTCATTTGCAATTCCATACATTCGTGGTGAGATTCAGCATTACTTACGAGACAAAGGCTCCTCTGTTCGTATTCCTCGCCGATGGCAAGCACTGCGTCATCAGGCTGCTCAAAAATCACGAGAATTGCGTGGTGAATTAAACCGGATGCCTACAGATTCTGAGATTGCAGCGGCTCTTGAGGTTTCTCCAAAAGAATGGCAAGAAATTAAGCTGGCTTATCGCAATCGATCTCCTTTGAGCTTGGATGCTCCAATGCATGACGATGAGCAAGGAGCAACATCTCTCGGTGACCTGCTTCCAGATGGTCGGTATCGAAGTTTTCAGCTTGCCCAAGAAGACCAAATTCGACTTCAACAGGCATTGGTTCAACTTGAGAAACGAACTCGCCAAGTATTAGAGTTTGTATTCCTTCAAGATTTAACTCAGAAGGAAACAGCTGAGCGACTTGGTATTAGCGCTGTCACTGTTTCTCGTCGTTTGAAAAAGGGTCTGAAGACGCTGAAACAAGTTATGGCAACTCCTATCAATTAGGGTTAGAAAAGGTACTAAACCTAAATCATATTGGGGACTGTAGTTTTCTCGCAGGAAAAACTACAGTCCCCAATATGGTTTAGGTTTACATACTCTATAGATTGAGAATGTTAGACCAACCCAACATTCTCAATCTATGGGGATTTTTTTTGTAAATCTGAAAAATTGGTAAGAGCATTTAGAAAATGTAACGTTTTCATATCTCTTAGGTGCTCTTGCAGCTGCTTTGGATTACCTTTTCAACTAAGGTTATCAGCGGTTTTAGAAGTGTCACAGCTCTGATGAAACGGAAAATCATATGTGCGGATAATAGTAAAAGATAAGTTCTGGGATTTCAGAACTTAAACATCTCACCCTTTAAAGTCCAGGTTAGACACAATGAAATTGCAACATGTTTTTCGAGCTACTGCATTTGCGGGCACTCTTGCTGCTTCATTGCTCATCAATATGACAGCAGTCCAGGCTGACACCATTAGTACCCCAATTAGCAATACATTTACCGTTCAAGGAAGTTCTGGTGGAACCCAAAACAGTCAGTGTGGATACATTTCAGCTACTCCTAATCATCAACTGGTGATTACTGAAAGGCTAGTTGCTCTGCGTTTCACTGTCGAAGGAGAAGGCCAACCAACTCTTGCCATCCAAGATGAGCAGGGCCGAATTGAATGTGTGATGTCTCACCAATTTTCAAATGGCATCATCGAGCTACCAGGCGCCTGGGAAGCTGGACGATACAACATTTTTATTGGCGATCGCACAGGAGGCAATCATCGATACACACTTTCAGTCATTCAAGAGCGCTAAAAAATAGTCGCTTTAGAGAGAGGAGAGAGTTTATTGGATCCCTATCATGTCTTCTTCTTTCTTAAATCTCATATTTGCGTTTAAGGGCTATCAAGTTTCTTTGGTACTGAAGTGACCTCACTCGCACTGACGTCAATGACGTCAACATCTACGGTTCCTGGAGGGCTGTAGCGAACAAATTGCCTATCTTGCACTGTGACAACTTCTTGGCAACTTGGGCAACGGGCTTGGGTGTTATTAAGGACAATAAAAGAAGTTCCGCATACGGGGCAATTATTTTCAATTACATTTCGCTTAAACCACCAGCGAAACGCAATCACTGCAATCACTGGGGCAGTAAGCAACAGGAACAGTAGAACGGCCAGAGATTTAAGCAACCAACCCAAGCCAATCGAACTTAGGATAACAATCACCGCAAGAATCGTTAACCAAAATCCTATTCCTGAAAGATTGAAGGAAATGCCCTTGCCACTTTTGTAGTTCACCTGGGAAAATCTCACGCGCTATTGCTTTTAGCGTAACTTTCGAGAACGATTTCATCAACTTCAACACAACAATAGTCCGGACAGTTTTGCTTGGGAGTAGAAGGAAAGCCGTCCACCGTATAAAGTGCGAATGTAATTCATCGGTCGCACTTTATACGGTGGACGGCTTTACTCAAATTCTAACGGGTCTGCTGGCAGCAGCAGGCCATCTCGTAACCCCCAACGGCAGTTTCTGCTGACGCTGCTGACCACCATTTTTGTGGTGTGCGGCAAGGTGAACTATACCAATCTCAGCCGCTATAGTGATCTATCAGAGCGCACCTACCGTCGCCACTTTCAGAGAGGGTTGGGCTTTGAATGCCTCAATCAAGGACTCATTGAGCAGGCCAGAACACCCGAAGGAGCACAGATTGCGGTGGTGGATTGTACCTTTGTGGAGAAAAGTGGTCGTCACACCTACGGATTGGACTGGTTCTACAACCGTAGAACCCAGCGAGCCGAGAAGGGAGTGGAACTCTCGGTGATTGGGATTGTGGATGTGGAACAAAACACCGCCTATCCGCTCTCAGCCCAACAAACTGATGCAGGATTGAGGACTCAGGCCGCGTCTGCCGACGATAATACCCCACCCCGGTGCACCCGCATCGAGTTCTATCTGGGTCATTTGGTACTCTGCATCCCGTACTTTCCCGAGTGGATTCGCGATATCGTCGCCGATGGCTTTTACAGCAAGTACAAATGGGTGAACAGTGTGGTGAAGCTAGGCTTTCACGCCATTGGCAAACTCCGATGTGATGCCGACCTCAAATTTCTTTACACGGGGGGCATACAGCGGTCGAGGTCGGAGACGATGCTATGACGGTAAAGTCGACCTCAGTGACCATCCTCGCTTTCAGTTTGTTCAGCCATTGGAGAAGGGAGTGAGTCTCTATACTGCTGTCGTCTGGTCGGTGAGTCTCAAACGGAAAGTACGATTAGCCTATCTGCTCAAAGAGGATAACGCTCGCCGTCGTTATGTCGTTCTCTTTTGCACCGACATCGAGATTGACCCACTGTTCCTCTATCGCCGCTATGCCGCTCGCTTTCAGATTGAATTCGTCTGTCGCGATGCTCGCCAATATACCGGCTTAGCCGATTGTCAGGCTCGCTCAGTTGAGGCTATTGATACCCCCATGTCAATGCCAGTTTGATGGCGCTGAATGTAGCCAAAGTGACCTTACAGCAAGGACAGAGCGAGACCGACACGCTCAGCTTTTCAATGGCCTCCCTCAAGCGACGGGCGCTCAATGAGCATCTTTTAGACTTAATTTATTGACCAGTTTGAGTTGGAGCCAACTTTGATAAAATCTCATGCAAGCTACCAAAAGCTGCTGGAGTACGGGACTATAGCCGCCTAAATCTGTCCGGAGTGTTGTGAGTAAGTACCTGGACGTAATTAATAGGATCGATAAGATTCTTTCTTTGTCACAATGTTTTCTCTTCGTCATTTTTATCTAAACGCTGATGATGATCCTAAACGCATGTCTTCAAGGACTTGCCACGCTATATCACATTCTTGCTTCATCTGAGCATCTTCGTCATCAATGATGCGTGCATGCCTGAGTGCGTCTTGAATGCGCTGGGAAAGTTCATCTTGGGATAGGGTTGTCAGACTGCCCTTGAGCAGGATGTCGGTCACCGAGACGATACCCAGTAGCTCATTATGATCCATGACTGGGGCGCGGTGAATGCCACTATCGGCAGGGATTTGTGCAGCTTCTTGGACGGTTGCGTTGTAAGGTATCTGAATGCAAGGTTGACGCATGATGCTGCTAACGCGAGTAAAGGAAGGGTTATAGCCTAATGCAATCACTTTGAAAACAATATCTTTTTCAGTCAGAATGCCGTAACAACCATCGTCAAGAGATGTTTCGACAATGAGCGATCGCACTCGGTTGGCTCGCATTAACCAAATGGCGTTTTCAACCGTGGCTGAACTACGAATCACTACTACGGGCCTGGTCATGATGTCTGTGACGGTTAGCATGATATTCCTCCCGGCCAAGTGAGCGTGTAGAAACAAAGGTTTCGATTGTTCTTAACATGTTCTTTGTAAGCCAAAAGTTTGAGGAACTTGTGAGGAGATGCCTTGAGGGGGTTCTCAATAAGATTTATCGAGATTTATCGGGACAAAAATGTCTTCCAGCAAAGACTAGAGGCTTCAAGTCTCTGAAATTTTCTCAATGCAGCTCTTTTACGTCTCTTTCATTCAAGAAAAAACGGAAATGATTCTGAAGGCATTAACTCAGCATCACAGTCAATAAAACTCAGCGAAGCGATCATTGCAAATAGGCAACTAATCTGAAAATCAGGCAAGCTCGATACTATGGGCATATCCTGCTAAACAACACGACGACCTGTCTCATTCACGTATAGCAAATGCGCTGAATTGTGTAACAGAGTTTACTGATAAAGTTGAGTGGGACACGTTTAAGGCATCCCTGACCTCAAACGTAACACGCTAAGTCAACACGGAATGCATGGGAACTTATGGATACCAGGAAACTAATCGATACCCATATCGAATCATCGCAGCTTTTGCCTGCACCCATTGAATTGATCAACCAACTTCCTCTCAGTGAAACAGCGGCAGAAACAGTGATGAAAGGTCGCCAGGCGATCGCCGACATTGTAGACGGTCATGACTCCCGAAAATTTATTGTTGTTGGCCCCTGCTCTATTCATGATGTCAGTGCAGCAGTCGAATATGCAGAACGCCTCAAGCAACTTGCCGATCGTGTTGCAGACAAATTTCTGATTGTGATGCGTGTCTATTTTGAAAAACCCCGTACAACGATTGGATGGAAAGGGCTGATCAACGATCCCTTTTTAGACGGGTCATTCCATATTGAGCAAGGCTTATCCAAAGCTCGTCAATTGCTGATTCAAATTGCAGACGTTGGGCTTCCTGCTGGAACAGAAGCCCTCGATCCCATCACTCCTCAGTATTTATCTGATTTGGTTTCTTGGTCAGCGATTGGAGCACGCACGATCGAATCTCAGACCCATCGAGAAATGGCAAGTGGATTATCGATGCCCGTTGGCCTCAAAAATGGTACGGATGGCAATGTCACCGTTGCCATTGATGCTCTGCAGGCGTCGCGCACGCCCCACCATTTTCTGGGCATTAGCCCAACAGGACAGGTCAGCATTTTCCGCACAAAAGGGAATCCATTTGGCCACATCATTCTCAGAGGTGGGGGCGGAAAACCAAACTATGATGCTCACACCGTTCAGATGGTCGAAGCTCAACTGACAGAACGTGGATTACCTAAGCGAGTGGTGATTGATTGTAGCCACGGAAATTCGAACAAAGACCACACGAAGCAAACGGTGGTGTTTAATAACATCATTGATCAAATTGTCGACGGCAATACATCAATTATTGGAATGATGCTTGAGTCTAATCTCTTTGAGGGGAACCAGCCCATCAGTACTGATAAGAGTTGCCTCAAATACGGAATTTCTATTACCGATAAGTGCATTGGATGGGACGACACAGAGGCAATCGTAATGGCTGCTTATGAACGGTTGAAAGTCCCCGTGACTGTTTAGAATATCGACGTTAAATCTTAAATCCCATCGCCTTTTGCACAGGTTTGATTAGGCTGTGCTTTTCGTAAAGACGATGGGGTTTCGTTTTTGTCATGTTTGCGAGGACGACCCTTTGGATTTTTGGTTGCGCACCAGCGGCACGTGGATCAATATCATGACGATTTGGATTGGTACGAGTTTAGGACTGGTGCTGAGCGATCGCCTTTCTCCGCCCATGCAGCGCATCATTACCCAAGGCGTAGGGCTACTCACGTTGCTGATTGGTGTTCAGATGGCAGGGGCTCTCATGGAGACCCAATCAGGACTTGTGGATGGGGTAATTATCGGGCTATTTGCCACTGTCATCGGAGGGCTCTTGGGCGAATGGTGGCAGCTTGAGGCAAAACTGGAATCCATCGGACATTGGCTGAAGAAAAAGCTGAGCGGCAAGGGACGCTTTACAGAAGGATTCGTTGCTGCCAGTCTACTATTTTGTATTGGCCCCCTTGCATTGCTCGGGAGTTTGGAGAATGGACTCACTGGGGATAACACCCTGCTTTCCATCAAATCTGCAATGGATGGGCTTGCGGCGATCGCCCTCACCAGTAGCTTTGGGATTGGCGTTGGGTTTTCGAGCTTAGCATTACTGGTATATCAGGGGGGGCTATCTCTGTTAGCAGGTGTTCTCTCTCAAATTTTGCCTGAAGACCCGTCCACAGCACCCTCCATTCTTTTGGTCACTGGAGTTGGAGGATTGATGATCCTAGGACTCGCCCTCAACCTGTTGGAAGTTGCTAAGGTTCGGATTGCCTCTTTTTTACCCGCTCTCGCCTTAGCACCCATCCTTCATAGCGTTGCGGTCTGGGCAAGTTCTCTAATACGTGGATAAGTACTCTATCGCAGTAGATATGTGAGTTAGGACATAACAATAGCTTGATCACTATGGCCACAGCCATATCTGTCGATCGTAAGCTAAAACTCACCTATT
>JBCCWF010000286.1:0-8515 GCA_039194035.1 Cyanobacteria bacterium P01_E01_bin.6 | reverse complement strand
CGGCCGTGATCAGATGGAGCATCAGGCCCTCGCCCCGCGGCCCCCACGAGAGGTCGGCGATGTGGGTTTCGCCGAAGTGGTCGTCGGCGTCGGGGTTGTTGTAGAAGCTCAAACCCTCATTTCTTCGTTGCAATTGTGAGACGTTTGCCAAGTCATGTGAGCAGATAGTTCAGATCATTAGTTAATCAGTCATCCCCTAGAGATTTCTTCCCCAGAAAGCATGAGAACAGAATGGGGAAATGGTTAAACCTTGCCCATTCTGTTCTCATGACGATGATGAGGGTCATCCGTGCTGCGTAACCTAACGATTGTCGTCAGAAAAGCGATGTCTTCAATCCAACGTAACCAATCCAGGGCAAACGACAGTTCCTAACTTGGGTTGGGTTTAGAACACAACTTCAATACTGTTAGATTCTTCTGGGCGATTATCAAGATCTGACAAGATCACGGCTTCCGTTTCGCGGATAATTTCCAACGATTCTGCGACTTCGGCAAAATCAACTTCTGGAAGCAAAAACTGACTGCTTGTTGTTTCAGCAGATTCAGTCGTCAGTGATTGGGCTGTGGAAGCATCGCCTGTGGGACTTTCTTCCGCTTGGGCGATCGCCATACTGGACAGTGCAAAACCGATAGATAGTACGCCAGTCATCAAAGCATTCATCGCGTCCTCCTATATCCTAAATACTCAGTATTTCTGAAATTCTTGATTATTATTATGAGCGCAGGGTCTGAAATTTATGTGATGAAAAGATGAGCGGTTCATAAGAAACGGTATGCAAATGCGTCCTATGATGAACCCACAGAGATGAATGATTGAGCTAGATGTGGCGATCGCTCAAGCGTATGAAGCCATTGGTTTTGTTGAAATCGTAAGAAAATTTAATGGCACCAACCACAACACCAAACACCCACACCGAGCGATTACCTCAACTGGCAAACGACACCCTCTTGCAAGCTGAGCATCTCCATAAACATTTTATTCTTCATCATCAGGGGGGCGTGACACTCCCTGTTCTCACAGGGCTTTCATTGCAGGTGAAGCAAGGAGAATGCGTTGCTCTGGTCGGAGCATCGGGATCCGGAAAGTCGACCTTCATGCGATCGCTCTACGGCAACTATCGAGTTGACCAAGGAAGCATCTGGGTTCGCCATTGTGATCAGTGGGTTGACTTGCCTCAGTTGCAACCCCACGAACTATTAGATGTACGAAAACATACCATCGGCTATGTCAGTCAGTTTCTCCGGGTCATCCCTCGCGTGTCTGCCCTTGAGGTGGCGGCTGAGCCATTGATGGAGCTAGGCATCGCCCCTGACGATGCCACGGATAGAGTGCGTCAATTGTTCATCCAACTCAATCTATCTGAACGATTATGGCCACTGTCACCTACCACCTTTTCTGGAGGAGAAAAACAGCGCGTGAATATTGCACGAGCTTTTTCGGTAGACTATCCCATCATGCTGCTGGATGAACCAACGTCTGCCTTAGATGCCCAAAATCGTGCGGTTGTGATGCAGTTGATTGCAGCTAAAAAAGACGCAGGCTGTGCACTCATTGGCATTTTTCATGATGAAGATGTGCGCGATCGCGTCTGTAACCGTCAGTTAACCTTTGACCGCGACAATACCTGAAATACTTGGGATCTGAGATGAACGAACAGATTTTTACAAACTATCGTCTGCAACTCCCTGATCAAGAAATGATGGGTACGTTAGTTGTCCGTGATGGCATCATCGCAGATGTACAGCCTGGTGTCGTAGGCCAAGGAACCGATGGCGAGGGCGCTTATCTCATGCCGGGACTGGTTGAGCTGCATACAGATCATTTGGAAAAATGCATGTCGCCGCGCCCAAGCGCCAACTGGCCGTTAGAGGCAGCGGCGACCTATCATGATCGAGATTTGGCTGCGTCTGGAATTACAACGGTGTGTGATGCGATCGCCATCGGTGACATTACACCAACCTCCATTCGCTACAACCAGTTTGGCTCCATGATTGATTTAATCTGCCAGCGCCAAGAATCTGGCAACTTTTCAGTCGATCATCGCCTCCATCTCCGGTGTGAGCTAGCGTACGACAAAGTTGCAGACGTAACCGAGAAATATGCCACCAGCCCTCATCTTGCGTTAATTTCGCTGATGGATCATACACCTGGTCAGCGGCAGTTTGTAGATGTCGATAAGTACCGAGAATATTACGTCGTCAAGCATGGGGTTAGTGAAGACGTGATGGATGATTTCATTCGCGATCGCATCCGTGCCCAACAGGAACATGCAGAAACGAGCCGCAAAGCCTTGGTCGATATGACTCGGGCGCATCACATTCCTCTGGCAAGCCACGATGATGAGACCTTAGAGCACGTTCATCAAGCCATTCAAGAAGGGGCGGCGATCGCCGAATTTCCAACAACTCTTGAAGCCGCCAAAGAAGCTCATCAACATGGTCTACAAGTCCTCATGGGAGGCCCCAATCTCATTCTGGGTGGATCTCATTCTGGAAATGTATCTGCCATGGACTTGGTTGAGCTAAATATGGTCGATATCATTTCTTCCGACTACGTCCCCCATAGCCTACTTCACTCTATTTTTTTCATTGCTCAACACGCCCAAAGACCTCTGCACGAAACATTGCGTCTCGTCACGCTCAACCCAGCAAAAGTTATCGGACTCAAGGGCGATCGCGGAAGTCTAGAAGTCGGGAAGCGGGCTGACTTCATTACGGTGCAAGCAGACATAGATGATTGCACAAACGCAGCACCTCAGCTGCAATCTGTTCTAGTGAAAGGGTGTCGCGTTGCTTAGTCAACACACGACTTGGCAACGTTCACTCGTTCCTTCGTCGTCGATTTGAGAAGATTGCCAAGTCGTGTGAACAGGATGCTGGGGCACTCAGATCCCCAAAACCCCGCCTTCACAGATAAGCCTCATCAGGGATGAGTCAGGAATTAGTTTTAATTTCTGTAGTGACTGCCCTACAATGAGTCTAGGAAAATAACAGCTAGCACCGCTCAGGTTTAAAACCAATGACCTAGTATCCTGCCTCACCAGGTCTGGTCAGCTAACGGTCTACTGCAAGATTCCCAAGTTCCCTGTCACGTCGTTATGGTCATCTTCAGATCGCGATGGCAAGCCTCAACTGCTTGCCCTGGTTCGTGTGGAGATACATATGACGCGTCTGGTTGAGTGATGCATGACTCGCCTTGTCATGCCTAAGGACTGAAACGCAGAAATCGTCCAATGATGGCTTCTATCTCATCCTCGTTTCTCATACAACTTGGACTTGTATTCCTATGAATCGCGACCCAACCCCCAACCATCGGTCAGATCAGAGTTATGCTGCTGAACCAGAGCCAGCACAGCAAAAACGCTCGGACAACAATCAGATATCCAAAAACTCCTCACCCTCTAAAACCCGAGAACAACCTGTTTCGACACTCATCAGCTTCTTGAAACAAACAGGCCTCGCGTTCAAGCTTTTGCAACAGGGGGGAAATGCACTCCTACGCGGGCGTCAGGTCCTTGGTCCTGTGGGATTCGCTCATTTAATGATGGGGACTTGGGCCGTTGTTGGCGCAACCGCCACAGTTCTCAACCTCGGCATTGTAGAGCTGTTAGAGCGTCAGACCCAGACCGTGTTCTTCCAACTTCGTGGAACCGTCTCTCCACCAGACGATATCGTCATTTTAGCGATTGATGAGTCATCCCTTGAGCAAGCACAGTTTTATCGAAGCGATCCGAATACCTTTGCTCATCTAGAACCAATCGCCCAATGGCCTTGGCAGCGGTCTGCCTATGCGATCGCCAGCGAACGATTGCTAGAGGCTGGCGCAAAAACCGTTGCCCTTGACTTAATTTTTGATACGCCTAGCAGTTGGGGCGCAGACGATGATGCCCAGCTACTCAACACCATCGAAAACTATCCAGGACGCCTTGTTTTAGCATCCAGCTATGAGGATCTTCCCCTTGCTGAAGGACAAGGAACCGTAACTCAACTGATTGAACCCGCAACTATTTATCGCACTAACGCAGTACACACCGGCTTTATTAATTACTGGATTGATTTCGATAGACGCATTCATCGACTCTCCCACGTATTCCCTAAACAGCTCGGTGATTTCTACCCTGACCAGCAAGCCTACTTTCAAACGCTGAGTGACACGGTTCCGTCGTTTGATGTCGCAACCCTAGAAGCAGCCCAAATTGACTATCCGTTACCCAAAGGAGATGGTCTTTTCTATTTCGGACCAGCTGGAACATTTGAGCAGTATTCTTTCTGGACGGTCATCGAACCCTCTGCCTGGGAACAACATCTGAACGAAAAACGGTTCGCCAACAAAATTGTGCTCATTGGCCCCACCGCCACGCTTTTTCAGGATCTACACAACACACCCTTTGGTATCCTCCCGGGCATTGAAATTCATGCGAATGCCATTGCCACATTAATGTCAGATCGGGCGATCGCCAATGCCATTCCCAATCGGCTAGGTCAGTGGATATTCATCATCGGTATTGTGCTGGGGTCAGGGCTCGTGATCAGCTCCCCTCATCGGCTGACCCATCGCATGATGAGAACCGGGATCTTGCTGGTGGTCTGGGGAGGTGTCAGTGCGATCGCGTTACTTGGGTGGCAACTCATTTTTCCAACAGCCATACCACTCATGGCGATCGCCATGAGTGGCCTTTCCTATGTCATTGCTGGATTAGTACGAGAAAAACTGCATCGCTTGCAGCTGCGAAAAACTCTTAAGCAGTATTCCAGTTCTCCGATTATTCGCGAAATCATTAGCCAGCAAGACGATTTGCAGGATTTATTGAATGAGCGAGAACATGAAACCCTGGGCAAAATGCTTGCAGGTCGCTATCAACTCGTTGAAATTCTGGGCGCTGGAGGGTTTGGAGAAACCTACATTGCAGCCGATCTCCAACGTCCTGGGCAGCCTCTCTGTGTGGTGAAACAGCTACGTCCAATCACAAACGATCTGAAGCTGTTTACACTGTCACAGCGACTGTTTCGCCAAGAAGCTCAAACATTAGAACGGTTAGGGAAACATCCCCAAATTCCTCAGTTGCTAGCTTATTTTGAAGAAGGTCAAGAATTCTATTTAGTTCAAGAATTTATTAATGGACATCCACTGAGACAAGAGTTATTGCTCAAACAGCAGTTGACAGAGTCTGAAGTCGTTAAATTTTTGACTGAAATCTTGCTTATCTTAGATTTCATTCATCAATGTGGCGTCATTCATCGGGATATTAAACCAAGCAACATCATTCGACGGCAGAGCGACCAAAAGCTTGTAATCATTGACTTTGGTGCTGTCAAAGAAATGCAAGCTCATATGAGAGATGATCAAACACATTTACAAACCATTAGCATTGGGACACGAGGCTACATGCCCAGTGAGCAATTTGCAGGAACGCCACGGTTTAATAGCGACCTATATGCTGTTGGCGTTTTGGGCATTCAAGCACTGACAGGATTATCGCCCGATCGCATAGACATTGATAGCGCCACAGGAGAACTCATGTGGCACGGTAAAGCAGCACCCAGTCTCGAACTTAAAGAAATTCTCACGACCATGACCCGATACTCGTTTAGAGAGCGGTATCAATCTGCACAGGATGTATTGCGCGATTTGGATGTGTTGTTAAACCGCTACGGCCTGCACCATATTCTTGAGACACAGCAAACATCCGTCAGCACTATCACGAATGGAACGCTCCCGCTCCTGGATCATCTTCATTTTCAGGACATTGACGATGATGAGTCTAATCACCTGAATGATTCCACCCTACCCTGGCCATCCTCTGTCAAACCGACGCCAGATTCAGAGGAACCATAAAGCTCTGCTTAGGAATGACAATTAAAAAGACTCCGAAGTATTTTGGTGCGCAGCCACCAACACAATTACGTTCCGATTCTATGTCAGGCTTATTTCTTAGTCACTGTCAATGCTGTAGCAGCGAGGGTTTCTATTGGAGAGCCGAGATTTTACTCACCATGACGAATCGCCCTCGACAAACCGCGCGAAGTAGTCGATCAACGGCAGCACGTTCTTCTTCTAGTAACGAATCACTGAGAATAGCAGCCATCAATCCATATCGGTCTGCTAGCGTAATTTCCTGAGATTTAGCGACTTGAGCCGTCAGATCGCCAATAGCAGATGGCAATAGAGCTGGAGTTGTTGAAGAAAGATTAGTAGGCATCAGTTTCAGCTAACTAGCATGACCACGTTAAATGAGTACAGAAAATAATATCAATGGCTCTACTTTGCCATTAGATTCAAGAAAAGACGGTGACAAGTAGAGCGAATCATCTGTGATTCTCCAGAATGGAGATGGTGATGCAGCAATTGAACCTAGCGTGCTGCCGATCACAGGTGTCGAGCAACCCGATCTCACACGTTATGGCAAAAACCTTAATCTAGAGACTCGATCTAGAACAAGAATGAAGTCATTGAGTAGGCTCGTTCCACATCTGGATATCAGAAGCTACCCTGCGCGAGAAGAGACTCTCTCTTACACATCTATCCAATCCATACGATCAGATCGATACGTTCACAGATATCAGCGATCGCAGAGCCAGCCTGAAAACTAGCAACACATGTCGCCACATCGAGTGGAAATAAAGGCTACTGGTGCACGCTGACTCAGTCAAAAAACATTGCCCCTTATACCGTCAGTAGTGTGGGGATACTAAAAATTCGATTTCAGTTCGTTTATCGTCTCTCATCGTCATAAGCTTCTCTTGAAAGCTTACTCAGCAAGTCTTGGAGCGATGCATTGGGTGATGCAATAAACAGGCTGACGAACCCGATACTAGAATGTTCCCCCGTTACATTTAGAAACGATCACTTCAAAATAATTAATGGATTGAATATTCTTTCCAGACTTAGGAAGGCCGACTCCTGGCAATGAATTCTTAGAATTGCTGAGTAGTGCCACCCCATGAAAACGAAGGGATAAGCTATTAGCAATTTAAATTGCGTGGCGGATCCTCGCCGGAGGCGGGGGTCAGCCACCAAAATAAGCAACATAGGTGAGTTCCAGCTTATTTCCTAATTTATGGGGCAAGCAAGTCCCTAAATCCTGCGCCGCCCGCTGAGCTAGCGGCGTAGGATTTATCGGTTTTACTGATGCCGAGGGACTTATGTCACAACACAATCACGGGTCACAGAACAACCAAGTCCCAATGGTGCTGATAATTTGGAGCAAACGCAGCAAAGCTTTATAGTGGGGATGCTTGATCCCTTAAGCTTTTCTTTATAAAAGGTTGTCGTGAAAGCAATTACTCTGCTCGGCTCCACTGGTTCAATCGGAACTCAGACGCTAGATATTGTCGCCAATTATCCAGATCAGTTTCGTCTCGTCGGCATCACAGCAGGCCAAAATATTGATCTCCTAGCTCAACAAGTTGAGCAATTTTGCCCGGAGATTGTCGCGATTCGTGATGAGTCGCGCCTAGATGGCCTAAAACAGGCGATCGCCCACCTTGATCCTCAGCCTCAGATATTAGCTGGGGAATCCGGCATTACCGACGTCGCCGCATACGGCGATTCGGAAGCTGTGGTGACTGGTATTGTGGGTTGTGCTGGTCTACTGCCCACGATTGCAGCCATTAAAGCTGGAAAAGATATTGCCCTTGCCAACAAGGAAACCTTAATTGCGGGTGGCCCTGTTGTCCTGCCACTCATTGAGCAACATCAGGTCAAGTTATTACCTGCAGATTCTGAACATTCAGCAATTTTTCAATGCCTGCAGGGCGTTCCTGATGGTGGACTGCGGCGCATCATTTTGACTGCATCTGGCGGGGCGTTTCGAGACTGGCCTGTCGAAAAATTACCTGATGTCAAAGTGGCAGACGCCCTCAAGCATCCTAATTGGTCTATGGGACAAAAGATCACCGTGGATTCAGCAACCCTGATGAATAAGGGGTTAGAGGTGATTGAAGCCCACTATCTCTTTGGCATGGATTACGACCATATTGATATCGTGATTCATCCTCAAAGCATTATTCATTCGTTGATTGAGCTGCAAGATACGTCGGTGTTGGCTCAGCTTGGTTGGCCTGATATGCGGTTGCCGCTACTCTACGCAATGTCCTGGCCTGATCGCATTGCAACGAATTGGGAACCCCTGGATTTGGTCAAGGCTGGGGACTTAACGTTCCGTGAACCTGATCACAAGAAGTATCCATGCATGAATCTTGCCTACGCCGCAGGGCGTGCAGGCGGGTCGATGCCTGCGGTGCTAAACGCAGCGAATGAGCAAGCCGTTGCATTGTTTTTAGAAGAAAAAATCCAGTTCTTGGATATTCCACGGGTCATTGAACAGGTGTGCGATCGCCACCAATCAGATAATTGCCCAGCCCCCAACCTCGATGATATTCTCGCAGCCGACCAATGGGCACGTCAGCAAGTATTGACCGAGTATGAACAGCTGCAGCAGGGTAATCGTATTCTGGTTGGGTAAGTACCTGGACGTCATTAAAACCAAAACCTCAAATCCTGTGCCGCCCGCTG
>JBCCWF010000285.1:0-8559 GCA_039194035.1 Cyanobacteria bacterium P01_E01_bin.6 | reverse complement strand
GTAAACGTAACCTTCCAAACACTGTACTGCCCGCGCAGCGGGCAGTACAGTGTTTGTTTTTTTGGTTTTAATGACGTCCAGGTACTTATCAGGCTCACTGATTCATTCAATATCCTGAGGAATTGTTCCTGATACAGATTCTGTACGGATACCAGATTGTAAAGCGAGCTGACCAGAATGACGTCAATTCTTAACGGTTTTGTGAGTTTAAAACACACAGGTTGAATTTGACGTGTGTGGGATGCTGCTGAGCAGATGAAAATGGCCTTTCTCCTTCTTGCTACATAGTAAATTCGCATATTTTATGGAGGAGAAGGGATTTCAAACGTTGTTATGACGGGGCGATGGTCACTTTTGAGTGCATCGTCAGGACAATAGGTGCTGTCTTCTGTTGCAAAAAGAATGGCTGAATCTTTAATCGTCCAACTCATCGCCTGATTTCCCACAAAGGTAAAATCGAGGATGCTGTCATAGCGATCGCTGCAGTGGCTGGCGACAAGAACATCGGGACGAACCCACCGGAAGACATCATTATCAAGCAGAAGATCAAATCCGCGATCGCGCTTTCCTTGATCCCCATCAACGACGTCAAAATCAAAGTTATAGTCACCCACTGCAATAATCGGGAGAGCTTGGCGTTGTGCCCAAGCATTTAGCATTTGA
The DNA here is from genome assembly GCA_039194035.1 of Cyanobacteria bacterium P01_E01_bin.6. Lineage (GTDB taxonomy): Bacteria > Cyanobacteriota > Cyanobacteriia > CAKZMO01 > CAKZMO01 > JBCCWF01. The sequence goes on along the minus strand of JBCCWF010000285.1, from coordinate 7,896 downwards.
GCCTGTTCGTGGCGACGCTCAGCCTGACTTCGATAGAGATGATTGACCATGAATAGAAATTCTTGCCCGTTGCGGCGGACTTGAAAATGAACGATGAGCGAGGCTCGTACGCGTCCACCAAAGCTCAGAGCATCTAACTCTTCTTGGTGGATGACTCTCAGAAGACTGGGGTTGTAAACTACGGCAAGGCGATCGCCCCCACCCGACGTTCCTAAGATCGATTGAAAATCTGTCTGTTCTCCACTCTCAGCTCCTTGTTCCAAGAGCCTTAGCCATTCAGCATTTTGGACCTCAGAAAACCCCCACACATCGACATCGGACAATGGCCCAACGTATTGCTCTGCAATGACGGCTGGATTTGCATCGCCAGATTCAACATTGAATCCAACGACACTAACATCGACGGGGGCGTCTGTGAAAGCAGTTTCCTGGTTCAGTATGCGCGGCAATCGTGTACATGACGCACCCATCAAACAAGTGATAAGCACGAAACCGATCAATGTCCGGCATTGCCAACCGTTTGTCATGCCACTCACCCTTCATTTAATACATTTCTGTTTCATGTGGCTCATAACTTAAGCCAAGAAAAAAACACCTTAAAGTACAAACCTTTCACTCGATCGATGAAATGAATGATAAGGAACGAGACAGGTTCAATCGCTCCATTCTTCATTGGGAGTACGACATATCGCAACTGGATTTGATAGCCTCTTCCAAAATGGGCAGTTCTCCAAGCCTATCGTTCCCATAAATACCTGGACGTCATTAAAACCAAACCCCCAAATACTGTGCCGCCCATTGCGCGGGCGGCACAGTATTTGGAAGGTTAACGTTTACTTATGGTTAGCGACTTACACAGTCGATGACACGTGCGTGCCACTCTGAAAAAAAGCCCCAAATAATGCCTATCAGAGCCATGAGTTTGCATAATTGAGTTGATGTCATTAGTAATCAACAGTTGACTTACTTGTTATGAATCTACACCTCAACAGTACCGATTTAACCATTCAGCTTGATTGGCAGGAACGGTTATGGGCATGTTACCTTGGCCCGACGCTGACAATTCCCATTTCTAGTATTCGCAGTATTTCAACAGATGCGCCAGAGATGGAGTGGTATGCTCTCCGTGCCCCAGGAACGGCAATTCCAGGAGGATTCACAGCAGGTACCTATTACGCAAAACGCGGGCGAGAATTTTGGTATGTTACGCGTCGTTCAGATTTTCTAGTCATCGGACTTGAAGGAGAATATTACAAGCGGGTCGTTCTTACCACGACAGAAAATAATCACTATGCTGATCAGCTAAATGAGATACTCGCTGCTCTCTAGAGTCTTACGGGATGGTGCGTTACGGCTCCGCCTAACAGCACCCTACAGCACCGTTTATTGATGTCCACCTACTTAATCGCTGCTTTTTAGAGTTGCCTATTTAGAGGTTCTTAAGTATTGACACACTCTATTTTGAAGAGGATATTTTGCCGTTTATTTATCGTCGCAGAGTTCATTTTCAAGACACTGATGCTGCAGGAGTTGTCTTTTTTGCTAATATTTTTTCGATGTGTCATGAAGCGTATGAGGCGTCTCTTGTCGCATCAGGTATTGCACTTCGCGATTTTTTCAACAACCCAAATTGTGCAATTCCAATTGCAGAAAGCAAGGCTAATTTTTTTCGGCCGATGTACTGTGGTGATGAACTGCATCTGTCGCTGACGCCGCAGTTGATTTCTCCTAACGAATTCTCCATCACGTACATTCTCGCAGTAACCATGAATGATTCGGAGATTGAACTAGCTCGACGGGAGGATGCTGTTCAAGCCTTTACCCGGCACGTTGCAATTGACCCAGCGAATCGGAAACGTTGTCCCCTTTCATCCTCAATGTTGGAATGGCTGCAGCAATGGAATGACGTGAATAAAGACACATCGTTATCTGATGGCTGTGGTGCATAGACAATATGCACCACAGCACAATCCAAAGATGATGGACGGCCCTTTGGTTATCTGTCTACCGTTCACTGTTAGCTGGAGCTGCAATTCGTTTTCGTAAAGACTCTGCCCGTCGCTGTGCTGTACTATCCTTTGGGTCAATCGCAAATGCTTTTTCGTATGCTTCGACGGCTTGCGTAATCAACTGTTTCTTCTCGTAGGCGAATCCGAGATTGTTGAGAGCGACCACGTACTCAGGCGTTTGCTCTAGTGCTTCTTTGTATTGCCGAATCGCTGAGTCATATTGCTCTTGACAAGCATATGCGTAACCGAGAGCGTTGTGAATGAGTGCAATATTCTCTGCGCCTTCTAGATCTTTGGATTTGAGAGCCTTTTTAAGTAATGTAATGGATTGTGAATAGAGCTTCTTATCAAGATAAATACTTCCCAACTCGTAATATTCCTGAGCGGTACCACGTTGCTTTGTCAATTTGTTTTGCAATCGAGAAAAGGTACTTTCAGTGCGGCGAGTTTTGATCACTTGGCGAAAGAGAAGAACTGCTGCAATCAGCAGCAGCAAGACTAATAGACCCAAATAAAATGACGGTAGTGAAAAATCTTTCATAATTTAGTATTGGTTGCCAAAGAAACGAACCGTTAAGCTTCAGCAGGTTAAATTCAACTAAAAACAAGAAGAGTCAGCTCAGCAAACCGCTATGGAGGAGTGGTAGGTCAGCCCTTCTAAAGCACTCTTTAGCTTACCTGAATCCCACTGATTTAAGGAAGTCGATTCTGTTTATGGTAATCCCCAATGATTTTCTCTTTCGCTTAGCCAACCATCTTGTTGCCAGCGTTCAATGGCTGTGTTGATAAGCTGCCGTAGATCATCATGTTGCAATCCACGGGGCATGGCGATCGCCAAAGCCTCAGCCGAAATCACAGGTGAGATGACGCGATAGTCTGGATACTCTTGACTCCACCCTGTCAAAATACTGGCATCTGAGGCAAATACATCAGCTTGGTTCGACTCTAGGAGCATCAAAGCATTATGGTAGGAATTGGCTCCTACAAGGTTGGCTTCGGGTAGAAGCGATCGCACCACATCAATAGTGGTGGAATCGTTCAAAACGGCAATGGTCGCTTCTGATACATCCGAGAGAGTTTGAATCTGTGCATTTCGCGTGACAAAACTAACCCCATCTAGGTAATAGGGAATGCTGAAGTCTACTAATCGGGACCGAGCATCTGTTCTACTAAGTTGTGCAATGACCACATCCACGTCTCCTTCAAGCAGAGACGATAGTCGATTGGCATTGCTCACAGGCTGAAGCATCAGAGCCTCTGGTGTTCCAAAGATTTCAATCGCTAGCCGCCGCGCAATATCAACTTCGAATCCGACCAGTTCGTTCTGCTCATTCCGAAAACCAAGGGGTCTAACATTGTCTTTAACCGCAACAATCAAGATACCCCGCTCTTGAATATCGTTTAACTCCGTTGCGATCGCCCGCAATAGAAAAGGAGAGGCGATCGCCTCTCCTAATCCCAAAAAACTAATTGCCGCAAGCGTAGACAAAGCGACACGAGAAATAGGCCGTAAAACAAGCTTTAAACAAGCCATGGTTATTAAAGCAGACATCAGGGCGCTATAAATTCTACCCTACTACTTCGCGTTGCTTGCAACCTCAACAACTTTTGCAAACCCTTGAGGGTCAAGAATTGCCATTTGCGCCAGCATCTTACGATTCAGCTGTATATCTGCTTTTTTAAGACTACCGATCAATTGGCTATAGCTCATCCCATTTTGGCGAGATGCCGCATTGATACGAGCAATCCAGAGACGGCGAAAATCACGCTTACGTCTGCGGCGATCGCGATAGGCACTCCGCAATGCCTTCATGACTTGCTGATTTGCAGTGCGGAAGAGCTTCGAATGAGAGCCACGAAACCCTTTTGCAAGCTTAAGAATCTTCTTGCGGCGCTTACGGGCTACATTACCGCGTTTAACACGTGCCATTTTTCCCCTAGTTCCTTCGTATCTTTATACAGCTACTTCTCAAAACAAAACTTGGTCAACCTACGCCTTATTTAGAGGTAGGGCAGCATCAATTCGACATTCTCAGCGTCGCTGTCATGCAACACAGCAACTTTTGAAAGGCGGCTCTTGCGAGCAGTTGTCTTGTGCTCTAGCAAGTGATTTCGGAATGCTTTCCGCCGCATGATTTTCCCTGAGCCACTACGTCGGAATCGCTTCGCAGCAGCTTTTCGCGTTTTTAATTTAGGCATGGATAATGTTTGTTCGGCACAGTTTACTAATATACTGTGCAAGGTCTTAATTATGCAAGAGCTAACAACTCATCTTCGTCTTGACTAAGACTTAAGACAAAGAGGATCTTTAAAGAGAGTTTGACCAAAACAAAAGGTTTATAAACTTAAGTCAGGAAGAATACTGCCTTAAAATACAAGCCAAATAAAGTTAACTTGACATTTACTTGCTCAAAATGCCAGGACCCGGACTTGAACCGGGGACACGAGGATTTTCAGTCCTCTGCTCTACCAACTGAGCTATCCCGGCGCTATTCAATCGTGCTGCAACTTTCAGCGCTTTACTAAGCTAGCAGACGACGAACTTCTTCGCAAGAAACTTGCGTAAATAAAATTCTATATTGGTGTACGGAACTCAAGCATAACTCCTGACCATTCTTGGAAAAACGCAAGAGGCCTACGTTTGGTTAATTGGCTGCTAACCCTAACTGTTCTAGCTGAGAGTGGTTTTTCCTGCTAGATAATCTTGTAGCTGGCGACCGTGGTCATAGGATAACTGATGAATGTCAATGTCGGCTGGAGAAAATGCTTGAACATCAGTAATCTCGAGTGTGTCTTGGATGTTGATAATGCCATCAACGATTGCTTCGACAACGACGCAAATAGAATGGAAACGCGGGTCGCGATCTGGTTCAGAATAAACACCCACAAGTCGTTTTAATGTTTGCAATTCTAGTCCTGTTTCTTCGATTAATTCTCGCTTGACCGTTGTTGGAATATCCTCTCTCCAGTCCACCATGCCTCCTGGCAACCCCCACTGGCCTGTGTCACGTCGGCGAATAAGCACGATGCGTCCGTCAGGCAGGATCGGGATGATACTTGTACCTGTTACGGGGTGACGCAATATTAGCCCGATCGCGGATTGGAGGTAATGCCATAGCTGATTGATGATCATTAGGTGGCCGCATTAAAAATGAAGTCTGAGGTCACATGACGCGGGGAAAAGGTTTCGTTGTTTCAACGTGCGGTGATCTCGGTGGGGTGATCTCGGCACATTATCCATAAGCAGCGGTATAACAAACGGGACACCCATATTCAATTTATCCCTCTAATTCGCCCAAATCTGTCAAAATTTGCGCGGCGTGTGGTTCGGGCTTCACTTTTTTATAGATCTTCTCGATTTTGCCATCTGGGCCAATGATGAACGTTGTCCGGCTGATGCCCATGTATTCCTTGCCCATAAATTTTTTCAACCCGTAGCTCTCATACTGGGTTGAAACCGCCCCTCCTTCATCCGTTAAAAGTGGGAACGGAAGATTATATTTTGTTGAGAACTTTGTGTGGGCCTTTGCATCATCGGTGCTCACACCCAAAATGACAACATTTTTTTCCTGGTACTGAGCGTATGCATCGCGAAACCCACAGGCTTCTTTCGTACAACCCGGTGTATTATCTCGGGGATAAAAATAGAGAATAATGCGTGATCCGCGTAAATCGGAAAGATTTGTCACGTTGCCTTCGCCATCAGGAAGGCTGAAATCAGGTGCCAAATCGCCAGGTTTCAAAGTCATCGCTATCAACCTCTCTGTCGGTAATGCCGTAAACAATAGTAGACGACCTAGACTCTAGAATCGATTATTTAAGGAATAAGTAGATGGCCATCATTAAACGTATCCTTACAAATCCTGTGCCGCCCGCGCAGCGGGCGGCACAGGATTTGGGTTTTTGGTTTTAATGATGTCCAGGTACTGATGATTAAGGCAATACAATTTTTGGTTAAAGAGTGAACATTCAGATGTTAACGTAGCAGGCTTGCTAAGCTTAAAAATCCCACAGGCCAAAAGACGGCATCATAAAAGTCATCTCTGCGCAATTGCACGATACAGAAAGCTATCGGTGATGACAATTAGCTCTTTGTAACGCAATGTTAAGGCGGTCTAAGGAAAAGTGGTGTGGGTTGCTTTGGAAAGGTTCCATTCAGTGGCATGATATTCAATTAGATTAAGCTAATCCCTACTTAGATCCACAGTTATACACGTTCTTAGTCATGGTGGTTTTTGCTGTTCAGGAAGATTGCTCTTAGAGAGCGGTACCTTTTGAGATCTGACACCTTTCAGCTATTGACCATTGATTTCAACGATGTATCTGATTCTGTGGTGGTTAGAAACGCGGCTTGGGGTGGTGCGATCGCCAGACGATCAGCAAAAAATCGAAGTTAAGGCGTTTTGACGAAATGGAGTTGAGCTTTTAATCACTGAGCCATGTCAAGGAGAACCATGTTAAAGCGATTTTTATTGTCTGCTGCGATTGCAGTGATGTTTGTATTCCAGACCTTTATCGGTTCTGCAAACGCTGTCGAACTCGATGTAGAAGCTCGGACAGTTCCTCTAAATGAGCAAGGGGAAACGATTGTATTAACTCTTGATCAGGTTGCTTTGGGGAGAAAGCGGTTTAACAGTAGCTGTGCTAGTTGCCACCTCAGTGGAGGGACAAAGACAAACCCCAACATCGACCTGAGTGAAGAAGCACTCAGTGGAGCTTTTCCAAACCGTAATAATATTGCAGGTCTGGTTGACTACATGAAGAATCCAACAACCTACGATGGATTCACTGAGATCTCAGAAGTCCATCCTTCGCTCAAGAGTGCTGATGTCTATCCGAAGATGCGAAATCTTTCGGAAGATGATTTGGTGGCGATCGCCGGACATATCCTGACTCAACCCAAAGTTAATCCAGAACGTTGGGCTTCTGGAAAAGATAGCTTCTAGACCCTTCTGGGACTGTCCCATGCATCTCAAGCCCAGCTTTGTGTCACCCTTGGCCATCAAAGCTGGGCTTAATTATGGGCTGTTGAGATGTCATCAGACTGGGGCAAATAGGGCATACTATTGAGGATGCTAACCATTGCTAGGTGATTAACCACACATTTCTGATTAGAAAATAGCCAGTTTGCATGGGTGAACGATTAATAGCTAGATCATTGATGTTGTAGAAACATTTACTCATCTGATTGGTGTTGAATCGAATTGTCTTACTAGACTGGTTTAATACCTTAGCCCCCATTGAGAAAATGTCAGAGATGATGGCGCCCCAAGCAGAGAATCGCATTAGTTAGTAATCCATCCGTAGATGATAAGGATTCAGGATGTCTCTTGATAAACTCCAGCCAGCAAACCAACGTGATGTTAACGTATACACTCCCTACTATCAGGGGCGAAAGCGGAGTGCGCTCCCCTATGCCATTAGTCTATACAAGGCAGGTAATCTAGAGGGTAGCCGTCGCATAGAGGGCGGAGAGAGTATTTCTTTCGTGGCCACGTGGAACGTCTCGATGCTTCCAGCCGATTTGACTCGGTGCCGTATCCAATTTGATGGCGAAGCTGAGTTAAGTTATGAAATGACGCTTGCAAACTTTGAATTCATCGATTTCCTTATTGATGTCCTTTTTAACGTCAAGACCACACGAGTAACGGATTTTTCCCAACCCTTTTACCGTAAGTTGTTACGCGTTGATGAAAGTTAAGCAATCTTTCTAAACGAGGTTCCGTATTCGTAGAATGCGCCTCAAACCAAAGCGGCTCAGAATGACATTCTGAGCCGCTTTGGTTTGAGGATATCGTGTGCGTTGGTTGATCGCGGGGCCTGTGCGCTCTCAGCTGCAGCAGGGGCCGCGGTGAATTTTTTTCCGGTGTTGCCGGTTGGTGGGAAG
>JBCCWF010000284.1:0-8561 GCA_039194035.1 Cyanobacteria bacterium P01_E01_bin.6 | reverse complement strand
TTGAATGCCGCATTAATGCGGAAGACCCGGAGCAAAACTTTCGCCCTCATCCAGGTCGGATTAGTGGATATTTGCCTCCGGGGGGGCCGGGGGTTCGGATGGACTCCCATGTGTATACTGACTATGATATTCCTCCGTATTACGACTCTTTGATTGGTAAACTCATTGTCTGGGGAGCAACGAGACCAGAGGCGATTAAGCGGATGCAGCGAGCCCTCCGGGAATGTGCCATTACTGGTTTGCCTACAACAATTAGTTTTCATCAGAAGATTCTTGACTCGCATGATTTCCAAGTGGGCGAGGTCTATACCAACTTTGTAGAAAAGCTGATGCAAGATTCGAAATAGGTAGATAGGCATAAATAAACTCACTTTAAAAACCTGGGGAGCGCCCCGGAGGAGCGCTCCCCAGGTTTTTAGATTTTCAGTTTAATCACGCCAAGGTACTTAAATGCCGCTTGTTTAGGCTTGTATTTTAAGGCGTGATTCTTCCCGACTTAACATACAAGCCTTTGTTTGATTTATTGACTGATGGTAGACATCTGTTTTGCAGCATCGGCCCAGAGATGAAACAGTTCAACGGCAATGCGATCGCCCACCTCTACGAGAACAGTTCCCTCATGCCCATTGGCATCAGGCGACACCCATAAGCCTGAAAAAACCACCTCAATCGTATGCAGATCCGCATACTCCCAAATGAAGGGACGACTCACTTCATTCATCGTGATGGATTCAAGCATCGTAATCACCCTAGTATCTGCAGGTAGCAAAATAGAAGCTGTGCAATGTTCGACAGAGAGTCTGTCGCCAACCTGATTGGCCAATCGATGTTGACAAATCATCCAGCACTGCAACGTACTTGATGTATGTTCCAGATATTGACCTGTCTCAGTGTAAATAACCTTCAACATGCAAAAATCCTCAGTTCCAGAGGTAGATAAATCGCTGAGAAATACAAACTAATAGGAGCGATCGCCTGATGCGCTCTAGCCTGATGCTGATAGGCGCATGTGATGATTGCTTGTCATCGTTACAAAGAAGCTGGAATCAAGAAAAATCCCCCGCTTCTGTTCAAAAAGCGGGGGACTAGACAGGTCATGATCGAATGTCTAGATTGGTATTGAGATTGACTGAAGTCCAATAGGTATCCAGTCATCTGCCCCGCTTCGTAATCGGCGATCGCCGCCCAAAAATACTCGAATCCCTTGATACATGCCGCGATAACGTTCAATGCTCATCGTCATCATGGGGGTGGTCGTTGTTGCTGATGCCACAATCGATTGACCCATAGAGACTGCCCCAATCGTGCTGTTGGCACAGAGCCGTGCGATGAACTGTAATTGCACGTGTTTGCCGTGCGGACGTCTTTCTTCAGGCCGATTGAATACTGATTGCAATAAGGACACCCATGGGAAAACCACAATGTGGCGATCGCATGGTTGAGTAACGCCCAGCAAACCATGACCGTGCGAATCCTTAGCCGATAAACAGCCACTCTGTGTGCAATCGTTATGCAACCATCGCGATTGCACCGGTTGCGTTCGGACATCAGTAACGGCTGGCCAATGAGCTGAAGGTCGCCACATCAGTCCACAGTCATGCAAATGCCTATGACAGCCATCGAAGAGGTTGGCTGCGCTGCCTGCAATGCTATTCAACCGTGCAGTAGCCCATAGACTAGACATGACGTGTCCTGAATGATTTAAATCTTGTAAAACTTCATCGCGCTATCTCCACCTATCATGCCATCAACAATTAAACCGATGACACGATTTTTGACCATGTAATTCCGTACTCCAACATACTACATTGACCTGTATTTATGTGCCAATGTAAAGGAATATCATTATCATGGGTCGAACCGTGACATAAGCCTCGTAATTTCACCCGACTGGATCACTCTTCAACTGTCGAACTAGGTCATAATTGCAACTAAGGGTGTACGGAATAATCTGATCTCATTACTGCTTCGTTCAATAAGACTATTTTGAAACTTAGGCACCATAGTGGGTTTCGACTAGTCTCAGGGTTTTGCTCAGCATCAAGCATCCCACCCAGCAGGCGATAGGCTATCTATGATCAATTTATTTCGTGAAGGCATTGTCTGTGACTAAATAAGCGAGGCTTTCTGAACTCGAAAGCTTAATGCACAAACAATGATCAAATTTGACCTGACCTATTTCAGGGTGGATTGAATAACCAAATAAAGTTTTACCCTCGATACTAAAATCCATCTATGATTCAGAATATTTCTCTATTGACTCATCTTCGCCATCAACTTGTTCCATGGCGATGGGTTGTTGGCATGGCGATCGCCACTGGCACAATAAGTGTCTCGGCTAGTCCATTGACAGCTCAAACACTTGCCTTACCCTCATCAGGGCGCTGGTTAGAAGTGCAGCAAATTAATGGTGGCGTCATTTATCATGGTACTCGCCAAACCCGTGACGCTCGCATTGGCGATCGCATCTTGCAAATTGACGAAGGTGTTGATACAGAAACTCTGTCGGCATCAGTTTTAGCCTTCGATTCAAACATTGGAACCGTGCGTGTTGCCGAAAGCACTCGTCTTCGAGTTAGGCGCATGGACTTATTGCCCGATGGTGGACGAGTCACCTCCTTAGTGGTTGACCAAGGCAGAGCGAGACTCCAGGTGCGCCGATTCACTCATCCCAGCTCGCATTTAGAAATTGAGACCCCTGCAGGCGTCGCTGCCGTTCGAGGAACTACCTTTGATGTGAATGTGGGTGACACAGGCAAAACTGCTGTGGCGACGGCAACGGGTTCTGTTGAGGTCAGTGCTCAAGATGTCACTGTTTTTGTCAACCCAGGGTTTGTAACAAGCATTATTCCAGGAGAACCCCCCACTCCTCCACGCCGTATTGACCGGCAGTTACGCTTGGGGATTGAGCATATTCGGCGCACAAACAGTCAGATCGTTTTACGAGGAAGGGTTGATCCAGTCAATACGGTTCAAGTCAACGGTAATCCAGTGAGGATAGAAGAAGATGGGAGTTTCCGACTTACTCTGCGAAATTCACCCCTGGAGTATGCTGGCTCTGAGCATTTAACCGTGATTGTTCATAATCCACTTGAAGAAACCCGTACCTATCAGGTAGCTATTCCCGGCTTTCGAGAACGTTAACAAAACTACTAAACTTTACAGTATCTGACTGAAGCCCAACACGCGATGGTGATGCTTAAGGCCTTCTTAAAGCTGATGAGAATGACTCGTGATTCCACGAGTCATTCTCTATTGAATCAATCGTCTAAAGAACATCACTACAAGCGTTGGCACCGTAACATCGGTCTCGTCATTCAATTGGCTCCCGTATTACTAGCATTAGGAATTTGGTATGGGGGAGGGTGGCGATCGCTAGAAGGTGCCGCTTATGTTGGTTTGTTTAAGGCTCGTCAAGCTTCGATGCCGGTCAATAGATGGGACGATCGTATTGCAGTGATTGCCATTGACGATCTAACACTGAGCAAAACTCAACAGTTTCCAGTGCCCCGACAAACATATGTACAGTTGCTGTCGAAACTTGATTCCGCCTTACCAGGGGCAATTGTTTTTGATATCCTCTTTTTGGATCCATCACCTGATGACGCTGCCTTTGCTCAAGCCATTAGCGAGAGTTGGAATGTCGTTCTGGCGATCGCATCGGCCCCTAAAGGGAACGGAGATTTGGCTGAACTGGTGCCGAGTCTATCGGCATCAGCTGCAGCCTTAGGGCACGTCAATGTTTCCCCAGATGTGGATGGTATTCCTCGTCAGCTTTCGCTCTATTACGGATCTACACCAAGTTTGAGCATCGCTGCATTGCAGGTGTATGAAGAAAGTCTCGCTGCTACGATCGGCGAAACGGAAGATAATCGTGCGATCGCCACACCTTATCATCGAATCCCACCCTCTTCTTTAGAAGAGAATCAAGCGTGGATAAACTGGCCTGGGCCAATACAGTCTTCTACCTCTGATTGTCGGGTTACTGATGAACCGGGGGAACTGCGTACTTACCCCTTGATTTGTGTTCTCGAAGGTACCATTCCAATTAACCTATTTGCTGACAAAATTGTTTTGATAGGTGCAACAGCTCAAGGACTCGATCCACTCTATACGCCATTTCATCGGTCTCCTGCTGTTTCCAATGTGTATCTCCATGCAGCCCTCATCAACAATCTATTAAATGATCAGCTACTCCGACGCATGCCTTCTTGGCTTGAGAAAGTGATGTTGCTGGGGTTCGGTCTTCTCACAATCATGATGCTCCAACAACTAAATTTGCTTGGGCGCATTGGAGTCATCGCAAGTTTCCCACTGCTGTGGTTTGGGATTGCCGTTCTAGGCTTGCAGGCATCATGGCTGCTACCTGTCGCAGCTCCTATCGGCGTCTTGTTGCTGGCTTTTTTAGGTGTCCAAGGTCGAGAACAATGGGAAAAGCAACAATTGATGAATCTGTTTCAGGTCTATGTGTCAACAGACACGGCTCAACGGATTTTAAGTCACAAAGAACAGGTGCTAACTCAAAGTTCTCTCCCTGTTGAAACACTGATGGCGACTGTTTTATTCGTAGACATTCGAGAGTTCACCCATGTTGCAGAACATTTGCCACCGCCCAAATTGATGGAGTGGCTGAATCGCTATTTCAGCAGCATGACGGCTTGTATTACTGCTCACGGAGGAACGGTCGATAAATACATCGGGGATGAAATCATGGCGGTGTTTATGCCGTCAGATCAGGAAATGGAGTCTATTCGTCAAACAGCCCTGAGTGCGATCGCAGCAAGTTTTGACATGCTCACCAGTTTGCAAAAACTGAATGAGGAGCTTCAGTTTGAGGAATTACCCACCATTGAATTCGGTATTGGGATTCACACGGGTCACGTTGCGGCTGGCAATGTAGGTAGTGTCGCTCGGCTCAATTATTCTGTTGTGGGAGACGCTGTTAATGTTGCATCTCGTCTTCAGAGTATTAATAAAATTGTCTTGGATCACAATCCTCATAATATTTTGGTAAGTCAAGAAACCTACCGCTATGTCGGGGCTCATTACGTTGGTTATAGTATCGGAAAAATTCCGCTGCGAGGTCGTCAACGAAAGGTATTGGCTTACAGTATTTTGCAGCCACTGCCTAGCACCGCATAAGCGTGAGAGTATTCGCTACGACAAGTATTGCGACTGTGGCATTAAATACCAAGTTGCGATCCGATGAAATAGGGAGATTTTCATGTCGGTGCTCAACCCCGGCATAAAAATCTCCCTATCTTATCTAGAGTGGCTATGACTCCTGAGATTTGTCTAGGTTGGGAACTGTAATTTCCCCTGTGAGAAAACTACAGTTCCCAACATGGTTTGGGTTTAGAAGATGAAATGTCGCTTTGATATCGTCTCAGCATCCACATCATCAAGTGTGACAAATGTCCTCAATCCACGATTGGTATCCAGTTTGATGAGCAGGTCATCACCTCGCTGATTCAACACCACATCATTCATTGAGCTGACTCCTCCGATTTCCCGAACATCAAGCTTGTCTTTGAGAATCTCAAAGTCAGTGATTTTGTCTCTGAAGTCTCTGATGGATTCATAGACAAAGCGATCGCGTCCTTGGCCACCCGTCAGTGTATCCTTACCGAATCCACCAACAATGATGTCGTTGCCTTCACCACCGCGGATTTTGTCCCGGCCTTTTTCACCGAAGAGGCGATCGCGCGAACCACTGCCGTTGATGATGTCGTTGCCGTTACCGCCGAAAATCCGATCTCTTCCTTGACCTCCGTTGAGGATATCTCGACCGCCTCGGCCACGCATCAAATCGTTTCCGCTGCCACCATTGAGGATGTCATTGCCAGAGCCACCATCAATATCATCATCGTTACTGCCACCATTAAGGGTGTCATTACCAGAGTCTCCGCGAATGGTATCTCGGCTGCTGCCACCATTGATAATGTCATCACCAGCGCCACCACTCAGAACGTCGATGTCACTAAATCCGTTGAGGATGTCGTCGCCATCGGTTCCCGTAATAGTATCTGACCCTTGAGAACCACTATTACCATTTGGATTTGGGAGTTCTCTAAAGTCGGGATTACCATCACCATCAGTATCCTGAGGAGCTGGAACTGGGACATTGCCGCTACCAAATGTCCCTTGAGCCCCATCAACAAGATCAACTAATCCGTCCCTATCGGCATCTCCACTGTCAACACGACCGTCATCATTGGTATCTGGCAACCCACTACCACTCTCTTCTAGGTCGGTAAGGCCATCATTATCTGAGTCGAGATCCTGGTAATCTGGCCTTTCATCTCCGTCCTGGTCAGGAATAGAGAGTGGAGTTCCACCTTGAGCAGGATCCAACGTATCCGACAGACCATTTTCGTTGACATCAGGGATAGGACTTGTGCCGATAATGCCATCACCGTCCGGATCAGAACCGCCAGCTTCAATCACATCAGTAATCCCGTCATTATCACTGTCAAGGTCGCGGAAATCCTGAACACCATCATTATCTGTATCAACCGGGACATAGTTTGGCTCATCGCTGTCGGGAGACGTTTCAAGCTGATCGGCAAAGCCATTCGAACCTACAGGCCCATCGACTTTCCCGTCTCTGTCTGTATCAGCATTGCCATGCCCAGCTTCAGTAACATCAAGAATGCCATCATTATCTGTATCTAAATCAAGGGAATCAGGAATTCCATCCCCATCGGTGTCAACGTCTCCATCACCTTCATCCGTATCAAGAATGCCATCATTGTCGTCATCTAGGTCACGACTATCAGGAACTCCGTCCTCATCCGTGTCTGTGGCAGGTAATCCACCAAATGTTTGTGGATCAGGATCTGTGATATCTGGAACACCATCATCATCAGAGTCATCAATAACATCAACGATTCCGTCATTGTCATTATCGGTAACGTTATCGATTTCTCCATCTCCGTTACTATCGAGATCTGGATCAACATCCTTCTCTCCATCATCATCACTATCGAGGTCTCGATAATCTGGTAACGAATCTCCATCCTGATTCGGTGGAATTGGGCTGTTAGAATCACCGGGTTGATTTGGGTTACCATCGACAGAGTCTTGAATCCCGTCCCCATCGGTGTCAGGGCCGTCAATGACACCGTTGTCATCAACATCAGTCCCATTGCTATCCCCTTCAAGCAAGTCACTTAATCCATCGTTATCAGAATCTAAATCCTGAAAGTCACGCTGGTTATCACTATCGCTGTTGATAGGCAGAGGAACATTACCGCTATCATCAGGGGATTCGACTTCGTTCGGGACGCCGTTTATCCCCACTGGGCTATCGAGCATCCCATCGCCATCTGAATCAACGCCACCGTGCCCTGCTTCAATAACGTCATTAATGCCGTCATTATCGGCATCTAAATCGAGACTATCCGGAATGCTATCGCCATCGGTATCACGATTCGGAACACCATTTTCCTCCACCAAGTCAAGGATGCCGTCGTTGTCATCATCCAGGTCGGAGGTATTAATCACACCGTCTCCGTCCGTGTCTTCTTCAACATTAACGGTGACCGTTGCGGTTTCAGTGTCACCAGCCACTGTTGTTACCGTATAGGTAAAGGTATCGGTTCCGAAAAATTCAGAGTCAGGCGTGTAGGTTACGGTTCCATTTGGATTAATCGTAACAGTGCCATCGGTTCCGTTCGTAACGTCCGTAACCTGTGCACCCGGAGCAAAGCTATCATTGTTTAGAACATCGATATCAATCGGAATGTTTTCAATGGCAGCCTGAGTATCATCAACAGCATCACTCACAGGGTTTACAGTTACGGTAACTGTTGCGGTTTCTGTCACTCCTCCAATTGTTGTAATTGTGTAAGTGAAAGTATCGGTGCCGTTGAAGTCAGGATTTGGCGTGTACTTAACTGTGCCATCCAGGTTGATTGTAACTGTTCCATTGGTTCCATCAGTGGTATCAGTGACAGTCGCAGCACCATCTTCAAAACCATCGTTGTCGAGTACATCGATATCAACTGGGGTGTCTTCATCCGTTGTCTCACTGTCGTCCGCAATGTCTGTATTCGGGTCGACCGTAACCGTAACCGTAGCCGTTTCGGCTACGCCTCCAGTCGTTGTGACGGTATAGGTAAAGGTATCAGTACCATTGAAGTCAGTCTCAGGAGTATATTTGACGGTGCCATTGGGGTTAATCGTGACCGTGCCATTGGAGCCATCCGTCGTATCCGTGACAGCGGCACCACTATCTTCAAAGGAGTCATTATCGAGTACATCGATATCAACTGGGGTGTCTTCATCCGTCGTCCCATTGTCATTGGCAATGTCCACCACTGGGTCTACTACAACAGTGACTGTTGCGGTCTCAGTATCGCCTTCCTCGGTCGTGACGGTGTAGGTGAAGGTATCGGTGCCGTTGAAGTCAGGATTTGGCGTGTACTTGACCGTGCCATTCGGGTTAATTACAACCGTGCCATTCGCGCCATCCGTCGTATCGGTGACCGTGGCATCGGACTCGAAGGTGTCATTATCGAGTACATCGATATCAACCGGGGTGTCTTCATCTGTCGTCT
>JBCCWF010000283.1:0-8616 GCA_039194035.1 Cyanobacteria bacterium P01_E01_bin.6 | reverse complement strand
TTTTTTTGTGGCCAACCTCTTTTTTTTTATTTTTTTTTCCCTCCTTTGGGGTGGGGGGGGGGGGGGGCCCCCCCCCAAACCCTCATGTCTTCGCTTCCGTTTTGAGAAGTTTGCCAAGTCATGAACACAAATCATTTTTGAATAAAATTGCCTGACTGGTGTGTGATTCTGGACTGTGGCGTCTAGGTGTTAGACCCAGTGTTCGCATGGAATCAGGCTTTATCTGTTGTAAAATCCTTCCTTTTGACGAGATTGGTCTGCTACGGATTGGGCGTGCTTCACTGCGCCAAGCTCCATTAGGACAGCAATTTGGCCATCTGTTAATCCTTGAATGCCTTCAATCGTCATCCCCTCGTAGGGACGTTCAATCCGTAAGGTCTTGTTGCAAAGGCCTGTTGCGGAATTCCAAATTTTGAGGGTCGCATCAGTACTGCTGCTAATTAGTGTGAAGGCTGATTCAGTGGACGGTTCAGGACAAAAGGCGATCGCCATGACCCAGTCTTGATGTCCTTGCAGAATAGACACGTTCGCTCTTTGTTGAACGTCCCAGAGACGAATGGTGTTGTCATAGCTACCGCTTGCCAGCATCGCCCCATCGAGACTAAACGCCACCGTTCTCACCCAACTTTGATGGCCTTGAAAGATTGTCAGCAACTGGGGAGGATGTGGATATGGAGAAAGATCCCACAGATGCACAGTGCCGTCTGAGCTGCCACTGGCAAGCATCTTTTCATTTGGGCTGAAGGCTACTGACCAAACAGGGCCAGTGTGCCCCTCAAGGGTCGTGATCAGAGTTCCTGTCGCCACATCCCATACCTGCACACGATGCTGATTATCACCGCTGGCTAACCACTGTCCATCAGGGCTGAACGTGACTGACCAGACGAGGTCTGTCACCTGAATGGTCTGCAAGAGGCTTGCTGTTTGCACGTCCCACAATCGAATGGTTTGGTCAAAACTTCCGCTCGCTAACATGCGTCCATCAGGACTGAAGGCCACTGACCAAACCCAACTGGTATGCCCTGATAAGACTTGGGTCAATACGCCGGTTTTCAGGTTCCACAGTCGGATGTCACAATCGGCACTGCCACTCGCTAGACGTAACTCAGTGGGATGAGGAGCAACACTTAAAACCCAATTCTTATGTCCCCTCAACGTATGGGTCAATGTACCCGTTTGAAAATCCCACAGGCGAATGGTCTGGTCGCTGCTCCCCGTCATCAGATAAGTCGTGGGACCTGCTGCGTCTGTTGCGCTAAGCGCACTCACTCCCACAGTCAGCAGTTGATTCGTATGACCTCGAATTGTGTTGAAGAGTCGCCGGGATGGAATATCCCACAGTCGCACGGTTTGATCGTTACTACCGCTTGCCAGCATCGTGCCATCAGGGCTAAGAGCCATCGTCCAAATTTGTCGGGTATGCCCTGTTAAGGTGGCGATGACGGTTGTTGTCGCTCCATTATCGATCCCAGCTGATCCCACCCATTGGGAAATATCCCACAGCTTGAGGGTGTGATCGTTGCTAGCACTGACTAGGTGATTGCCTGACGGACAAATTTCTAAGGTTGAGATCTGTTCTGTGTGTCCTCTGAGTGTTGTCAGGAGCTTACCTGTGGGTAGCTGCCAGATTTTGATGGTGCGATCGCCACTGCTGCTGACCAGAAGGGGAGCATAAGGGTGAAACCGCACAGACCACACACTTCCTTGGTGACCTTCTAAGGTTTGAACGAGATGTAGCTCAACACCATCGGGAGTCCTGTGAATGTCCCATCGTTTAATCATTTGATCAAAACCACTGCTGGCAAGCATGCGACCATCAGGGCTAAAGTGCACGGATGTTACTTGATTCGCATGGGCGTCTGTCGTTGCCAACAATTGCCCTGTTTTCAGACTCCACAGTTTCACGGTGCAATCGCCGCTTCCTGTGGCGAGTAATTGCCCATCTGGACTCAGAGCAACAGACCAGATTCGATTCTGGTGTCCCTTGAGGACTCGAAATAGAACCCCAGAGAATCGAGGCGAGGGTGATCCGTCCGTTCGTTGAGATGGGAATGAAATCGTCGTAATTTGGCGAATCTTCCAAATGTTTGTCACATGGTCATCTCCAGCACTGATCAGATAGGTTCCGTCAGTGCTAAAACATAATGCCTGTACCCATCCAACATGACCTTCAAGGGTTAAGCACGGTTGCAAATCGCTTGTGCGCCAGAGATGGATTTGCCCTTGAGAATCCCCCACAGCCAATAGACGTCCATCGGGACTAAACTCGACAGCTGAGATGGCGCTGAAATGTTGACTAAAGGATGTTTTGGCAATGCAAGCACGAGTCAAGTTCACGCGATGCAATTGAACCGGTTGAAGATCCGCGTGCCAAATCGTCAACCCAGAAAAATCGTAATTTTCCAAACTGACATTGAGATGATGGCAAAGATTCAGAAAGTTGCCAGCACCGTAGCTCGGTACAGGGGCTTTGTCTGCGCCGAAACTTGCTAAATCGTGACGCAAGGTTTTGAAGATAAATTGAACCTGCTGGGCGATCGCCTGCGACGTAGGAAACATCGACCGTAGCTGAGCCACAATCGGCTCAACAATGAGTCGAATCTGGCTTTCGCGCACGTAGTCTTTAACGGTGGTTTTGAGAAAGGCATGACTGTAGAACAAGAGCTTGCCTTGTTCGGCTGCTGGCGTTGCTGAGGCTGCTGGGGCTGCTATTAAAGACTCTGTCGGTTGCCCCAGGTTTATCAATGCCGTGCCGATTTGGTCAACAAAGCGATCGGTGACATATTCCATCACCACAGGCTGCTGAGTATAGTGTCCTGATTGCGTCTCAATCAAGTTCCGCCAACTCAAGGATTCTAACGCCTGCAGGATTTGTTGGCGACCTGTAACGGGTTGAATATCATCAACAAGTTCTGAGATAGACGTCCACTCACGATTAATGGCTAGCCAATACATGACCGTTTTTTCCACATTGGCTAAGCGATCAAACTGCTGATCAAGCAAACGCTGAAGACCATTAAAGACGAGGGTATTTTCTGCCAAAAACAAAGAAATTTTTCCATCAAAGAGACTGCGAATAGACGTGCTGACAATCTTTAACGCAAGTGGGCTGTTGCCATAGTCATTGCCCAACTGCTGTTTTTCTTCTACAGTTCCAATCAGTCCTTTTGCGTCGAGTAAGGCAAGGGCCGCTTCTGATGAACCCAACAATTTGAGCGATCGCACTGAAGAGTCAATTCCCTCTAATGTACCGACCACCGCAGGCTTTTCTCGACTGGTGAGCACGAGGTGACTTTGATGGCGCGATTCACCAATGAGTTGTAGCACATCACCATAGCACTCATAGCCAGGGCGAAAATGCCCTGCATGGGCTCCCCCCTGTAGAATCGTTTCCATGTTGTCCAGAACAATCAAACAACGGAACTGACGCAACCAATAAAGTAATCGTGTGGGAGTCGCCTCTGTATCGTCTTGATTGGATACGAATGGAACTAAGTCTTCTAACAATTCTTTTAGAGATGGAGCGTTACGGAGCGATCGCCAAATAAGGTGAGTCAAGGAATAATCGACTTGTTCTACGAGCGTGTCTACAAACTTTGCCGTCATCGCTGTTTTTCCAATACCGCCCATTCCCAGGACACTAACCAATCGACACTGATCTGTGATAACCAATCGACTCAAGATATCAAGTTCAGTTTGTCGTCCATAAAACGTTGTAACGTCGGGCGCTTCTCCCCAATCAATAGAGACCGTAGAAGACGGGACAGTACCACTCCCCTTTAATCCTTCGCCCTCCCGTAACCCTTCACCTCTCCACCCTTCTCCCTGATGGTGGTGCCATTGTTCAAGCGTTAATCGAAAGCTATTTTTGCTGACCTTTTGTCCCAATGCCTGGCTGAGGTGTTTCCAGAACTTTGGCCCAACAATCCGAGTGAGATAGCTGGATGAATAACCTGACTCCTCGGCCATGACATCATAGGTTTGGCCATACCAGGATCCCTTGAACAAGGCGAATTCGGCATCACTCAACAGTCTGCCAAACATTGCAGACATGGCATCATTAACTAAATTCAGAGCCGTATCAACGTCCATCTCGTTCATGGCATTCCAAGAAACTCATGAGCTTCGGAATCACATCTCACCTGGATTATAAGTCTCTGGACGTCATAAAAACCAAACCCCCAAATCCTGTGCCGCCCGCTGCGCGGGCGGCACAGGATTTGGAAAGATACGTTTAATGATGGCTATCTACTGATGAGGTCTGTCAAACTGTGGTGATTTACATCTTGTCAGTGAAGAAAGTGACTGGACGCATGGTAAACGTTTTCGAGACACCCCAGTTCTTACTCTGAAATACAGGTGACATCGACCAAGTCGATGTTCATTTAAGGGCGTTGCTCAATAGTCTTATGGGCATGGCTTCGCCAGGGTATGGCCATGTCCCAGCAAAAATCATCTAACGTGCCTGTTGAACGGATCCAATCATGAACATTCGACCTGCCAATCTATCAGACATCCCAACGTTAGCGATCCTCTATCGCCAGACCGTGATTGCGAATGCTCCCGACTACTACACTCCTGCTCAAACCGAGGTGTGGGCATCGTTTGCTTCGGACACCGACCATTTTCGTGAGTTCATTCTAGGCGTCGCAACGTTTGTCGCTGTGAGTGACGCCGACATTCTCGGATTTGCAGGTATTGGAGATGATGGTCATGTGTCGTCAACCTATGTTCGGCATGACTGTCTTCATCAGGGCATTGGCTCTCGTCTCATGCAGGCCGTGTTAGATTACGCCACTCAACATCGCATCCGGCGGCTATATGCCGAAGCCAGTGACTTTAGTCTCGGGCTGTTCAAGAAATTTGGATTTCAGCATGATGCGACAGAGGTTGTGGAGCGCAATGGGGTGAAATTTGAACGCTACCTAGTTGCTCGACAGATGAATATGTAGCCTTTGTCTAGGCTGGGAGCTATAGTTTTCCCTGCGAGAAAACTACAGTTCCCTCAATGGTTTGGGTGTAGACGTCATCAGACGGCCTGTTGCAATGCCTCTAGATTGGCTCCACAAATGGCCTGGAGATTGCGCGTGATTTTCTCGATATCCCAATGC
Organism: Cyanobacteria bacterium P01_E01_bin.6; assembly: GCA_039194035.1. Classification (GTDB taxonomy): domain Bacteria; phylum Cyanobacteriota; class Cyanobacteriia; order CAKZMO01; family CAKZMO01; genus JBCCWF01. The sequence continues at coordinate 3,505 of JBCCWF010000283.1, read as the reverse complement.
CACCACTGCAACTCCAGCAAAGATTGAATCGTGGCATCGTCAAACCGTTTGCGAATTTCTTGGGCGGGATTGCCCCCCACAACTGCATAGGGGGCAACCGATTTAGTAACGACAGACTGCGCTGCAACAATTGCCCCATCCTCGATGTGTACCCCTGGCATGAGGGTGGCTCCATATCCCATCCACACATCGTTGCCGACGACGGTATCTCCTTTGTTTGGCCATTTATCAGGCATGGCGGATTCCCATCCATTGCCAAAGACCGGAAACGGATAGTTCGTCAACCAATCCGTGCGGTGATTACCACCATTCATGATGAATGTCACATCGGAGGCAATGGAGCAAAATTTGCCAATGATCAACTTGTCTCCGATGAAATCAAAATGGTAGAGAATATTCCGCTCAAAGTTTTCGGGGTTTTCAACGTCGTCATAATACGTGTAGTCACCGACTGTAATGTTGGGATTCGTGATGATGTTTTTTAGATAGACCAATCGCGTTTGCCCAGGCATGGGATATTTGGCGTCGGGAGACGGGCCACAGGGTATGGGTATTGGGTTGGGTGTTTGATTCAGATCCTTGATTTCCATGGGTACCTCCAAGGCGTGCCACGAGCGAAGCGACTATCACCAAAGCGCAATCCGTGATTCTTCGCACTATTGGCATGCGTTCCGATCGACGCGGTGTCGAGCGGAACGCATTTTACCCAAACGTAGCGTGTCGAGACATTTGGAGATACACCCGACCTGGCTGATCCATTAGGATGACTGGTACTCGATGAGGTGAAGATAGGGACTTGTTCTGCTCAATGGAAATGGGAAGTAGAGCAGCAGCCACTCCCTCAGATTGGATTCAAGACGGCTGTTTTGAATGGCAATGGCCAGCCGATTTGCATCATTGAGACCACGGAGATGACCGTCTGCGCGTTTAATGAGGTCGATGCGGAGGTTGCTGACGATGAAAGAGAGGGCGCCCTTTATTCATCTCGACCCTTTATTCATCTCGACCCTTTATTCATCTCTGCCCTTTATTCATCTCGAATTAATGCAGCCGACAGATTTAGATAGATCTCGGAGTCGCGTCATTGGGGGATTCTAGATTCCAACAATATTCTAGGAAGTTGACATGTGCCTTCTTCCAAAAAGATGGAAAGTTCCAATATCGATCTGGATTTTTCCATTGGGATACATATGCGCCAAAAAAATGAATCTTGATGCGAATCATCGTTTCAACCTCCGTCTGTCACGACCCTGGGCTTGTTTCTATACCCTTCAGCAGCATTCAGTACTCTTCCGCATAAGACGGCGGGAAACGAGAGGAAGTTCATCGAAGTTGACCTTATTCCTCGGATTGACCGATCGCCCTTTCCGCTAGGGTGACTTTCTGCAACGCTATATTATTCTGGAAGCAAGAATTCTGTTCTGGATGTGTCGCTGAGGTGTGCTGTGAGTCCATTGCTCGTCCCCCAATGGATGGTTTTTCTGGTAGTGGCTCAGTCCAGTGCAGATGCGGAAGCAGCGAGTGCACCCAACAAAATAGAACAATTGCAAGAGTTTGTGATGAGTAACCCTGTGATGGGTTGGGTTATGGCAGGGTTTATCGTGCTCATACTCGCGCTCATTTTCCTGTCCAAAGGCACCGATGCTTTTGACAAACTCGTTGGGTTCGTCAAGAAATATCTGTTCAAGAAACGAGAAATCACAGCGGAGGATCGGCAAAGGCTCCGTCAACAGCTCATCGAGGCTGAGCTGCGGCAGGTCGTCACCCGGCTAGAAAACTCGCTGCACCATAAAGTCCGGCTGGATTTGAAACGCGAAGAACAGCGCCAACGTGTTGGACGACGAGAGTTGCCGCCGGTTCAGCTATCCTCCTCATCCGATCCGTTCATTCGCCGTGAATTCAATCCCTTTGAAACGCCATCGCCTCCTGAACCAGTTGGAGCCGATCAACCCACCCATCAGCTTCTGGCGCGAGACGACATCAATGGGCGACTGCTCATTTTGGGAGAACCGGGTGCTGGGAAAACCAATGAGTTGCTGGCTCTTGCCAAAGAGCTGTTGCAGCAAGCGCAACAGTCAACAGAAAAGCCGATTCCCATTATTTTTGAATTGTCGGAATGGTCGGGCGATCGCCAAAAAACGCTGTCGGACTGGCTCAGCGAACAGCTTCAGAATAAATACGACGTACCTCCTGCTGTAACAACATATTGGATGAATGAGAATCAGCTCTTTCCCTTGCTCGATGGCCTAGACGAACTGCGGCGGGTCGATGATGTGGAGCATGCCACATCTGAGGAGATGGATCGACAGCGCCAAGCCAAGCAAATCCGATGTATGCGAAACATCAATACGTTTTTGGATGTTCATTCCTCCACCTCGATGGTAGTGTGTTGCCGACGCAAAGAATATGAAGCGTTGGAAGCTCAAGATGCGTCTTTCAGATGTCTAAACGGAGCGATCTACCTTCAGGCGTTAGATGATGAGCAAATCCAGACCTATTGCCACCATTCCAATCGTGCGCCGCTGTGGGATGCCCTAAAACACCAGCCCCCACTACTAGAACTTGCCCGTTCTCCGCTTTTTCTGCTGATGGTGATGGTGGCTTATCAGGGACAACCAATTGAAAGCACCGATGATTTGCTGAATCTCTATATTGAGAAGCAATTAGGAGACTTGAATAATCAAGGGGCCTATCCACCCGGCAAGGCTCCGAGTCCGGAGACGACTCATCACTATCTCAGTTGGCTCGCCGTCAAGCTTGAGGAACAAGATGTGACGGAGTTTTTGATTGAGCGCTTGCAGCCAACGTGGATTGAGTCTCAGAAGGAAAGAAGCATGTATCGGCTGCTTGTCGGGCTGAGTGGCGGGCTGATTGGCGGGCTGATTGGCGGGCTGAGTGTCGGGCTGAGTGTCGGGCTGATTTTCGGGCTGATTGGCGGGCTGGACGAATTTGAATCAGATATCCGCACGAAAGAGATGACAAACCAAGGAATCTGGCTATCCTTGCGTAGTGGGCTGCTTGGCGGGCTGCTTGGCGGGCTGCTTGGCGGGCTGATTTTCGGGCTGATTGGCGGGCTGAGTGTCGGGCTGAGTGTCGGGCTGAGTGTCGGGCTGAGTGTCGGGCTGAGTGTCGGGCTGCTTGGCGGGCTGAGTGTCGGGCTGCTTCTCGGGCTGAAGGGTGGGCTAGAAACAGCTCTTCAGCACAGCTCACTCCGCTTCACCCTCCACCGTTTCGGCCATGCTCCCTGGAACTATGCTCGGTTCCTCGACCATGCCGCTCACCATCGCTTCATTCAGCGGGTGGGGGGTCGCTATCGCTTCACCCATGACCTATTGCGCAAGCGGTTTGCCCAACGGTATCAAGCACGGCGGTGATGGCAGCAGCCAGAGAGGAGGTCGCAGGTTCCTGAAACCTCCTTCCATTGCCTTTTGTCATCTCCCTCATGAATGGACCATCACTAACCTCATATATAGCGCTCCGCGCTTAAGTTGAACCAATATTTTTG
>JBCCWF010000282.1:0-8629 GCA_039194035.1 Cyanobacteria bacterium P01_E01_bin.6 | reverse complement strand
CCGCCCGCTGCGCGGACGGCGCAGGATTTAGACACTAGTTTTTAATGAGGCAGAGGTACTGACGCGATAATTTTTCGGTAAGTTTGCCATGGTTATGATACGATAGTGTTCCGAATGAGGGCTTGTAGCTCAGTGGACTAGAGCACGTGGCTACGGACCACGGTGTCGGGGGTTCGAATCCCTCCTAGCCCGTTAGGAATTCTAAAGCGTCTAAGTGATTGAGCCATGCTCAGAAACTTGGGCGCTTTTTAGTACATAGCTCGGCATGATTAAACGTACTCTTCCAGATTCTGTGCCGCCCGCGCCGCGGGCGGCACAGAATCTGGATTCCTGGTTTTCATTACGTCCAAGTACGTATCAGGTTTCGTTTAATGCTATAAGTCCTATGTCAGTCCTGTAGCTTGCAACGCATCCCCATGCCTACTCTTTCGTCCACGGTTGATCAGCGGCTAGAGTTCCTCACCTTTGCACGACACCTTGCCAAGGCCGCAGAAACCGCCATCATGCCGCACTTCCGTAACCATACCGTCAGCTTTAAATCCGATGGTACTGAGGTGACGATCGCCGACAAACAAGGCGAACAGGTGATGCGATCGCTCATCAATGAACGTTACCCGAATCACGATATTTTGGGCGAAGAGTTTGGGGAAAGCGCATCTGACTCGGAGACTCACGGCGCGAATGGCTCGGGAACCAATGCGAATGGCAGTCCCTATCGCTGGATTCTAGACCCCATCGACGGCACCGCTTGGTTTACACTGGGCGTTCCCATGTTTGGTACGCTCATCGCCTTACTCGAAGATGGAGAGCCGACAGTCGGCGTGATTCATTTTCCAGGACTCAGGGAAACCGTCTATGCAGCAAAAGGTCATGGCTGTTGGTATCAGGTTCCAGACCATGATCCGGTGGCGGTTACCGTTGCCACTCCAGTGGAGCTGACAGGGGCGATCGCCTCTGCCACGGCTGTCCATAGCTCAGATATTCAATCTAACCCCGGCGAAATTCCCTATAAATTGACCGATCTTATTCATGGTGTTCAGAAGTTTCGCTTTTGCTCAGACTGCCAGCAACACGCCTTAGTGTGTCGAGGCAAACTTCACATTGCTGTTGATACCTTGATGAATCCGTGGGATGTGGCAGCTCTGGTGCCCTGCATTGAAGAAGCGGGCGGTAAAGTTACCAATCTCCAAGGAAAACGAGACAATATTGTTTTCGGCGGAAGCCTGCTCTCTACCTGTGGGGAACCCTTGCATAGCGAGGTGCTGCGTCTTTTACAGCCCGGAGAATGAGGAGGTGAAGGGATGGAGGGTGAAGGGTGAAGGGTGAAGGGGTGAAGGAATAGCGGAGTTGAGGGGTGACTGTAGCATGAATCATGGGGATGCCCTCCAGCAAAAAGACTGTTCAAGCGATTGGGCATGGCCATTTTGGCCTGTCGTGCCGCTTTATCCCTATGGCAATCGGCGCACCCTCCGAACTGAGCTGGTCAAAGACACGATTTGGGTGTTTGACCAGCTGCAGGGCATTCTCTATGTGACGGTTCCCATTCGCATGACGGTGGTGAAGCTAGAAGCCGGAGGATTACTAGTCTATGCTCCTGTGGCTCCGACGCCTGAATGTGTTCGACTGGTGCGAGAACTGGAGGCTCAGCATGGCTCTGTCCGCTACATTATTTTGCCAACGGCATCCGGCTTAGAACATAAGGTCTTTGTTGGCCCATTTGCTCGACGATTTCAAACGGCTCACGTCTACGTTGCGCCCGATCAATGGAGTTTTCCGCTTCAGTTGCCGCTCAGCTGGTTGGGGTTTCCCATTGGGCGAACTCATCGACTGCCGACCGAGGCATCCCACGCTCCCTTCTACAGTGACGTTGATTATGCGATCCTCGGTCCTATTCGGCTTGGCCTCGGAACATTTGAAGAAGTTGCGTTTTTTCATCGGCGATCGCACACCCTACTGGTCACAGACTCGGTGTTGACGATTCCAGACACCCCTCCAGATATTGTCCAGCTCACCCCCTATCCCTTGCTCTTTCATGCCCGTGACCATGTCCATGATGAGGTTGAAGACTCTTGGGATAATCGGTGCAAAGGATGGCAGCGAATTGCGCTCTTTTCCTTCTACTTCCGCCCCAGTGCGGCAAAAACCATTCCGCTGTGGCAGGCGATTCAAGATTCGTTCAAGGCATCCAATCGGTCAAAGCCTGCCTACTTTGGCATCTTTCCATTTCAGTGGCACGGTGATTGGAAGCGCTCGTTTGATGCCTTGCGTAGTCATGGACAACTGCTCGTTGCTCCCATTTTGCAGACTCTCATTCTCAATCGTGCCCCAACAGAAACGTTAGCGTGGGTCAACCAAGTCGCTGACTGGGACTTTCATCGCATCATCCCGTGCCATTTTGAACCGTTCATTGAAAGCAACGGACATCAATTTCGTGAGGCCTTTGCGTTTCTTCAGCATCCGCATAACGATTCCGCCTCATGCAGAAGAAACCTGCTTGACGATGACCTCGAACTATTGCGTAAATTGGACGATCTCCTCATTCGTCGCGGCATCACGCCCCCTCCAGAAGTGCTGAACGACCAGTGACCTATCATTACCAAGCACACATTAGACGTTACTGTGCGCAACAAAACATCTCAATTCATGAATCACCTTCGTGTGAATGTGGAGAAATGTTGCTTTGCGTCGTGAGGGGTTCCCGCAAACTTGATAGACTCTATGTCGGACTTCGCGTTAGATATCACGTTAATCACAAGAAATTTATTTCTTGTAATGTTTAATTCGCATAACATGACAACGTCTCTTGATGGGCGATGGTTACCCGCTTAGCAGGTGAACAATGAGCCTGACAGAGGTTGATAGATATCCAGACTGTCCCATTTGGCGGAACACGGGAAATATTTTTGGAGGGAGAATGAACATCGTCGTTGTGGGTCTCAGCCATAAAACAGCTCCAGTAGAAATTCGTGAAAAATTGAGCATCCCGGATACTCAACTTGAAGAAGCGATCGCCAAGCTTACGAGCTATCCCCACATCGAAGAGGTAGCCATTCTCAGCACCTGTAACCGCCTCGAACTGCATGCGGTGACCACCGAAACAGAACATGGTATTCGAGAAGTGAGTCAGTTTTTAGCTGACCAGGGGCGTCTTTATCTGGGCGATTTAAGACCCTATCTATTCACCTTGTTGCACCACGATGCGGTCATGCACCTGATGAGAGTTGCAGCTGGCTTAGATAGCTTGGTGCTGGGTGAGGGACAGATTTTGGCTCAGGTGAAGCACACCCACAAACTAGGCCAACAACACAACGGCATTGGTCGCACGCTCAATCGCCTGTTTAAGCAGGCGATTACCGCAGGAAAGCGTGTCCGCACCGAAACCAGCATTGGCACGGGAGCTGTGTCGATCAGTTCTGCAGCCGTTGAACTGGCTCAGATGAAGGCAGAAACCTTGAAAAATCGCCCCATCGCTATTCTGGGTGCCGGTAAAATGTCGCGATTGCTCGTGCAGCACCTTTTATCGAAAGGAGCTACGGATATTACCATTGTCAATCGCTCCATGCGTGGCGCAGAAAAATTAGCGCAACAGTTCTCAGACGCCAACCTCAAGCTCCATACCCTAGAGCACATGCTGCCCATCGTCCAAGCGTCAGAAGTCGTGTTTACGAGCACCTCTGCAACAGAACCGTTGCTCCATCGCGAAAACCTAGAATCGGTACTTAGCCCCACTCAATCGGTGATGCTGTTCGATATTTCTGTCCCGCGCAATGTACATTCCAATGTGGCTGAGCTAAAGCAAGTTCACTCATTCAATGTGGATGATTTGAAAGCAGTGGTGGCTCAAAACCAAGAAACCCGCCGCCAGATGGCACTGGAAGCCGAGAGTTTGTTGGAAGAAGAGGTAGACGCATTCGAGACCTGGTGGCGATCGCTCGAAACCGTCTCAACCATCAGTAGCCTGCGCAACAAAGTCGAAAGCATTCGAGAGCAAGAGTTAGAGAAGGCTCTCTCCCGGCTTGGATCAGAATTTGCGGAAAAGCATCAGGAAGTCATCGAAGCGCTCACCCGTGGCATCGTCAACAAAATTCTCCACGACCCGATGGTACAGCTCCGCGCCCAGCAAGACATAGAAGCGCGTCGTCACGCGATGCAAACCTTACAGACGCTATTCAACCTTGAAACGGCATCCAACGAAAAGTTTAGCTAACGGATGGTGAACGAGTGAGACCCAATGAATATGGACGATCGAGCCGCCCATATTCATTGGGTTTTCCCATATTCATTGGGTTTTATTGATATGGGCGTGCCTCACCTTGTCATCGTCCAGCGGCCTGATTTCAGCCTTATTGCGTTACAGCATCAATGCTTATGAGTGTCTCGATTTCAGCGATTACGGTCTGTCGCAATGCTGAGAACACCATTGAACAGACGATTCAAGGGATCATCTCGCAAACCTATCCCCACATTGAATACATTGTGGTGGATGGGGCATCAAGCGATCGCACCCTCGACATTGTGAACCGCTACAGCGACCATATCGACACCATCATCAGCGAGCCTGATGATGGTGTGTATCAGGCCATGAACAAGGGCATTCGCGCCGCCAACGGAGACTGGCTCTATTTTGCCAATGCTGATGACTATCTTTTTGGAGCAGAGGTGATCGCCGATGTGGCTGCATTCATTACGGAAAATCCCGATTGCGATTTCGTCTATGGCGACCACGAAACCCGCTTCCCTTGGGGAAAACGATCAACCTATTCACCCGCCCCACCCGATCAGGCACTTGAACAATTGATCTCGCTCGGCAACTGTTTTATTCAACCCGCCAGCTTCTTTAACGCGACTCTATTTGAAAAGATTGGCTTTTTCAACGAACGCTATCGCATTGCAGCAGACTACGAATGGTTTTGTCAGATGCTCTCAACTCCTGATATTCAGATCTACTATCTGCCCCGCATCATCGTCTCTTATTTTCAGGGGGGACTATCCAGTGACCTCCCCTCTCTCTTTGAAGAAGTCTTTGCTATTCAAAACACACTTCCTGTCTATCAACAGCCTGAGTGGCTTGAGAAACGGATGCAGAGCCTACAAGCATCCTTCATCGATAAATACGATCGATTAGAAAAAAGTAACCACCTCTCAATTAAGCGCTTGAGGCGCATTGAAGAACTTGACCCCATTGCAGCTCGTGTGCCGGGACTAGAAGACAGAATCAAAGTATTGACCATGGACTATGAGCAACAAATTTCTGCCTTAAATACGCGAATTGCTGCCATGGAAAGCAGTAAGTTTTGGAAGCTGCGAGAGTCTTGGCTCAACCTGAAGCGGAAACTTGGACGTCCGGCTGAAGAGTAAGTAGCTTGGCGTGATTAAACTAAAAAAACAAAAACCTGGGGAGCGCCCCTCTGGAGCGCTCCCCAGTTTTTTAAAGGAAGTTTATTGATGTCTATCTACTTAGTTTTTTGTGTGCTCAACATTCCTGAAGTACGGCCAGAGACTTGTAGGTTCAAGACATGTCCTAAGTACATCCAAGTCCTTAACCATCAAAACGTGTTGAATTGAGTGACTCGACTTGGCAACGTTCGCAGATTCATAACAAAGAAATGAGCGATTGAGGCTCTAGAAACGTGAGGGATGCTGTCCTGCGTAGCTCTATGGCATCTCCTTAGGGATACGGCACGTTGCCCTTGATGACGACCCGATGGCTCAAGGTTAAAATGCCAGTTAACAAAATCTATCAAAACGGGACAATCTCAATATTTTGACCAATGATGAAGGGACACAAATTTTAGCGTGACCTAGCTCATTGCATTTTCTAGTGGGAGCTGACATTGTTATGTGGCTGTGGACGCATCTGAATTTAGTAAACAATTGATTTAGTAAACAAGGATCAGGCATATCGTGGCCTCAAACACCTATAGAAACAAGCGGAAAAAAGGTAGCTCCGCCTCTCCCAGCGGGAGATCTGACCGGCGATCGCCCAAACGCCATCAGGCAACTGGCGCGGTTATGAATTTTACGCAGGCAGTGGGGAAGGTAACAGCGGGTACGATCCTTACCGTGACAATGTTGGCTAGTTCCGTCGTCGCTGGCGGTCTCATGGGGCTTGCCATTAGCTTTCGAAACTTGCCCGATGTGCGAGTTCTGAAAAATTATATCCCTACGGAAACCTCCTACATTTACGATGTCAACGGAACGCTGCTGAACAATATCCACGATGAAGCGAATCGCGAAATCGTCGATCTAACGGAGATTTCCCCTAACCTGAAACGAGCTGTCCTTGCAATCGAAGACAGCAACTTTTTCGTGCATCAGGGCATTAATCCTCCCAGTATCGTGCGCGCCTTATTGGCAAACTTACAAGAGGGTGAGACAGTCGAAGGTGGATCAACAATCACGATGCAGTTGGTCAAGAACCTCTTTTTGTCACCAGAAAAAACCATCAGCCGAAAAACAGCCGAGGCGGTGCTGTCTCTCCGTCTAGAGCAAATTTTCAACAAAGAAGAAGTCCTTGAGATGTACCTCAATCAAGTGTATTGGGGGCATAACACCTACGGGGCTGAGACAGCTGCCCAGAGCTACTTCAACAAATCGGCACAAGAGCTTTCGGTTGCAGAATCTGCCATGATGGCAGGACTCATCCAGGCTCCTGAAAGCTACAGCCCGTTTATTAACTACCCCCTCGCGAAACAGCGTCAAGCCATTGTGCTCGACCGGATGTATCGATTGAACTGGCTGACTCAGGACGAATATGAAGCTGCCAAAAGTGAACCCATTCGACTGGGTCAAATCACGTCATTTCGCGAAAGCCAGTCTCCATACATCACAGATGCGGTTGTCCAAGAATTAACGAATCGCTTTGGGCAAGATGCGGTGCTGCGTGGTGGAATGCGGGTACAAACGACAATCGACGTCAACTTTCAGCGAATGGCTGAGCAAACGGTTCAAGAAGCTCATCAAACACTGATAATCCAACGCGGACTTCGAGCCGATCAGATGGCATTGGTTGCCGTTGACCCACGAACCCATTTTGTGAAGGCGATGGTTGGTGGCGTCGACTATAAAACAAGTCAATTCAATCGGGCGATTCAGGCCAATCGCCAACCTGGCTCGGCATTCAAACCCTTTGTCTACTATGCAGCGTTAGCATCAGGGCAATATACTCCTGAATCAAGCATTAACGATTCTCCTGTGTCTTATCCGGATGGGCGGAAGCAATACTCTCCTCGCAACTATGACAACCGCTTTTATGGCGCGATGACACTCCAGCGAGCGCTAGAATATTCCCGCAATATTCCCGCCATAAAACTAGGGCAAAATGTCGGGTTAAATCGAGTGATTGAAATCTGCCGTGCTCTGGGTATTCGTAGCCCCATCGAGCCTGTCACCTCGCTACCTCTGGGGGCAGTAGACCTGACGCCCCTTGAAATGGCTGGAGCCTTTGCAACCTTTGCCAGTGGTGGATGGCATTCTGAACCGACGCTGATTATCCAGGTTACGGATAGCCACGGCAATCTGCTTCTGGACAATACGCCCGATCCGAAGTTGCTCTTAGACCCGTGGGCTGTTGCGTCTCTCAATCAAATGCTGCAAGGCGTTGTCAATCAAGGAACAGGAACATCCGCCCGGCTCGATCGCCCTGCCGCTGGAAAAACAGGAACCACATCCTCTGAGCGAGATATCTGGTTTGTGGGCTATGTTCCTCAGCTATCGGTAGCTGTTTGGGTTGGCAACGACGACTACAGCCCGTTGCGACGAGGAGCAACGGGAGGTGGTTATGTCGCTCCTATCTGGAAATTATTCATGCAACGAGCGTTAGACGGTTTGCCGGTGGAAAACTTTGATCCCCCATCTGACTTTGAACGTCCTCAACGCATTTAGTCGTTAGGGCCGTGATGATGCTCTCATGGTTATACCTTCAGGTGCCATCGAAAAACCAGAGCACAATGGCTTTCGACCTAGTGCAAGTCTTTCAAGAGCTGGAATGGAGACAATGAATGCGCGAGTTAGGCGGTAACTTAACGATCGATATCGTCTCTTATGCTGAGCGGATAGAAGCCATCCAAGAGGTTCGTTATCAAGTTTTTCAGTGTGAACAGCAAGTTTCGGCAGACCTAGAATTTGACGGGGAGGATGAGTCAGCAACTCATTTAATTGCTGATTTCAACGGGGAGCCGATTGGAACAACTCGCATTCGATATCTAAGCGATCGCCTCGCCAAAATTGAGCGGGTCGCAGTGCTGTCAAGCTATCGAGGGTTTGGTATTGGTCGTCGCCTCATGGATGTGGCGATCGCCCATATTCGCAGCCAGCACATCCCCGAAGTGAAAATCAACGCTCAAACTCACGCTCGCGTATTCTACGACAAACTAGGATTTGAGCAACATGGCGATCCGTTTGATGAAGCCGGAATTCCACACATCGAGATGCGGCTTCATCTCTAAACATCCTTTCGATAATCGTTTCAATAAGTAACTCGGCGTTATTACTGTCGGTTCGAGGAAATTGGCCAAGTAATGTAAAGTCTTGTCGAGTCAGTTAAATCCATAGATGCTTTGCGGCACATTCATCAATGCCAAAACTTTTTGTTGCAGAGCATTAAGAGGAGTGATTTGTGTAGAGCCAT
>JBCCWF010000281.1:0-8640 GCA_039194035.1 Cyanobacteria bacterium P01_E01_bin.6 | reverse complement strand
GTTTTTAAATTGAGTTTATTAATGCCTATTGACTTAGATGAACGACGTTGCGATGGAGAAACTGTCAATTATTCATGCCAGTCTTCGTCTATGCATGCACAAATTTTGAACACGTTTACGGACTGAACTTGATGAATAGGAATGTTTCTGAGTCAGCTTCACCTGCATCGAATGAATCCGAGCAGTTAACAGATTTGAAATTATCTGAAAACAGGGACGATGATTTCACGCAGGTTCCATGGAGGAATACACAGATTCATGATGATGCTCAGCACGTCTTTTATGAGGGGCAGAACCGAATGCCAGTCAATGATGAGGCTTATCAACTGATGACGGTCGAACAGGTTCAGAAAGCCCTAAAACGGTCGCGTGCTTCGATTTATCGATATGCCAATACTGAATCAGGGGATTTGAATCCACCCATTGATCCGAATCGATTAAATCCAGAGCCTCGTAGACATAAAGACGAACCATTAACGTTTGCTTTATCCGAGGTTGAGCGGTTTGCAAAGCATGTGTTGGGAATTCGAGGCATCACGATCGAAGTTCAAGAATCACCGGACTATGCGAACCAAGAGTTAATGAAAGAAATTCTTCAGGAACTTAAAGCAATCCGCTCTCTTTTAGAATCCAGCACCAAGTCCACCATCAAGTGATCCACGTCCTGTATTCAGTCCTGTGTTTTACGGGTTATGTCGTACGGTTGGCGATCGCCGATTGAATCACTGACAAGATTTCATTCATGGGTAATTCACCGAAAATAACTTCAGCTCCTTGTTCTCCCAATTGAGGGAACGATGGATACTCAGGTGGCTGATCAGGTGGCTGAGTATAGCCCTGGGGTTCATGGTTTACCCAGACAACGATGGGTAGGGTTGTGTCTAAACACCTCAAGGTGTCTAAGACATGAGTTAACGGATCCGCAGCACTTTGACGAGGTTGGGGATAGTAGATCAAGAGCAAATCGACTGTTTGGTGAACGACGCGGTCAGAGACTGTCTCAAGTGACTGACTAATCGAAGCTTGCATCCCTGCCATTTGTAGGTACTGAACAGAGGCTGTCAATCGATTTTCATGATGGGCGTCGAGTTCTGACTTGACGTCAATAGGATTGATAGCGTGATCAGCAGATGGTTGTACTTCGCCGTTGGGATACATCAATGATGAGTCGGTGGGCTGGGGCACCTCAACGAGGCTTAGGATGATAATTCGAGGAATTCGATGCACGCCAGCCGCAACTCGAATCACTTCTACCAACGGTGAAATTAATTCGCGGGGTACGGTATGAGGATTGTCGGACACCTTAAAATTTAGACATGGAAAGACTTTTAACCCTTTAATTTGGTTCGCAGTCTCCGTATGCTGAAGCGATAGCGTAATGATGGGTAGTGTCGACAAATCCTCATTTTGATTAAGAACACTTAACCAGTTTTCATGGTTTGATATTCGATTGCTTAGCAAGATGACATCGGGTTTCCAAACACGAGCTAGGAAGCCTGCCTGAGAGAGATCATCGACCTCCAAAACTCGACAATGATAAGGGTGCAGTATTGCATTCAAGTCGGTGGTGCTCACCTCTTCAGGAGTCATCGCCGCTGGCTGATGATCATCTGGTTTGTGGATAGACCATTGCTCTAGCAAAGGTCTATCCATTGGTGACGAAACACTTGAGGCTTTGTCTGGATTCAGATACAGCACCGTAATGGGTTTTGACTCAGCCTCTTTTTTAGGTGAATGCTCATGAATCTTTTGAAGCGTTAGGTCCAGCTCCTCCTCAGTAATCGGGAGTGTCATCTGTCCATCGGCTCCCAGGCTTGTTGCTTTTGTGAGGTCAGGCCAATCAGATAGGGTGATGATGGGTATATCACATAGTTCTGGTTGAGTTTTTAATTTGGATAAAAGCTCAAGTGCAGAAGACTCTGGCCCATCAAGATCCAGAAACACACAATGGGGATGGAGTCTTAGAACCTTATTCCACGCTTCTTTGTCAGAACGTGCCACGATCACATCATAGGCTTTCTGATTCAGGTGATGATACAAAATTTCTAACCGCGTAGGATTCGTTTCCATCACAACGACTAGACAATTTGTTTGAAGATCCGATGATGTGGCGATCGCCTCTGATGGCTCGTGGAGAGAGGGTGATCGATCGGTTGCGAATTGGCCCAAGCGTGTGGATGGGATGCCTTGGTGCGCATCTTCGAATGGAACAAATGGCAGCAAAATGGTGAACTGACTCCCCTCATCCTCCTTCGAGATGAATGACACTGTGCCACCATGCAAGTCTGCTAGCTTTTGGACCAGTGCCAACCCCAGCCCAGCGCCCTCCGCTCCGCGTGACGCTGAATGGTCGAGAGGTTGAAACTTTTGAAAGATGAATTGCTGTTGATGGGTCGGAATACCAATTCCTGTATCCGATACGGTGAATGTTAACCACTGGCAACAGCGCTTTACTTTTAGCTCGATGAGTCCCGACAACCTTGAGAATTTCAGGGCATTAGACAATAGCTGCACAAGCATTTGTTTGAAGCGCAGTTCATCTAACAGTCCATAGTGAAGCCCCGGTTGAATATCAAGCGTAAATGTCAGTTGCTCTGACACGTTCACACAGCCATTGACATAGAGAGGCGGCGGATCGATACCCTGCAATTCAAGCGCATCTTTGTAGGTCTGCTCACAAATCATTCGCAGATCAACCCAATTGCGGTGCAATTGAAAATCATCTGCCTCAAGGCGAGTTAACGTGAGCACGTTATTAACCAGTGATGCAAGTTGTCGTCCACTTTTATAGAGCAGATTGGCATATTGCAGCTGGCGTTCATTCAAGCTGCCAATGGCCTGATCTTTTAATAAATTAGACAACCCAAGAATTGCTGTGAGTGGCGTCTTCAATTCATGGGTAATGCACTCTAAGAATTCATCCTTGACTCGATTAGAGCGAACTAAATTTTCATTTTGGGTGATCAGTGCTTCGGCGAGTTGGTGGTGCGTTGTCATGTCTTGGGCAATGACGATCCATACCCGATCCGCGTGTTGAATGTGATCAATCGTGTTGCCAAGAGATGAAGAGCTGCTCACGTTGGCTTGACTGTCTGATTGAAGCCGCGCAAATCGAAAAGGCTCTTGCCCAAACGCATTGAGGGTTGCACCTGGATGGGCGATCGCCGTTTGCAGCATGGCATATCCTTCGGATAGATCAGACGGAAACGGGGGCAGAGGAACTTTCGTAAACTTCCAGGTTCTTGTCCCTCCATCCTTTGTAGAACAGGTACAGATGCAATCGTGTTGACTATCGCCCAATTCACAAAAGACAATCGGTGGGGCGCCATGGTCAATGGGTTGAGTGCTTTCAAACAGGCGAGCGATTTGTTGCCGAATAGTTTCCGGTTCTTGAAGCTCACTTACGCAGCGCTGCCACGCATGGTTCTGAAGAATAACGCGGCCTTCCGCCGTTTGTACCATGACGGGAAACGGCAGATTCTCCAATAGCTGACTTGAAAAATTAAGGAACCCATGGATACCCTCCTGATGGGGCATTACACTATGGGCAAGTTCTTCTCTCATCGGTGCAGGTACTGGACGGGAATGGGGGCTGTAATGAGAGGAAGAACCATCATCGAAGTCGCCAGAACTGTCAGAATTTTGAGAAAGGCTGAGTGAACGCCACACAGCACATTCATCTAACACGCCCAGATATGCTCCCTGACCATCGACAACGACCCAATTGATGGAGGAGAGATAGGGTTGATTCAGGTGAGTGTCAAGAGATTGAGCATAGGCTTGAAATTGATCGAGATGCCAATGTGCCGGGGCGATCGCAACCGGTTGAATCGGCAGGCCGTGACTCCGATTACTGGATAGTGTTCCAAACGCTTGGATGGTTTCTCCGATCTTCAACCCTAACGTCTCGGTGTCAGCCGAATCAAAATACCCAGGCCGAATGTTCGTATCACATGTATTTGAGCCATCAATGCTTCTAGAATTTTTGTCCATGGACGAATCGATGCACATGGGATTCGTCGCACTGCCTTCTGCCGTAGCAACCTGTGAAGAATCGGCAATAGCACCAATAATCTGTGAACGATAAGCCAACCATTGACTCAATCGAACAATCCCAATTGGATAGTGAGAGTCATCTGTAATGGCGACAACCTCGCTCCTACCCTGCATAAAACAAGACGCGATACAGGATAGGATGTCTGCCTCAGAGCAGGAAGGCACCAGTTGAATGAATTCTCTGATACTGGCCTGGTTCATGGTCACAGCTAATCAACCACAAGGTGACATGAAAGAACCGTTAACCCCTTAAATCATGAGCAGAGGCGTTCGGACATTTTTAATACCTAACAACCCCACAAGTTTCATTCATAGACACACATGAGGGGATGCTTAACCTTATGACGACAAGACGCTGATTCTCGTTGACTCGATTAAGAGAGCACAACTGGAATTGCCCATTACGAGAGAGGAATGATGTAAATCTCTCTCGGGCACTTATAGATCAGTTTTATAAAATTTTGACATTGTCCTCATTATGCCCTGAATTGAGAGACGCATCGAAAATGAAATGGGTTTACGCCCTGAACTAAGCCATCACGTGGCAAATAAAGCTGAGAGAACAATTTATTTTTATCCTCTGCAATAGATTAATCCGGAGTAAATATTCTAATTTTCAAGGCTTGGAGACTCTTTAGAAAGCCATGTATCTGAGACACCGTGAGGAAGACACCATGATTATATTATGCCAATGCTGGAGTTCGAGAAGTCCGCACAAACAAAATCAATTGCAAACACCAAACTAGGACAATATATTATTATTTTTTAAGGATTCAAGTTTATCTCGATTCCAGATCGCAAACGTAGCCGCTCGTACTCCCTTGAAATCTAAGCTTCTCGTTTACACGATGATAAAGTCAGAATCATTGGAAACGGCGATCGCACAATTGCTGCCGTCCCAAGAATATGACGTGAAAGCACTGACAGAAGAATCTGATTTCATCAGCAGTGTCCGAAAAGAAAGTCAGACTATCGATTGCCTCGTCTTAGAAGATTCCATCCAGGTCATTAATATTTTTGATCAGCTTGCTAATCTATCCACCCTTATTCCAGCTGTCGTGCTTCAGGGAGATGCCGATCATCCTGCACCTCCTGGTGAAGAAAGCATCTCTAAGACAGAGAACATACATCGAGAGGCATGTACATATATTCCAACCGATGGTTCGTATCATTCGGCTGTGATTGGGTTACAAGTCAACCAACTGAATCAGCTTCCGGCCGTGATTGACCGGAGCATTGTTCAGTTTCTAAAACTTTCGTTTACTGAATCTATTCCGCCGAAGGCGATGCGTCTTGACTCGCAGTTTCAGCAAAAAGGGCAACAAGCTCTGAAGCAGAAGCAACAAAACCTATCACAAAAACTCAAAGAGCGATTAGGATATGTCGGCGTCTACTACAAGCGATCCTCAGCCAATTTCTTGCGCTATATGGAGCCTTCGGGCAAGAAACAATTTCTGGCTCAACTAAAACAGGACTATCGCGAAATTATCCTAGGCTATTTTTCTGATGACTCGGCGTTGAACCAAAAAATTGATGCTTACGTCAATACGGCATTTCTTGCCGATGTCCCTGTTGCCCTGATCGTTGAAATCCATATGGATTTGATTGATGATTTTGCCAAACAGTTACAGATTGAAGGGCGTAGTGAAGAAATTTTACTGGATTATCGTCTAACGCTCATTGACCTCTTGGCAAATCTCTGCGAAATCTATCGCCGCGCTATTCCCAAAGAAGGATAAACAAGGGAATCTGGTGCTTGTGTCAGAATATACCTATTTTCTCCAATTAAAGACAGCATGGAAACGATTGCTTGCATCTACCCGAAAGTATTGATAAGGTGTGGTCTCACAGAGCACTGCCAAACACCAAGCAGAAGAGCCCTTAGCTGCTAATGTCGTCTAACACCCTAGTCATTTACACTGAGTGCATTCAGGCTGTTCGTGTTTCCTTTACTACCTCACTAATCTCTAAAGCAGCTGTTATGAGTTCTTCTAACAAAACTTATATCTTGAAACTTTACGTCGCTGGAAACACTCCAAATTCTATCCGGGCACTCAAAACCCTCAATAGTATCCTTGAGCGAGAATTCCAGGGTGTTTATGCACTAAAAGTAATTGATGTCTTGAAAAATCCTCAACTTGCCGAAGAAGACAAGATTCTCGCAACGCCTACTCTGTCAAAGATTCTGCCGCCACCTGTGCGCAAGATTATTGGGGATCTATCGGATCGAGAGAAGGTTCTTATCGGATTAGATCTACTTTACGACGAACTCTTAGACAATGAGCCAAATTACGACGAACTCTTAGGCAACGAGCCAAATTACTTTGAATGAATAGGTGACACGACGTGGCAGATCTTTCCGGTTCACTACAACGAGCTATTGAGGTGCGCTTAGCGCGCCTCAATAGCTCATTTCTTCGTAACCTTTGCCACTTTGTGTAGTGCGGTAAAGCCTCCATCGGGATGTCACGTAATGCTCGGCCTCCCCGATAGATCCGATAGATTTTATACCTTTTATTTGACGTCGTAGCCAAATAGATTGGGATTAACCTCTCCCAGTCCCAGATCAGCTAAGCCATATTCAGCCCAGCGACGATCTACCATCGCTGCAATATCTGGATCTGATTCCAGTGGATCGCCCCAAGGGTGATCAGTTTCAGGGGGAATTTTCGTCGTGGCGTCAATGCCCATTCGACCTCCCATCCCGATTTTTTCGCTGGCAAAGTCCAGAGTGTCAAAGGGCGTATCTGGCAAAATAAATACATCACGCGACGGGTCTACCTTCGACGAAATGGCCCATACGACCTGTCGTGGATCTCGGATATTGATGTCCTTATCAACTACGATTACAAATTTGGTGTAGGTGAACTGGGGTAATGCACTCCAAAATGCCAGAGCCGCTCGTCGCGCTTGTCCTGGATAAGCTTTATCAATCGAAATAATAGCTGCTTTATAGCTAAGGGATTCCATGGGTAGGAAGAAATCAGTAATTTCAGAGACCTGCTGTCGCAAGATCGGCGTATAAATACGATTAAGCGCGATCGCCATCATGGCTTCTTCCTTAGGAGGACGACCGCTAAAGGTGGTGAGGTAGATAGGGTCTTTGCGGTGGGTCATGCCGTGAAAACGCACTAAGGGTGAGTCTTCTACGCCACCGTAATAGCCCATATGGTCTCCACATGGGCCGTCTGGTAGCTCTTCTCCAGGGGTGATGCTGCCCTCCAGCACAAACTCAGAATCAGCAGGGACTTCCAAATCCACGGTCTTACATTTCGCTAGGTGGACGCCAGAACCACCATACAGTCCCGCAAACAGCCATTCTGACAGATCCACCGGGATGGGGGTTGCCGCTGCCATGATAATCAACGGGTGAACACCAAGGGCGATCGCCACATCCAGCTTTTTCCCCTTCTCCGCTGCTTTTCGTAGGTGTCGTGCGCCACCTCTCACAGAGAGCCAGTGAACGGTCATTGTATTTTTAGACTGGAGCTGGAGGCGATAGACCCCGACGTTGGGCGTCCCTGTTTCACAATCTTTCGTAATTACTAATCCAAGTGTGATGATTTTTCCTGCATCGCCTGGATAAGGCCGAATCATTGGAATTTTATTGAGATCTAAGTCATCTCCCTTGATCACCACTTGATGACAAGGAGGTAGTAAATCACGAGATGGCTTAGCTTTCACAACATCAAACAGGATTTTGCCAAATTCGATGGCTTGAGAAATCTTCTTCGGTGGCTTCGGCTGCTGAAGCATACCGAGCTTTTTACCCAGCTCCTCTAATTCTTCTGGCTTCTCCATATTCATGGCCCAGCAAATGCGTTCGACTGTACCTACAGTATTGACAGCAACGGGATATGCAGAACCTTTGACGTTTTCAAATAAAAGGGCTGGCCCTCCGACCTGTAACATCCGATTACTGATTTCAGCAATTTCTAAATCGGAATCCACAAGGGCACTGATGCGTTTAAGTTGTCCCCGGTCTTCAATTAGCTTCAAGAATGCCCGCAAATCTCTTGCCATAAGCCTCTGCCCAATATGAACCCACTCAACATCAACATTACGTCTTGTTAAGCACTTTCCTCATTATGGGATGAGATGGGGACTTGTGCCGACAATTTATGCTGCGGGATAGGACTGATTTGGTCGATGTTGTTTTAAGTAGTTCGCCATTTGAATTGCGTGATTGTTCCTCGTCTCCAATGGAGGACAATCACCAAAATACGCAAAATCAGGTGAATTTTATATTAAGCAGATGGCCATAGTTAAACGTATTCTTCCAAATCCTGTGCCGCCTGCGCAGCGGGCGGCACAGGATTTGAGGTTTTGGTTTTAATGACGTCCAGGCACTTATCGCACTTGATTACTGAGCAATTCACGAGGCTTATATTAAGTACCTGGATATCATTATGGATAGCTACGTAGAAAATATGCTCACAATGGAAACCGGGAAACTTTGACGATGTTGTGGGACGCGGAGTGCCCCACAGTGCTGGCCTAACATACAAGCCAGAACATGTGAATTGAGCTGTTTTCAAATAAATTATTTAGGTCATCAATTGACTTTTATGCAAGATCCGATTG
>JBCCWF010000280.1:0-8713 GCA_039194035.1 Cyanobacteria bacterium P01_E01_bin.6 | reverse complement strand
ACGCTTAGCACGTTACTTTAATATGTCGCCCCGTTTTTGGTTGGGGTTGCAAATGGATTACGATTTAGATGTAGCTGAAGATGAAATCGGTGAAAAACTCAACGAGGAAGTAGCTATTTTAATGAATACATGAGTATAGAAAATTCTGATTCCCTTTCTGACTAAATTTCACCTAACAAGGGCTTGCAACGGAACGGCTCATGCATCTTAGCTGATATTGATAGATTGTATCTCCGTCCGTTGAAGCCCGAGCCGTTATGCGGACACTTCCGTTTCTTAAACATAAACCGTTAGTTAAGGACAAATTGAAATGAGTAAAGTGCTGGTTATCGTAACCAACCATCCCGAGCTGGCCGGTGAACCCAACGGTACCTATTTGCCGGAATTAACACACGCACTTCACGAACTGCGCGACGCAGGAGTTGAATACGAATTGGCGTCACCCAAAGGTGGTCGTGCCCCCGTTTACGGTAAGGATGCTGACGAAGTTACGATCAGTATGCTCGCAGAGCCCGCTTTCGTCAAAGCTCTGGAAGAAACATCTGTTTTGAAAGACGTGAACCTGAACGACTTTGACTCTATTTATTTCCCCGGCGGCTACGGGCTATTGTTCGATCTGGTCGACAACCCGGACAGTCATAATGCGGTTCTAACGATGCTCAATCGCAATGCACCGGTATCTGCAGTCTGCCACGGTCCAGCAGCTTTGGGCAATATTAAATTTGCAGACGGCACGCCGATTGTTGCAGGCCGAAATGTTACCGGTTTTACCCGCGAAGAGGAAATTGACTACAAGACCATTGACAAAATCCCCTTTCTTCTGGAAGAGCAAATGATCAACTCTGACGCAACTTATCAGAAACGGAAAATCTGGGTCGAGTTTGTGGTTGAAGACGGCAACATCATTACGGGGCAAAACCCCGCCTCAGCGGCCGGTATTGGTCAAGCCTTGGTCGCGCGTTTGACCTAATCCGTTGACAGGGCTCTGTCACATAAACTGGCCGTTATGCCGAGATGGAAGAATAAGGAGATGGATGATCAACCCGTTTCCTTACTCTCGCCATCGCTTTCCGGCCGTAGTCATTAGCTATGCAGCCTGGCTCTACTATCGCTTCTGCTTAAGCTAACGGGATGTGGAAGAACTCTTGGCTCAGCGAGGCATCGCGGTTAGCTACGAGACCATCCGTCGCGGGAACGCCCTTGCCTTAAGCTAGTAGTTGTCGTCGCTCGGATCCTCGAGTTGATCATTTGGACGCTGGTTCCTCTACAGGGGACTTTCACCCCATTAGTTCACGCCCATGCCGGGCGTACACAAGCCCAACGCAGCGGACGGAAAAAAGTCATTGTTGCTGAAGTGAAATTTCTGCCGCCGCTGGTTGAGAACGTTAGGCGGCACACGAAAAATTGCCCAAGATTCGGTAGGATCTGTCTTGACATTCGGTTTATCGGGGACGTCAGAATATGTCAAACATTGTTGATCCAAGTCAGTTCTATAGCGGGTTAGTAGCAGGTCTTTATGAGGCTCTCGCTGCCGATCTTGCTGATCCAGAAACGTCAAAGAGGTTCGTATCGAAATATGGAACTCCAGCACTTGAGCTTGCTTGTGGGACGGGTCATCCGATGCTAGATCTCATTGAGAGCGGACTGGAAGTGCATGGACTAGATTCTTCTCAAGACATGCTAAACCTTTGTCTAGAAAACGCACGTGTCCGAGGTCTGCGGCCAATCGTCTTCTGTCAGCGTATGCAGGACCTGAATGTAGGCTACCGTTATAAAAGTTGTTACCTAGCTGGAGAGTCATTCTGCCTAATTGATCAGATCGGTGATGCCCAGCAGGCAATCAATGCGGTTTTTAGACATCTTGAACCTGGAGGACATTTCCTCATTCCTGTTTTTCGGCCAGAACTTGTCGATCAGCCCTCATCGAAGAGAACTGCAACACATGCTGATGAAACAGTGGTTTCCGTTCAGTCGGTGTCCCAAACAGAAGATATTGAAAAGCAGGTCGTTAAAACCCAGCTGGTCTTTGAAATAGAGAAAAGTGGGGTCATTATAGACACCATACAACGCGATTGGATTATCCGGTGGTATACTATTGAGCAACTCACAGATATGCTTTGTGACGCTGGTTTTGAAATCGAGCGCACCGCTGGTCATGACGGTAAAACGGTCGAATCCCTCGAGACCAATTTTGTAGCAATCGCTCGAAAACCCTGTACTCAGCGCATCGAATTTGCAGAGGATCACGCCGATGAACAAGGCGGAAAAGGAGGCCGGACTCGCTGAGACTCCTGGATATCGCTATGCAGAGAAGGTAGGTAATCAGCTCTTCGTTGCTGGGCAAGTCCCGAACGATTCGAATGGCCAGATAGTAGGCCCGCGAGACCATTACCAGCAGTCACACCAATGTTTAGCCAACCTACGGAAGCTGTTGGTGACGTATGGGTATACTTTTGAACATATACGACGAATGGTCGTCTATGTGGTCGGAGAACAACCCGATCTAATGAAAGCGTGGGATGCGGTGAAGGACGAGTTCCACGGTAGTGTCCCACCTGCCACGCTACTCGGAGTCTCGACTTTAGGTCATGAAGGACAACTTGTGGAAATCGACGCCACGGTGATACGTGAATGAATGGGTACTCCTCCCTGCTCGTGGCCCGAGTGCAGCTCATTTCAAACGCCAATAAAATCTGTAATTTCTTCTGGTGTATATCCGCCAGGCTTATTTCGCTGTAGCATAAGCTATATCCTTTTTCTACAAGGGTTTACAGAGGGCGATCGCCATGTTTGTCAGGCATGGGGCGATCGCCCTTTTGTTTTGGGGATTTATGGCGACCCACCGCCAAGACTCAATAGTTACGCCATCACCCCCTCAGTGAATAGCCGTTGGGCGATCGCCGTCTTGCTGCCAGAGCGGTTAATGCTGTACTCGTCACACAGCCCCTGCAACTTCCGCTTAGAGAAGCTCATCAGTCGATCCAGAGCATTATCTTCAGGAGAAACAGCCTGGGCGATCGCCTCATTCAGAACATCCCCTTCCATCTCCTCACCTAAATCCACTTCGGCTAAATCAAAATCAAAAGGCTCTTGAATGGGTGCCTGAGCTGGACGCCTCGTAGCGTGGCGATCGCAGAGTAACCAGAAGCAGGCGATGAACGCAAAACCGTAGCAAACAATGGCGGATTGTAATTCAAAACTCATAATAGAAAATCTCCAGAAATGTGTAGGGGTTCGTAATCTCGACTACTCGCTAGCCGCTCTCTGAAATGCTGCTGCTCGGAATTGCACCGAGCGATAGGCGTTGAACCTAAGCAGCTTCACCAAACCCTAGCCCCAACCTTCAAAATTCTTCTCAAAATCAGAGCCATCATCGCTAGGGCGAACCTTGCGAGTCCGTGAAATTGAAGCGTTCCCGTCTTCTGTAACCACCTGAACTGTTTGCTGAATAGTGTCAGGCTCATTGCTGAAATTACCAATCGTCACGCCATCGAAAAAATTGTTTTCGAATTTGTTGTCAGCCACGATCTTGATTCTCCTGTTAACGAATTGCTTGCCCTCTCTGCATTTACCCAGGCTTGAGACTGGCGTTGGCTGCATTAGGCAGGAGCAAAGCCCGGAGAGATCCGGGCTGAATCGGTCTAGCGGGACGCGAGCTGCTTTGCGTAAAAATTCGCAGCTGTCGCGACTTCGAGAAGAGCGATCTGATCGCCGCTGTCCCTGAGAGCCTGAAGCAGCTCGGTGATTTCCGCGCAAAGATCGCTGTTGTCGGCCTGCGGAGCCGGAGGAATTTCGAGGTAGGACTGAATTAGCTGGGTTCGGGTGGTCATCGATGGTCTCCTTTCTCTGAACTGGGTTGGAATGACGGGGGCGGGAGTCTCGCCCGCTTCGACTGGCGATCGCTGTTGGTGGTTCCCCGTCGATATTTGCGCCTTTTCCTCAGGCGTCAGACGCAGCCCTGGCCGGGGAGCCTTTTTTGTGGGATAGGCGCAACCCCTTTGCTTCTGTATTCAACATAGCAATTAATTAATGGTTATGTCAAGTCATTAACGCCATTCAATTGATAGTTTTTCCTTATCTTGATGTGCTAATCGATTAGAGATATTGTTATCTAACTAGCGGTAATGCATTTACGATATAGAGGAAGGATGGAGATAAAAATTACGATGCAAGTACTAAGAGCCAATGCTGGGCTAACGGCTCAGCAGGTCGCTCAAGAATTAGGTGTTGCCGAGTCAAGTGTCAGGAACTGGGACAAAGGCCGTACCGAGCCCACCCTGCGACTAGAACAGATTAAGCAATTAACCCAGCTGTATGGTTGTACGCTTGACGATCTAATTGATGCTGTCAAGAATTCAAAGAGCGAACTTGATGACTGAAGTAAAAACAAAAAAATTCCTAGAAGAATTCCGCGATTGGAATGGAGAAAGTCAAGACGGTAAGCAGTACTTGGATGTGTTCCTTGCTTGGGTTGCCGAATGGGAGCCTGAGGAAATCCGAATCAAGCACGGATACATGTATCCGTGTGAAATTATCTGGGATGATAAATGGAAAATGATTACGATCGCCATTAATGCCCCAACAGGTTCGCTGAACGTTTTCACAGACTACGGCCATATCGATCCGAACTTTATTTCCATTCGCAACAGGAAAGATGTTACAAGTGCAGTCATCCAAAAAGTCAAGGATTTGTTTTCTTTAAATGTATGAACGAAAACCTGCGAACAATTCGATGCATTATTGCGGGCAGCCGTTCATTTGGTGATTATGGACTGCTCAAATCAAGGTGCGATCGTATCTTCTCAAACACATCCTTAAGTGACCTGGAGATTGTCAGTGGAACGGCAAACGGAGCTGACAAATTAGGTGAGCGATACGCACAAGAGCGCAACATCCCAATAAAACTAATGCCCGCTGACTGGAGTAACCACGGCAAACGAGCTGGCCCAATGCGGAATCAAGCAATGGCTAAATATGCCACGCACGCAGTCGTTTTTTGGGATGGGCGATCAAGAGGTACGAAGAACATGATCGAACTGGCTGACGCCAAAGGGCTAAATTATCGAATAATTTATTACCTACACCCCTCACAACTTCCTCATCATTGACTCCTAATAATGCATAGGCTTATCCTTATGCACAGCAAAAATCTCCACCACGAAAAAAGCTGAGAACAAGCGTTGACAAAAAGTTGTAGAGTTTACGAGAAGAACACCTGCACTGGTGATAAGGATCACTCCCCTGGGAACACATCACAAATACCGTGAGAATACGGAGGCGTTTACCGCATCTACATCAACTACGGGTGAAACGCATGAATTTTTGATGTATAAAATATAAAGCTAGCTGGTGTAGTCTCGATGCCTTATCCAATAACAGCGACAAATGACCAGATGGTATTGCTACTACCTTCATTTGGTTATTTGACTTTTAATTATTCAGTAGACAAAAATATCTGCAACATTTATCTTTCGGGCAAAGAAGATATTGATCAGAAAGTTTGTGATACATTCCCTGAATGGAAAAGCAGTCTCAGAGCTTTAAAGCCAAAACTAAGAGATGTTGACTATGTGCGCATCGTTGCACCGGGTCGCCCACGCCTATGTCAGGCTATAGATGTTGAGCATCAGGGTATCAGCATCATGCAAGAAGCTAAAGCTGAATTTGATCTTTTTTCGGCATTATCTCAAAAAGCCTTAAATACTGACGATCGCTATGCAATCATTCGCATGAGTGATGATCGTGCGCGATGGTCGAACACAAACAAATTTCCAGTTCCAGGGCTTACGTTTCCAGCCTGGATAGACGGGAACCAGAACGGGCACGATAAACAGGAGTTAGTCAGATATAAAAATGCACTGCATAACTGGGGAAATGCAGTGATTCCTGTTTCAGAGTTGGATCTTGATCATCCCGATTTGTCAGGATTCAAATATCAGGCATTCTCACTGGTCGATTACGGTCGCATTGAATGCTGCGTGGACGCCTGGATTGGAGTGATGGATGGCGAACTAGTACGCATCGTGAAGCATGTTAGGCCCCCGCGCAGGGTTTGACATCATTATTATTGCGATCGCTATTAGAGGAACCTTTCCCATTTCCATCATAAGCCTGCCCTTTTCCTTTGGCAGGTTTTTTGGCTTCTAATGGGTATCCATAAGCAATGGTCAGCTTCTCCAAGAAACTCTGATCCGAACCAAAAACCCAGGCAACGTACATCAAACGCGCACGCTCAGGACGTTCCCCTTTCAGTAGATCCTCAATCTCCGGGAGCGATTCTCTGACATCCTCAATGTCAATGTCGCCTATTACTTTGCGAAGTAGGGCGATCGCCTCAGCGAATGGATGTTCCGTGGCACTTTTTGAAGCAGGGTTGCTTGGATATTCTGCGTCTTTCAACTTTGGGACCTCTTCCATCCCAACCAAGACAGATAGCAACTCTGCATAGGCATAAGAACTGCCATCTTCCTTCTTGAGTAATCCTTGCTCTCCCCATTCCCAAATCGTTTCCAACTTAGGAATAGTAAATGTTTTAGGCGTCCACAGGCTTTCAGGGACAGCTTTGAATTGCTCAGGATTCAATAAATAAAAAGGTCTCCAAGTGTTTGTCGGATAACCAGTCTGATCACACCAATTGGTGTATGACCTCGCTTCACCGTTTTCAATTGCTATCCGAACTGTTTGGATAACGATATCGCTGAATTTCTTCAATCCTGCATACGTATACCAAAACCTATGCGGCCCCTTGGATTCAAAGCTGCCAAATTTCATAATAGGATCACACACTAAGCACGCTCCCATTGTGCCCTAAATCTATCGAATACCCAATACCAGGCATTCAGCTCTCTTCATTAAAGCTTCACACAATTTGATAGTTCAACTGTCTGAATACTAGTTATGATAGTTGTACTGCTCACTCTAATGGATATTAACAATGCAAGTGCTAACCGAGAAAGGAGCGACTCACATCAGGGTGAGTCGCGAAGACAAAGAGCGGATTGAAAAAATTTTCTTGGGCGTGCGCCATTGGTACGCCTTAAAAATATTGCTCGATCACTACGAATCAAGCAGTAAAGCCTCATAAAAAGCGACGCATAGTTAAGCCCCCAAGCCCCTAGTGCGTCGCCATCCACGAAATTTATTTGGATATCAATAAATGAACCCAATAATCAGCATTATAGCCGAAGTCCCCGAAAGCCTCCACGAGTCCCTGACCGCTTACCTCGAAACCCATCCCGATTGGGATCAGGATCGGGTGTTTTCGGCGGCCCTGTCTCTATTCCTTCTGCAAAACGGAACGAGCACCAGCCTAGATGCAACACGCAGCTACCGTCAGACAGCCCGTGTCTATCTCGACTCACTGTTTAAGCATGCTGCGTGAGGTGCGCCATGGATGTTCAGGAAAGATACGCGATCGCCCACCAGATAGTCAATGGAATTTACTTCCGCTGCGAGTCAGTTGAGGCGAGAGAAATCATCGACCGCACCATTGAATTGCATGGCGAGGTGACAGTAAATGCGATCGCTGCTGTTTTAAGACATCAGCACATAACGCCTGCGTACGATGCGACACGAAAAAGCATCAGAAAAAGAGCACAAGAGTACAAAGACGATCTTCGCAAAGCTTGTTACACGATTCTGCGTTGTCGAGTTGATGGTGCCGTATCGCCAACTGCGCGACAGGTGTACGCAAATTACCTTGCTCAGATGGAGGAAGCGGCATGACAGTTATTCAGTTGCAACCTTACCTGGAAATGGACGAATGGATTGAGGCCACCGATGAGCTATTAGCCATAAACTCAGGCGATCTACCCGATGGTGAAGTGAATTGGCTGCTGGCGATCGCCCACCTAAACCACCTCGCTAAAACTATTCGAGGTGCCGCCCATAAACAGCAGTGCAGCATGGTGCTACAGCCTTTCCTTCGGAGAGCACAGGCGAACATGGCCATTGCTGCAATTGTCGGCAAACTGACGACTCAAGAGCTTTTATTGATGGAGCACCTATCTGTTGGTGTGGCGATCGCGCATCGATTATATCCAGCCCCCTCAATGGACTGGTGTACAGAGATTGAGATGGAAGACTTCGGGAGGGAAGGTAACTAATGAATATGGGAATTGAGCCAAAAGAATTGCGCCGAGATCGGGACTGGCCTCCCTTGGGGTCATCTCAGGAGGTGATGTACGAGCATTACCGGAGAAGCTATGGCCGCACCATCGCTGACAATTACTGGGCGATTGTAAGTGGCAACCCCGTGGCAACGGTGCCGACACTGAACCAATACATCGCCATCAAAGCCTTGTCGGAGGGCAGAGGCAGAGGAATGCTCATGGCCGAAATATGCGAACGCATGTCAGCGATCGCAGAGTCGAACGCGACTGTTCGGCATCAAAGTGCAGTTTCTAATGCGCAGGTCAAGGGCCTGATGGACAGACTGAAGTGTAATGGCGATCGCCGTTTCACCTACTACCTGAACGAGCGTGGCAGGGCTTCAATCAAGGCTTTTGAAGCTAAGTATGGTACTGAGAATCCAATCGAGAAATGGGCAGAAGAAGAGCGGTTTAATGCTCAAAATTCTGCTGAGAAACGATTAGCCAAAGCTGGACGAAAAGTAAAAGAAACTCTGTTGGGATTGACAGAGTACGTCATCTTGAAAACTCTCATAGAAAACAGTGAGGACAGCAATTTATTCCCATCAAATATTCATGAGCTT
>JBCCWF010000279.1:0-8754 GCA_039194035.1 Cyanobacteria bacterium P01_E01_bin.6 | reverse complement strand
TCTTTTTTATTTGCAGATCCATTACCTCCAAAGGTTCCAGACCCTTTAAATTCGCAGGAGTACGGTGTCGTCGAGACGTTAATCGCCACAAACGTTTCCAAATGCCCTACTCATAGGTCAATTTTTTCTCTAACCGACGGCTCAGAATCGAAATTGGAAAACAGATAAAAAAGTAGATCATCGCCGTTGATAAGTAGACAAAGAAAGGATCGAAGGTCACGTTCGTAATATTGCTGGCTGACCGTGCCAACTCAACAAACCCAATGGCAGATGCCAGCGACGTTCCTTTAATCACCTGAACTAAAAAGCCAACCGTTGGCGGAATCGATGTGCGAATAGCCTGGGGCAAAATAATCAGTCCAAGCTGCTGAAAATAGTTAAAACTGAGTGCCGAAGACGCATCCCATTGTTCTTTGGGAATCGCCTGAATGGAGCCACGCCAAATATCGGCCAAAAATGCACTCGTGAATGTCGTCAATGCCAGCGTTGCAGCCATCCAAGGCGACAGTCTAATCCCAAGAACCCTCAATCCAAAGAAGACCAACAAAAACTGAATGAGTAATGGAATTCCTTGAATCACTTCTACATACACTCGCCCCAGAAAACGAACAGGCTTAACGGGTGAAATTCGGATCAGCGTCACCATGACGCCAGCGGCACCACCACACGCAAACGCCACAATGGAGAGTAATACCGTCCACCGGGCTGCCCACATGAGTGCAAAGATAATTTCGGCAGATGTAAAATCGCGCATGCTCTCTAGAGATAGCGT
Source organism: Cyanobacteria bacterium P01_E01_bin.6 (assembly GCA_039194035.1). Lineage (GTDB taxonomy): Bacteria > Cyanobacteriota > Cyanobacteriia > CAKZMO01 > CAKZMO01 > JBCCWF01. Next base: position 7,982 of record JBCCWF010000279.1, on the reverse strand, counting down.
TGAAATCGGAACAGTCGTTGCTGCAGCAGATAAGCCAACAGCTTGAGGCTGAGGGCAAGAATGACGTAAATGATGGCGATCGCCAGATATACCTCAAGATCTCGAAACGTGCGCGATCGCAAGAAATTTCCAGTGAAGGTTAGCTCTTCTGCCGCAATCTGAGACACCACACTTGAAAGGAGGAGTAACAAGATAATCTGGCTGGTCAACGCAGGATAAATGGTGGCGATCGCCGGTGGAATAATGATGTGCCGAAAAATTTGGAGGCGCTTCATTCCTAAAGACAGGGCAGCTTCAATTTGCCCTTGAGGAATCCCGATAATACCGCCCCGAATGATTTCGGTGGCATACGCACCAAAATTAATCGTGAGCGCAAGGAGCGCCGCTTGATCCGCACCTAGTTTTGGCCCAAGCGTCGAGATACCAAAAAAGATGAACAGGAGCTGTACCAAAAACGGGGTATTGCGGATGAGTTCCACGTAGCTTGTGGCGATCGCCCTTAGAATGCCATTGCTTGAGGTACGACACATGGCCCCCACCATGCCAACGCTTAGCCCTAAAACAGTCGCTAGCGCGGAGAGCTTTATCGTCAACCAAACTCCCACGAGCAAAAGATCCAAATTTTGCCAAATAACCTGAAATTGAAACCGATACGCCATATGAGATTACAGGTGGTCTGCGTTCCGGCGAGAATGGTTTGTGCCCCCTCATCAGTAGCGAGACATAAGTAAGCTAACCTTCCAAATCCTGTGTCGCCCGCTGCGCGGGCGGCATAGGATTTGAGGGTTTGGTTTTAATGACGTCCAGGTACTGATGAGGGTGATTAATGACTAAACGCGCCGACTTAGAGGAAGAGTGTAGCAGCAACAGCCCACTATTTGGATTGCCTTTAAGCACAAAACCTTGGTTTTAATCGTCCAATCAACAATCATCGTTAACACCACAAAATGATTACGAAACAGACTCTAAAGAAACACCAGAGTGAGCCGCGTCACCTGAACAACTGGATTCCAGCTTGATCGGCAATTTAATGCTAAAAATAGCGCCTCGCCCAGGGATTGATTCACATCCCAAATATCCCCCATGGGTTTCAGTCACAATTTGGTAGCTAATCGATAATCCCAGACCTGTTCCACTGCCCACATCTTTGGTTGTAAAAAATGGCTCAAATAGTCGATTTACAATGGCTTCAGGAATACCGGGGCCATTATCGGCAATCATAATTGAGATCCAACGTGAATCAATAACCTGAGTCGTAATTGTAATGGTCGGATCAACGGCTTCTGAGGACAATTCAAGGGCATCGATAGCGTTGATCAAAACGTTCATAAATACTTGATTAATCTGTCCTGCATAGCATTCGATAACAGGTAAAGAGCCATAGCGTCGCACAATCTTAATGCCTGAAGAATTCGGATTTACCTTGAGACGATTGCCCAAAATGGTCAACGTACTATCGAGTCCTGCATGAACATCCACCTCCTTCAATGCTGCTTCGTCAAGGCGTGAAAATGTTCGCAGAGATTTGACAATATCGCGAATTCGCGTAGTGCCTTCCTCCATCGATTGAATCACTTCCGGAAAATCTTGCTGCAAGAAATCAAAATCGACCTCCTTAAGCACAGCGTTTATTTCGGCATTAGGCTCAGGATAGTCTCTTTGGTAAAGACGCAATAAGCGCATCATATCGTCTCTGTATTGAGCAACATATTGAAGATTGCCGTAGATGAAACTCACCGGATTATTAATCTCATGGGCGACCCCTGCTACCATCTGTCCTAAGCTGGACATTTTTTCGCTTTGGATGAGGTGCAACTGAGTCTGTCTCAGCTCATCTAACGCGTGTTGCAAGTCACTGGCTTTCAGACGTAAGGATTCCTCCGATTTCATGAGAGCTTTGGTTCTTTCGTCAACCCGATCTTCTAATGTCTGTCGAGCATCTTCTAACTCAGTGGTGTATTGCCCGGCCCAGCTCACGAGTTGATTGAGGGCTTGAGCCAGTAGCGAGACTTCATCACGGGTATAAATCGGCGCTTGCAGATGGAAGTTATTATCTTGGGTGACGCGACGAGCCACGCTTGTCAAGTGTTCAATGGGTCGGGCGATCGCCCGACTTGTCATCACAGCCAGGGCGATCGCCAATCCAATGGAGATCGTCATACTGCTCAGAATGAGCGTCACCCTCAGCTGTTCTGCCCGTTGCAACTGTGTCGTTGCTTGAACATACTGCTGATCCACCGTTTGTTGCAGCCGCGTTAAATCTTCAGATAGTCGCTCAAAGGTCGTAGAAAGTTCGCTAACACTGCTACTGCTAAGTGTTGCGACCAGAACTTCGGTCGCTATTTGTTCATCATCACGACCCGTCACCGTATCTTGTAGGCGTTGGGCAAATGTCTCGTAATCTTGCAGACTCTGCCGATATGCCGTCAATAATGGCATTTGATCAGCATTGAGTCGTGAATTTTCTTGCATCAGTTGCTCAATGGTGTCGAGTAACCGATGAAGTTGCTGGAGGTCAATACGAAATTGATTGGTTTCATATTGTAACCAGATGCCACCCTCTCCGGCGATCGCCAATAATCGCTGAGGATGTAGTTGAATGCGCAAGAGTCGATTATCAAAATCATTCAGCAATTGCTTTTTATGAAGCATTTTCTGGGCTTGAATCTGAGCAGGACGAGCATAGTAGGAACCACCCAATAAACCGACACTTGTCCCAATCACAGCAGTTCCTAAAGCAAGTGCATAGCCGAAACCAATTTTTTTCGAAATGCTTTGATCAATGCCAAACAACCGACTCAGGCTACCCCCTGACGGAAACAATAACGTGAGCTTCGAGGAAAATGGGATCATCCGCTTCATCAACTAAAGCCATCACTCAATTGCAGAACCCTGTCCAATGGCATAGTAGCTATCGCGCAAGGATTGATAGTCATCATCCTGAACCGCAATCCACTCAGATTGCCGATACTTCTGGTTTGCTTCTGAAGCCAGTAGTGCCGTAACTAATTGATCTTGATGATCAAGAATGTGCTTCCGCACCTCTTCAATAAATTCGTCACCGAGGCTAGGATTCGCAACCAGTACATCTGGAGGTAAGTTATCACTTCTCGCAATCACCTCAATGCTCTCATCGGTTCCTAGCTCTTGCACAAATTCCAAATACCGACCGCTAGAATCTGCCCAAGCATCAACTTGCCCAGTTTCTAGCGCCTCAAAAGCATCCCTGTTCAGCATCAGAACCTCATAGTCTTGCTGCGGAAGAAGGCCTGCATCCATTAACATCTTCATCGGCACAATGTGGCCAGCTGTCGAACCTTCCGTGCGCATCGCAATAGTTTTGCCCCGCAAATCAGCTAAGGTTTCGATTCCACTATCAACGCGAGTCATCACCATCGAGGAATAGTCAGGCCGAGTCAACCCAACAATGGGTACTGCATTCGCTCTGGCTCGCAATAAGAGATATTCAGATGGCCCAGCCATTGCAAAATCTAGCTCATTTGCCAAAAGTGCGGGGGCTGCTGCTGAATAGTTCTCAACGGGGAAAAACTCAATGGGCATGCCTAACACGTCTTCTAGTGACTGGCGAAACGCACCAAAATCTTGCTCTAATTCACCAGCTCCACTCAAATCAGTTACTGCAAACCGCAGTCTCTCAGGGCGATCGACTGTAGCATTCGATTGCACTGTTGCTGTTTGTGCAAAGGCACAACCACCTAGAAAGAATAGGCCATATACCAAGAATGCTCGTCGTTGAATCATGATTCAATCTTTAAGGTGCGATGTCTTATAAAAAATGTCCTATTTGCTGCGCACTTCTAGCATTCCCAGCCCAGTAGACGGTTCAACCATCTTGTAATACGTAGCTAGACATAAGTAAACGTAACCTTCCAAATCCTGTGCCGCCCGCTGCTCGGGCGGCACAGGATTTGGGGTTTGGGTTTTAACTTCGTCCAGGTACTTAGTTGGTCTCGATTAGAAATCTCCAAAATAAAAACTCATGTCGTTCAGGATGCAGTGAACGCTATGAGTCAATCGCGCATCAGGACAGGGGTGGCGGATGACATCTCATTGATGCAAATTGATGCGAACCCACTCGAATGGAATGATCACGACTTGGCAAACCTCTCAGATTCATGACAAAGAAATGAGCGATTGAAGCGCGCTGAGAGCGCCTCAATCGCTCATTTCTTTGTAAACACTGCCATATCGGTATAGTGATGTCTTAAGCTGTTGTCGCTGCTGTCATCCGAGGATTCCACCGAGAGCGACTTTCTTCAATGTGCATGGTTTCTTCATTTTTCTTCAAATGACGGGGACTACTTTCAAACGACAGTGAAGACGGAAGGCTCTCCACTCCATACTCTTGTTTAATAAAGGCTTGCACCTCATCATAGGACGGCGAAAAATTGTCCTCAGAGGACTGAGTTTCTGTTGGCTGCTGTTGCTGATAGCGTCTCAAGGCAGCAGAGAACAATCCGGTGCCATCATCAAAAAATCGTTCAGTCGTGGCTCCATACTTTTCATAGGGATAAAAGGCAGGCTCCTCAGGAGCAGTTGCTGCCACCCATGATGAATAGCACCAATACTCACCAAACGTATCAAACTGATTAGCCGATCGCATCATCAATAACAGCCAATGGTCATCTGATTGAAAATATTGCTGAATCTGACGCTTAAAGGATTCCAGGTACTCTTGCTTGAACCACATGTGGTGTGGAATAAACGTGCCCTCAAGATCTGTGACAGGTTCAACCCCAAGCACAGAGCGAATCCATGTTGCCCATGCAGACACAATTTTGGCATTTCCATACTGGTTATGCTGCAGGAGCGCAAAGGTATGTTGCACTCTACCCTGCTCTTCATGAATCAGAGGCCATGTATCCACAGGCAACAAGTCACTATCCCAGACAACGTACCACTCGCTCAGTCCGTCAATTCCCTCAGATGCGCCGAGCTTTAATAACTGTTGGTAGAACCAACCTGGCGTATAGAGTGATTTCCCCAAATCAAGCTCTGCACAGATTTCATCTTTCGTGAGATGGAAAAATGATTCTTCTGCATGAGTGTGAAGGGGTGCGGTTTGCCAGTCTTGAGCCACCATTGCGAGCGATCGCGCTTCTGACTCTGGTGCAATCACATGAATAGAACGAGGGCTATAGTGAGTGGTCAATCCTTCCAATACCGCTCGTGTATTCCAGCGCATTCGATAAAGCGGAATGACAACATCAAATGATTCATACGCCATAGTGCTTCCATAACCTCCCTTGTATTGGTATTTCAACAAACCCAATCCAGGGTGGTTACTGGATTGGGTTGAATCATAACTTGGCAACGTTTACAGAGGAATCAGGGTTTGGGGTGCGCGTTGCGCCCCAAACCTTTATTTCTTCGTTGCAATTTTGAGAAGTTTGCCAAGTCATGTTGAATGAAATGTCACGATGACAAAAGCCCAAACATCACTAAGTGGAAGCGCCGAACCACCACGCTTCCCCTTAGACAAGTTACCTCTATTCTGCTGTCTGTTTCTTAAACACCGGACAATACACCTGAGGAGTTACCCACATAGTCATCCGCAGATTCAGCAGGAATATGGTGAGCAACGGTAGACGGATCTTCTAGACCAACATCACGACACAATGGATCGATGCCTCGGCCTTTTCTTGGATAATCAGCGCAAACCTCTTGATATTCTTCAATTGCACTGTTTAGCTCATCGCGAGTCAGAGAATTGAGGTATCCGCACTTGCCAATTTCACCCTTCGGTAGTGGGGCAGCGAGGTTCATGCCACGTTTCTGAACCATCTTTTCTTGAGCCGCCCAAACTGTTTCCTTATTCAGAAGAACATCGTGCCAGAGACTCAATCCAAAAGAACTGATGAGGCGAAGAATCCGGTGGAACTCATCAGAGCTAATCCACTGATTTTTGTAGCTGAGATAAGCGCCAAAACCCATCCCAATGGCAACCGCATGACCGTGCAACAGTCCAGCCTCAATTTCAAACCCCGGAGACCAGGTATGACCATAGGCATGAGGGCGACACTGATGAGTTTCGTACAAGTTGTCGTATTCGGCTTCGACATAGCTTCGGAGTGCAGCCCCTAGAATTTTCTGAGAGAGGGTACTGATCTCATCTCCAGACGTGCAGTCTAACGTTCCAAAGCGAGTCTCAATTAGCTTTGAGCCAGCTTGCTCCAAATAACAGAACAACTCTTTATTCTTAACGGTTGCCATCTTGATAATTTCAGCAATACCGTGCCGAAGCCATCCTTCACGCAATGTCTTAAAGAAAGACCGATCCGTCAACGATAGAACAGGCGCATGATAGGCTCCAAACAGATTCTTGTAGCCAAATCCATCGCAACAGGTACGTGGAGAAGGCCCTGCATCAATTCCAGCCACAATTGATGTGGACAGCATCACGTACGGCGTGTTGCGGTGATACAGTGCGCAGGCCAGTCCACCCGTGTCCGTCAAAACGCCACCACCAATGATAAGGACAGGCTCATTTCGAGAAACTCCGAGTTGCTTGAAGTCTCCCAACATCCGTTCAACGGTGTGAATGCCTTTATCAACTTCCATCGCTCGGTACACCAACTTATCCAGCTGGATACCGTGGTGGTTGAAGTAGCGCTCAATTTGCTCGCCGTAGTAACGCTCTACATTCTGATCCACAAGGCAAACGCAGCGCCCGTGAGCAACATAGAGGTCACGCAATACCATTTGCTCAGGGTCAAGCGAGTTTTCCAATACTCGAATTGAGGTAAAAGTACTGGATGTCATGACCGCTTCAATGACGTGATCATCATCAGTGCTGACCACATGCGCGTGACTTTGACGATAGCTCGATGTTGGATAGATCGCGTGTGGGTCTGTCTCAACAAGTGTATGAGCCAATTCTTCGTAGAATTTGCCATCTTTGCCATTCACCAGAAAATTCAGAAGTTTCTGCGAACCCACGCTAGATTGGTGAATTCTGTTTGCAAATTGAGACCAATCTATTGCCGCAGCCATATCCAATGAAGCCACTAGCTCGGCCAACAAACCAAAGAAGTGACTGAGCGTATGATTCAGACAGCTCCGAAGCTTGCGGCATGCTGATAAGCCTTGAATTGCCCCTATCGATGCAAATTCTTTTCCAAGCTCTTCTGAAAAAGCTGGGCTGTCGATCAATGAAAGCAGCAAACTTCTAAATGGTGCACTGAAGCAAATACCCTCAATCGCGTGTTCTAAATTCTCATATCCCAAAGGCTCGTTATCGTAGGTGTCAATAAAAGCCTTAATCGCCGAGGTAGTCTTTGTCATTATGAGTTCCTAGAAAAGACGTACGTGCAACATCAGCAAGGTGTTAGAACCTTCGCTTAGAGCAAATTAACATGAGTGCTTAGAAAAGTAAAAAAATAGTTATAAATGGGATATTTTTGCTTTTCTTGTGGTAAAGATTTTTTGTCATGCGAAAGTAGGGAGTAGGTTCACCACAAGGTGTCAACCCCCCAAGGATAGATTCTTTGAGCGATTTGCTCATTGACAAGGCGATCGCCACTTTCGTTGACTCAGCAGGTGTGATCGGAGCATGAAGTGACGTCCCGAGTCATCGCTAAGGCAGACATTTCGAGTGATCTACACCATCCTTATCAGAATTTTCGTTTTTCGAATGTATAGGACAAAACCATGAAGGTGTATAAAAAACAACAATTCACGGTTTGCGCCACTTATGATTCAGTTGCTGACTGAAGTAAAAGGTTGCGGTTGAGGCTCATGTTAATGACCATGGCTCCATGATTATTGTTTTCTCAATCAACGAATAACGACGCGTTGAAGAAGGTACAAAGTTGCTTCAACGCGCCGTTATTCGTTAATTGGAAATAGACAGGCAATAGAACCAGAAAACTATTACGACTTGGCAAGCTTCTCAAAATTGAAACAGAGCCATGCGCCGTTATTCGTTAATTGGAAATAGACAGGCAATAGAACCAGAAAAC
>JBCCWF010000278.1:0-8764 GCA_039194035.1 Cyanobacteria bacterium P01_E01_bin.6 | reverse complement strand
GGGGGGCCCCCCCCCGCCCCCCACCCCCTCATTCCTTCGTTGCAATTTTGAGAAGTTTGCCAAGTCATGAGTGATCCCAACGCTGAAGCGACATTCCACTGTGGCGAATAAAAACTGCTTCCGTAGCACACAACGTGCATTGCACATCCCACAAGTAGGTATCCCTTCATCAATACGATTGAATTCATGTGAATCTGATGAAGGCCTAGTAATTTCGCAATGAGTTTCTTAAAAAGTGCCTGAGTCTGATCGCCACTTGTGTATAACAATATGTGCGTAAACGACGGATTCATGGTGGCTCTATGCCATTTCAGGTCGGACTCTAGGCAATTTCTCTTAGGAATTGATCTACGTACGGCTCATTCGCCGTTTATTCACTGTGCCATACCTGAATTGATGCCAATCCAAAGAATTCCCGTGAAGAACATTAAACTCCTTTGACTACCATCAACACCAGCCATAAGGGAAGGCTATACTGAGCTGAAGTACACCGCATTAAGTGCAGATGTTAACCTAGGTTTTAATCTGGCTTAAAGCAATTGATACGCCCTTAGTGCTAGTGCTCTGCTACGGCAGCAAGAAGTGTGAGTTCATTTAGAACAGCAATTCAGGGATCAATTCTTTCGGCAGCACAATTCAGAGGCGCGACGTGATACTCAAGGCAGCATTCAGCCGCCTGAGCAGGTTAGTTCAGCAGGGGAACACATGAAGCACCAGACCGACTCACCTAAGGAAGATGTAGTTACTTCCTCCGAACCAGTGTTAGAAGCTGAACATTCGCCTCTAACATCACCAGCAGAAGCTATGGCAGATTCTTTAGTACCTGACCAACCGGCCCTTGAAATGACTTCATCTGAATCATCAGATGAAAACGATGAGTTGTCTCGACAGCTTCCGATTCCGCCAGCTAGCGAACCAAAGCAATATCGAGCGATTGGCCTAATCTACGGGAAGTACGTTCCATCCGAAGAGCAGTTTACTCGCGGTAATCTGATAACCGAGAAAGGTCTTGAAATCGATTCTGTGCTTCTTGGACGAGTCATGAGCCTTGTCAAGAAGCATATCGATTTAGAAAAGCACCACCTTTGGGTTGTGTATCCACGAACACGAAATAAGGATCGCTATCTGCATGCACAAGTCGTCGGTGTGTGGGAACCAGAAAAGCTTAATCGTGTGTCTGATAGCACCATGGAAGATGCTGCCGTTGAAGATGACTCTAGCAGTAGCATGTCTACTGAGGTGGAGGCTTCAAGTGCTGCTGTTGCGTTATCTTCTGACTTATCAGCAGACATTCCAGAGGTTGGCCCCACCGACGAGACAGATACATTAGAGCCAGAGGCTGTAGAAACAGAAGCAGTTACTGATACATCGACCGAAAACGAGCAATCGCCCGATACAGGTGACCCAGATGAATCAACATCAGACAGCGTTGAACCCGCTAATGAGTCTGGCGACGATGCGTCGACGAGTCCAGCCGTCGCGGTAGAGCAGGATCGTGCTGAATCAGTGCCTGACAAACCGTTGCCATTTTTAGCCGGTGATCAAGAAATGCTGAGAGATGGCTACTTCTCTATTCGAGGAGAAGTTGTCAAAGCATCGGATGAAGAGAACGAAGTTACCGTTAAAATTCGTCAAGCGCCTCGCAAGGGAACCACTCAGGAACGCTCTTTTAATTTGGTTCTAAAAGGCAAATTAGAAGGACGAGTGACGGGATATTTCTGGGATCTGAACGTTCAACGGGATGGCACCGATCTTGTGATTCAAGATGGAACGATGATCGGCATCGTTCTACCGAAAAAGCGAGATAAAAATGCTCCCAGTGGTCGTGGAGGACCGCGTGGTCGTGGAGGGCCACCTGGCAAGCGCCGATGGAACAGCAACAGTCGCCCAAGTCATGGCGATCGCCCAGAGCGTCCAGAAGGGCCAAGGCGGCAACCGATCTCAAAAGCTCGCAAGGCAGGAGTTGAGAAACCTCAGCCTAAAACCAATTAGACTCTCCAATTAAGCCGCGTCCAAGTTGGACGAGGCTTAATTCATATTTTCCAGCGGGGCTACGACATTCATTCGTAGCCCCTTTTGCGTATTCTGGAATCTACTCAGGAGCACGTTGCCCACTCCACCGATCTTGCGCCGTAAACATACGATCCATCGGAATCGATGCAACAGGCTCGGTTAAGAGAAAGCGCCCTTCTTCGATCTGTTGCTTGAGTTCATGCGCAACTTTTAGCGAGAGATGAATGCTGGCCAGAGGAGCGGTGCGTGTTGTCTTCCCGTCGATCCGAATATGGCCTGATTTAAGTTGAGCATAGCTGACCAAGCCGAAGGTTGGCCGAACCCGACGAGGAATGGAAAAATCGACCACTGGTGCAACGATGTCTTGATCGCGAACAGCACATCGTGCAATCACGTCTTCATGAAGCACAGGCAATGGAACACCAATTCCCAACATCAACGATGGACCATATCCCTTGAGATAGCACCCTTTCACCCATCGGGCATCCATCTGCTTTGCATCTCCGATGAGCGCTAATGTTGCGGCTGGTCCAACAGGCGTCTGATTTGGTAATCGCTTTTGTAGAGGAAAATGTTGGGTTCCTTCCCACGCTACGTACCCGATGCCGCCCCCTAGTAAGATTCGCGTCCCAATGCCAATGAGTGTTAAATCAGGATCATTCCAAAGAGGAGAAATAGCGCCAGGATTAGAATAAACAGCATTTCCTAAGCCTGGAAGCAGCGGACCGAGGTAGGTAAAAAGAGGGCGATCGCCCCCATTAACGCCTACGACAAAATTCTGATAGAGATTTCGTGGATTAAATAAGTAGAACTGATTAATTGATGAACAAGAAATCGTGGTTTCAAACGACGCGCGTGGATAGCAATCGGTCACATGGCCAATAGCTCGCAGGTGAACTGTTTTTCCGGCAATTAAATCTGCAATGACATGCCCACCCCCCCGCTCTCGCCACTCATCTGATTCAGCAACATCCCCGCTTCCAGAATAGTCAGACATCTGGGTTGCGCCAATATAGAGATCAACAGCACCAAAGCCAGCATAGGCAGGAACAGTATCCAGCCAACACTGCCGAATTTTAATGGGTGGATCTGTATGTCCTAGGTTAATCACTGCTCCAGAGGATTCCATTGGCTCAAACGTTCCCGTCGTCACCACATCAACCTGTTGAGCAACAGCTTTAACCCCATCTGCTTCAACCCTGACTTTTACCTCGTCAACGGTCAACACAGTCGCCTGACGACTCAGGATTTTGTCATTAATTTCAGCGATGGTGCGCATTGGATTTTGATTGAAAACGATAGTGCAAGGCAAGGCCTAAGCCCAACAAAACCACCGGAACAAAAACAATGGCTAACGCCACAGATTGGGTTGCTGGAATCGACGTGTATCGTCCTCCATACTTCACCAAAACAGATAAGCCAGTGGAAATGACTCCCACTTTAAGCAAAAAGAGTGCGTTTGTTTTCACAGGGTAAAGCCAAGCAAATACATCAATGCAACTGCCTTTCAATGGAAAGCACAATCATCACTGAACGGCTTATCAAGTAAGCCGGGAAAAATTTAACGTGATTGTGGGACGCTTCGCGCCTCACAATCACGGGTTAAAATCCAAACCCATTGAACGGAATATCCACACCGTAAAGCATTCAACGAAAAAAAGCACCCTGTATCAGGGTGCTACTTATCGAGAAGAACCTTGTGTCAAACTTGAACAGCCTTAGATTGCAGCTAACTTAGAGCAATAGCTAAACATCATTCAAGCTTGCTTTAGTAAACACAATGGCCTACAGGATGACAATTTATCGAACCCAAGCGCCACGATACTTGATGCGTGCATGGGACTGATCAGCCTGAGGATTCACCTTAGCTTGGCGCATACGCCATGTGGCGCCTCGATAATGTCCAACCACATTACTTTCAGTTGTTTCTAACGTATCCGAACCTGCGTTGTAAGCCACGCCACGGTAGTGAAGTTCCATAATTTATCGCCTCTCAAAACTAGTTGTGTTTTAGTAAACGAAACATATCGTGTGATGATGAGGCGCGTTCCTTCGGGCAATCCCTACTTCCGTCTTCAATAAGAAAAACGCTATCTTTTGAAGATGAACGATTTCGTTTCTGTATCTATTGTTACCGAAATAGAATTTTATGTCAACACATCATGAGTGAATGATCACATAACTATAAATAAGAGCTGACGATAAAGAACGATTTTGCGATCGCATTCGATCGCTGTTCAGTCCCAGGCCATCGTATGCAGTCCATACGTCCTGATTCGATACAACTTTTTGAAGAGGGATGCGATCGCCGCACTGTTGTATGATACATTTGAACTATAAGTGTATTGTTCTAGGCTGCTCTATAAATGCGTTCAGTTGGATGTCGTAGCGTCTTCAATTACGGAAGGATGCAAGGCGGTTCGTTTGTCTCTAGTTGGTAAATTGATTCAATATGTCGAGGGGTTTGGAATGATGCAACTATCTTTTTTCTCCATTGATTGCACGGATGGCGATCGCCTCGGTAAATTATCTGTGCCACTCACTGATGTTGCAGACTGGTTAAATTTTCTAGCTACGCCCTATTACCACGCCACAATTGTGTCTGCAGAGCAAAGTTCTAGCAGAGTAAGCATTTATTTCCAAGGTAGTGAAGGACTGTATCTGTACCTTGACCAACGACTTAATGCAGTCAATTTTCCTATTGCGAGTTAACGATACTGAAAAACAGCATTATTAGGGGCCGTAAAGCTGAAATACACGACTTGGCAAACTTCTCAGATTTACTCAGATTTACTAAGAAGAAATCAGCGACTCAGTCGCTGATCTCTTCTTAGTAAACGTTGCCAAATCGTCTGACACAGATAATGAGTTGACAGCAAGGTTCAAAGACTACATTGGTTTCTGGACGCTTAACTCACGACTAGTTCATAGGTTTAGCGACTCAAGAACACTATCGATATTGCAATACTGAGCCATCATTTCACGAATGCACTCAACTTTGATAGGCTCTTGCAGCCTCACCTGCCCAAACGTGTTGTCGATAATCTCAACGGTTGTGAGCGTATCCAAGTCAACTGACAAGATTGGAATTTCTAAGTCTTCTGCACGACTGCAGACTGTATCGGTCGGAGGGAGGTGTCCCGTTAAAATCAGGCAGTGAGTCGATGTTTCCAGGGCAGCTAGCTGCAGATCCGTGCGATCGCCCCCGGTAACAACCGCCATATTTCGTGCTTTCCGAAAATACTTAAGGGCTGAATTAACGTTCATCGCACCAATTTTTAGACTCTCAACCATGAGATCTAAGCGATTGGGGCAACACAGCACTTCTGCCTGTAACTGTTTGACCAACTCACTGACACTAACGCTTCGAAGCACATCACTGCGAGGCAACACCGCACAGGTTTTGATTATACGACTCGACAAAAATGGAACCACTGAGTGGTTAACCAGATCGAGTTGATGCTCTAAAACGTCATTAATCACTACCCCGATGAGGCGATCGCCCAATATTTCCTTCGCGGATAAGATTTGATCAACAACCAGTGGTGAATGGTAGCGACACACCAGCATGACAGGAGCATCTAAAATTTCCGCGACTTCAGGAAGGGAGAGTCCGAATAATTTACCCTCAAAAAGAGTACCTGGACCCTCAATTAACGCAATATCACCTTGCTGCGTATCCAGGTATTTCGTCAAGGATTGATGATAATCTGTCGTGTCCTCACCTGCGATCCGTTTTGAAATCGTTGAATCTTGGAGATTCAACAACGGAAGATACAACCTCTCCTGAGATATCTTCATCGCACGAGAAATAAACTGGACGTCTTCATCAAGACTGCCCACCTGCTTCGCTTTTAGACATGTTCCAAGAAGCTTACCGTAGCTGACATCAAGCCCCTTTTCTTGGAGTTGGAAAGCCATGCCCAGCATTGTTGCCGACTTACCGCTGTAGGCCTCCGTTGAACCGAACAGAAGAAATGATCCAGACTTTGACACGCCCCGCTCCTCAACTGCTCTTAAAGGGTATTCCCAGTTACTTCGTCCTCATTGTAAAGGGATATGTCCAGGCTCACGCTTAAATTCACAGAGAAATCGTCTGCAAATTTTCCAAGAAACGGTCGCGTATTCGCCATAGGTCAGTTTTCAAATTTTGACTCATCATCTTTTCATCTCGTCTTTTCACGATGGGCTGGTATTTTAAGTCGGGATTGTGGGGCGCTCCGCGCTACCTCCAACAAAATTTTTCTGGTTCTAAGCTAAAACTCACTTGTTTTGCGTATTTTGGTGATTATCCCTCGCCTGCGGTGCAGAGTTGTCATTTGGTTCTTAATGGCGCAGAGGCACTTATTCCTAGGGCAGTGCTCCGCTTGATCTGTAATTGATCTTGAGTGGTTCTGCAATTTTCAGCGAAATTAGCGACTATGGACATTAGTGTTGGCATCTATCCCGCTTGATCCCGATTGATAAACCTATTGCTCAACTCGTTACGAGAGACACGTAGTTCTTTCCTGCATGGATTGAGAATGATGAGAAAAAGAGCATAAAACAATGCCTATTGAACCAAGATTCATGGTCATTTCCATGGTCGTTGTGAAATACGTTTCGGATGCCAGCTCACATGAATATTTCGAAAACAAGGAAGGAATTTGATTTAAGCGATGTTCAACGCTTAAGAGTGAACGGGAAGCAGAACCGAGTAAATGGCGAACTGTCACCCGACAATCGTTCCGATCTCTACTCGTTTACGCTCCGAAAAAGTCGATCCGTTCGATCAACCTTAAATCGGTTGACCCACAACACAACATTGACGTTGTTTGACGAAAGTGGAACTCGCATTGCAACGTCTCGTCGTCGTGGCAATCAATCCGAGAAAATACAGCAACCACTAGAAAACGGCACGTATATTCTCCAAGTGAGAGGGAAAGGCCGTCGTCCTCAGACAGACTACAGACTTAAGATTTCTGCTGGCAAGGAGACGACGAACGAAACCGGACTCCTTGAGCCTATTGCATCCACCGTTGTGATGAATGAGAGCGTTGATCAAGCTGGCAATAGCCAAGCAACAGCCCGCAATATTGGTGTTGTGAGAGGGACACAACGCTACGAAGACTCCGTGAGTGACCGCGATCGAATCGACTATTATCGATTTTCGCTGCCAAATCGTCGGCTCTTTTCACTCAGACTTGATAACCTGGCCGCTGATGTGGATTTGGCTCTGATGGATCGATCAGGAGCCTTAATTAAAGAGAGCATCGACTCTGGAACAAAGCATGAGTTCATTACTCACGTTCTCGAACCAGGGCGCTATTTTGTCCGAGTCACTCGGTTTTCAGGAGAAACAAACTACACCCTCACGCTGAATACCAATTCAAGTGCGCCCAATCGCTTTGATTCACAAGTTGGCTATGGGCTGATTGATGCATCTCGGGCTGTGACTCAAAGCGGAGGGTCTTCTCGTTCGACCAATACTCAAGTGTTGGAAACTCCTTTCGGTGTTGATCGCATTAATGCACCTGACGTTTGGAATCAAGGATTTACCGGCAAAGGAATAACCGTTGCGGTGTTGGATAGTGGCGTTGACTTTACCCATTCCGACTTAAACGACAATATCTGGATTAACTCCCGTGAAATTTTAGGGAATGGCATCGACGATGACGGCAATGGATACATTGATGACCGACGGGGTTGGGATTTTGTGGATGGTGATGGCAGGCCCATGGATCGCAATGGACACGGTACCCATGTTGCCGGAACGATTGCCGCAGAGCGAAACGGATTTGGGGTAACCGGTGTCGCACCTGATGCCGAGATTATGGCTATCCGTGTACTGGATGAAAATGGGCAGGGCTTTGTCTCTGACATTGTTGATGGCATCTACTACGCCATTAACAATGGTGCGGATGTGATCAATTTGAGTTTAGGCGGAAACTCTCCTCCACCTGGCATTCGAACAGCGATTCGTGACGCATTTAACCAAGGGATTACGGTCGTCATGGCGGCTGGCAATGAATCAAGCCCTGTGCCTTCGTTCCCGGCACAGTTTGCACAGCAATGGGGAATTGCGGTGGGCGCAAGCGATCGCCCTGACACCCTCGCTCGATTCTCCAATCAAGCTGGATCAAACCCACTCAACTATGTTGTGGCTCCTGGCGTTAGCATTTCATCTACCTTACCGGGCGATCGCTACGGATTTTTGAGCGGCACATCCATGGCCACACCTCACGTGGCGGGAACCGTTGCCCTGATGCTGGAAGCAAACCCAACCCTCACCCCAGCGGAAGTTGAAACCATTGTTATCAATACAGCGGCGGCGATCGCCTGAGAAACATTGTCTAATTTTGATCCCCATACGTGAGCAATTTTTGAGGTGCCCCCAATGAAACATGCGAGTGCTGAAACTCTAGACTCACTGAATGACCTCCTCACCGGAATTCGTCATCATTGTCCGCCCATCAAGGAGAAGAAACCAGGTGTTTTTTACCTCAAGTCGTCTGCGCTCCTTCATTTTCATGATGATCCGGTAGGTATCTTTGCAGATCTAAAAATTGATAGCGATTGGGTTCGTTATCGCGTTAATACACCGCAAGAACGCACTATGCTTCTAACCGCTATTGAAGAACGAGTTGGTCGATAACAGAATGTGTCCAACCGATGAAAAGACGGGAAGCGAACGCTTCCCGTCTTTTCATAGGCGTAATCGTCATTTGACACAACTTGGCAAAGGTCACGAAGAAGGGAGGGTTTTTGGGGG
>JBCCWF010000277.1:0-8837 GCA_039194035.1 Cyanobacteria bacterium P01_E01_bin.6 | reverse complement strand
TGGCTCTACACAAATCACTCCTCTTAATGCTCTGCAACAAAAAGTTTTGGCATTGATGAATGTGCCGCAAAGCATCTATGGATTTAACTGACTCGACAAGACTTTACATTACTTGGCCAATTTCCTCGAACCGACAGTAGAGACTTTGATCTATCGTGCGATCGCATAGCTATCGGTAGCACGAGCCGCTTTAGACAACTCGATATTATTCAAGACGGAATGAACACACTCGTTTCTCTTGAACAGGATGTGCTCGTCGAATTACAACGGTTTGATGCTAGTCAACTTAAACAACGACACGTGATGTTCGTTTGAACCCAATGGTTATCGAGAAATGGCCAACGTTCCAAGTCTTGTCTCCAAGGCGTGTCTCCAAGTCGTATCAAGGATATTTTTGTGAGAGTGATCCGCACCTCCACAAAAATATTGGTTCAACTTAAGCGCGGAGCGCTATACCCAAGAAGCATGACTAGGACATCAGAGAAACGCGGCACCACTCCAGCATCTCTTGAATCCAAAATATATCAGGGGGGAACGACCGCATAGCTTCGAGAGACACTTGCTACTCCCTCAACTTTTCGGGATGGGCGATCGCTCAGTGGCTTGAGCACCCTCATGGGCGATCGCCAAGATCATGCGGCTGAGAGTCCGTCCGTCTTCTAAGCGATACAAATTACATTCGCCACCCATCTCCTGCATCAAGGCTTGACAGATGCCGATGTGCAGTCCTGGAGGTGCTTCCAAAGCAGAAGGCACCAGCAAATCCTCTGGTCGGCCTTCATGCAATTCCTCAAGGAGTCGGGTTTCAATGATCCCATGATCCGTAATGGATAGCTCCAACCAGTGAAAATCGAGGGGCCGACACCAGATATCAATGCGTCCACTGGTGGGCGATCGCCGGCAGGCTGACGACAACAATTCGTAGAGAATAAACTCAAGCTTGGAGATATCACCTTCAATCGACAGATTACTGTCATTGTGAACCTGCGACCACAGTTGGCGTTGCTTAATGAGACTTTCAACCCGTTCCATCGCCCGTTTCAGCAACGTAACGAGCGGCATCGTGCCATGGTCGGTGTGCAGCCTCCAGTGTTCTCGCTTAAGCACAGGTGCAGCAGTCGTCAACAGCTGTCCCAATTGGCGAATAATTTGGTGATACCGCATGCTGGCAAGAGCATCTTTTTGATGGCTCAGCTCATTCAACCTGCGGACATTGATGGTCAAACTTCGACAAAACTCTTCAATACGTCGCTGCTTGTACCAATTCAGTCGCTCTAGCTTTTCGCGCTGTAGAGTTAGGGTTTCTGTCAAAATAAGATAACGACGAGCCCACGCCAGTTGACTCCCCAGGATTTCCATGACGGTGAGTTGACGCTCAGACCAAAACCGATCCATCACATCTGCCACAATAATGATGCCTGTGGGTTCATGCTCTGGAGCCGTGCGTAGTGCCATCGCCAAAATTTGCCCAATGCCAGATCCACTGAGCCATTGACGGGTATCTGGTGCCAGATGATCGACACTCAACGCAAGCACACTATCCGTCGCGAGGGTTCCTTGAATGAGCAAATCGGTGTGAACCGATGTGACCACATCCGACGCCAAGGCAAACTTATTATCCGTCACCGCTGCTGCGACAACCCGTGCATCCTGCCGTCCAGGCTGCCACGAAATCAGGGTTGCCAGTGGCGCCTCCAGCAAGTTTGCAATATTTTGCATGGATGTTTGTTCAAGCTGGTCTAAATGATGGCTTTGCTGCATCGCCAGCAGCCCCCACTCAATCGCTTGATGAAAGCCTTCCTGCTGCTTCATTTCATTATGCAGCTGCCACTGTCGGAGAATGAGTCCAATTTGTTGACTAACCGCTCGCAAAATATCACGTTCAGAACGATTCCAGGTTCGGGCTGAATCATGCCCGACCAAAACCAACCCTTCCAGAGGATTACCAATTGACGTGTTGCAAACCAAGAGCGATCGCAGTCCTAGATCTAAAAACATGTCGCGCCAAGCCATGAGTTTAAGATCTTCTTCTAGATCCTCAATCCCAACAGCTTCATGACTCCGTTCAATCATCTGCCAATCAATCTCGTTGAGATGGGCTAATGACTGAGAAATCATCCGCTGCCGAGATGCAGGGTTCTGATAGGCGACTATAAATGTTTCTTGGTTGCGATTGTAGGTAAGAACAACAAAACGCTCAACATTCAAGCGAGTACAGACATTTTCTGCACAACTTTCCAACGCTTTTTTCCAGTCGTCACTGCTGTAGATAGCCCGTGCCACCTCTCCCACCAATGCCTGATCGTGCTTGACGGAGGTCACTGCTTTTTCTGGGTTTTCCAACGGCGCAACTAAGCCAACAAGCTGGGTCGCAGCCCGCATAAACGTCTTCTCATCTTCTGACCAGATACGAGGGGCATCTCCAGAAATCGCAATAAACCCAATTAACTCCTCCTGAAACAAGATTGGAGTGGCGAGAACTGATTGTCCTTGGACGTAGTGCATTAATCGTCCAGTAATCCCGGTTTTGAGCGCACTATTGACTTCACTAATGGAAATAAGCTGATCAGCAGTCATTGCTTGGTAAAAGCTGTTGATTTCTTGAACCGGAATTTCTGCTCCCCTGCTACGGGCTGAACGGTCGGCATAAGAGCTGCCCATTCGGTTTCCTGACTGACTTGCCCGAAGCCAAAAAAACCGATTTTCCGGTTCAAACCAGTAGATGTTCGTGTGGCTGGCCTTGGTGAATTGATGAATTTCTTGCGCAATGAGTTCAAGTTTTTTATCAATCGTTGGAAGCGATCGCAACTTATTCAGTAATGTCAGCAGCGGATCAGCCGTTTTCCTCGCATCCTCATGCTGACGATCCACTTGGTGCTGATACAGACAAAACGCCAGTTCTCCAAAAAGGATGGACAACCGAGATTTTTCTTCAGATTGGGGCGATACACCCCATAGCGTAGACCCTAGAAAAGCAACGCCCAGACATTTATCTTGATGTCGCAATGGAAAAATGATGCTGCCTTGAATGCTGTGCTTTTGTGCCGCCTTGCGCCACCGCCCTGCTCGCATTTCTTCGCGCAAATCTGGTACACCAACGAGCCGTTGTTGGACAACAACCTGCTCAAAAATATCGCCCGGTTCTAGCTTGTAGTTTTGCGTCAGTAATGATGTGTCTCCAGAGGGAGTGAACCCTCCACGCCCGAGAATGGTATGCTTCGCAGCGTCATACACACCTAGCCAAACAAGCGCATAGTTAAATTCAGTTCGCAGATAGTCAACGACAGCATCAATTAAGCTGTTCTCACTTGTCGCCTCTCGTAACGCCTGAAGCGATCGCCCCAAAATGACCAGATGCTTATCAAATGCAGATGCCGCCTTTTGCACAGTCATGCTTTAAACACTCTCATTCTGTCTGGGAAATTGCGCTCTGCTAACGTCCAGCGGAAATCCAGCATTAAAACAGTATAAGCCAGCAAGCCATTGGACAATGTCATCCTCTTACAATCCTCGGCAAGTCACAGAGAAAGGGTAGTCTTTGGTAATAACCCTTCCAGAGTGGCACAAGCCTAACGATGCGTCATACGTGTGCCGGAGATGTATCCTACACTCCTTTGCACATGCACCTCAAACTCGATGCCTTCCAATTCTCATGATTTATTATGACCATAGATCTGTATAAAGCAATGGTTCGTCCACTTCTTTTCTCCGGATTGAACCTTGATCCAGAGTGGGCACATGTCAGGGCACTCAGCCTTCTAGAGCGACTAGGCCAACCCAATCCGACGATTGCCCATGCAGTTCGTCCGTGGCTTACGCAGTCTTGCTGCCTTAACGATTCTCGTCTCTCTCAATCCCTCTGGGGTATTCACTTTTCAAACCCGGTAGGACTTGCCGCAGGGTTTGATAAAGATGGGGTTGGAGCCAGCGCTTGGCCACTTCTGGGCTTTGGATTTGCGGAACTGGGAACCGTCACCCAGCATGCCCAACCTGGCAATCCAAAACCTCGACTCTTTCGACTCATCAACGATCAGGCCGTGCTCAACCGCATGGGATTCAATAATTCAGGCGCTTCAGCATTAGCGAAGCGCCTGGAGGCATTGTATGCCCAACAAACGATTGGCATTCCCATTGGCATCAACCTGGGAAAATCCAAAATTACGCCGCTGGAAGAAGCCGCATCTGATTATCTAGCGAGTTTCCAGCAACTTAAAACACTGGCAGATTATTTTGTGGTAAACGTATCGTCTCCCAACACTCCCGGACTCCGCTCACTGCAATCGGTAGAACAACTCCAACCCATCTTGTTGGCACTTCAAGATGCGAATGATAGCCACAAACCACTGCTCGTCAAAATTGCCCCTGATCTCGACTGGGAGGCGATCGCCGCAGTGACAGACCTGGCTGAGAAGTGTCATTTATCCGGGATCATTGCAACAAACACAACCATTCGCCGTGATGGCCTAACCACTAAAACTGTAAAACCAACTGGGAATTCTGTTGAACAAGAAGCAGGAGGCATCAGCGGACAACCTCTCCAACAACGATCGACAGAAGTAATTCGATTTATTTATCAACACACCCATGGAACACTTCCCATCATTGGAGTGGGGGGAATATTCACAGCCGATGATGCATGGGACAAAATTACCGCCGGAGCCCACTTAATCCAAACCTATACCGGGTGGATTTATGAAGGACCGTGGATGATCAAACGAATTCTAGAAGGACTGCAACTCAAACTAGAGGCTCATCAAATCAATCACATTCGTGATGCGGTTGGTTTGCATAGCAGTCCAGGATAAAAGGCTAACAAAAATTATGATATCTATTATGCAAAGAGGTGATATTTGTAGAAATGTAACTTTCATCACATCTCTCTAAATACCACCTCTGCAGAGTCGGAAAAATCTAGCCTTTCAGTCAAGTTTTTAGGAAATTTCCTCAACAGGTCAATGATTTGAGCATTCATGGGGTTAAGCATGATGGCTCCCCTATATATCAACACCCATGAATATGCTCAGCACATGAATTCAGAACAACGGAACATTCACAGACCCACATCGTCTATGGGTTTATGGTTTGTGAACAAGAAAACCCCTGCTAACGGTCAAGAAACAAGTCATCGTAAACAATACACACCTAGGGAATGAAAATACCTGACGATTACTTAACAGAGTTAGCAAATGTAATGCAGGGATACACGGATGGATCGCACCCTGGGTTTTTAACTTGGCCGTCAAACAAGCTTGCATTTGGGAAAACGTTCAGCAGAGCAATCAATGTAGACAAAATGAATTCCATACCTTTGACCTTTTTGGGTAGACGCATTCTTGATTCATAGATTGCCGCACATCAGAACGAGACTCTTCAGAAGTCACACCGAAAATGCGCAATGTCAAAATACGTACTTCGGTGTTTCTACGCAAACAAAAAATTCAGTATTTCTACATAATTCGATTACTTGGTTCACATTTCGTTACTTATTTCGACGTGAATTCAATACGAAATATTAAGAATGATTGGTCAACATCCTGCTCTGCATGGGATTCTGCGATCAAACGAAAGACGCATTAGGTGCTAAATGCTTGTTCTGTCTGAGATGTAAGAGCTAAAGAAATATATGTCGAATTGTGACATTTTCTGGAATGGAAGTCCTCATAAATTGTGGCTTTGGGTAAATCTGTTGGCAGTTCAGCCATTATTTCGCGTCAATAAGGAGATGTTGACGAGATTTCATGTTGTATGTAGCCCATCGAACAAACGCGATATTGCGATTGAACTGAGCGTTTTAAATGGTGTACGGCTTATGTGAGTTGATCGCTGGAATGACGTAGATACGTCGAAATCACTTAAGCTCCTGATTTGGAGGCTAATCAAAACCCTTGATATACAAGAACTTTAAATAACTCACATAATGCGTGGTGTTGTAGCCCCAAAAAGCTCTTCACATCACTCTTGATAGGCTCCTAAATTAGCCAATACAAAACAACCTCGCTGTACGATAGATAGCCGTAGACACTGTTTGCTCGAACGGAAGCATTGTTATGTAGGCGCTCAGCAGCCACATAACAATGCTTCCGTCCACGTAGCCACAGCGATAAGAGAAATAATCATGTCTGTTGGTGAGACCCCGTATATCAAGCTCGATCAGTTTTTGAAGCTAATGAACGTCGCCCAAACTGGGGGAGAAGCTAAAGTTTTAGTGCAGTCGGGATTTGTGGATGTAAATGGTGATTTGGAAGTCCGTCGTGGAAGAAAGCTCATGGTTGGCGATCGCGTCACAGTCAATGGGCAAACCTATACCGTGGAGTCCCTGCAATAGATTTCCAAGCAAGCAATTGAGCATGTGATTCAGTCAATGGATTTTTCATGACTCGCCCAGCAAAAGGCTCATGAGCCAACGAATCCTAGTCGATGCCCTAGGAGCGATCACAGGCTTGTTTTTTAAGTCGGGATTGTGGAGCGCTCCATGTCCCACAATCCCGTTAAATTTTTCCTGCCTTACGTTATGAGCCGATCACGTTTTATCTCTTCTCGTTATTTTTTTTGAAGATCATCCTGAGCAATTGCATGAATGCTCGCAAAAGAGTCATGGAGTAGAGCTGTTTTCACGTCTGAAATGTTGTGTTGAAGAGGGTTCATCTGCGTGCTGCCAAGACTGGATTAGCCGTTAAGTAGCTCGGCATTATTAAACTGAAAACCCAAAAACCTGGGGTGCGTCCCAGGTTTCTAAAGTGAGTTTATTGATGCCTATCTACCTAGATATTGAACGCTCTGTAAACTGAAGCTGACCGAAATCTTATGAGTGAACTGTGTGTACTTGCAGCAGTGAGTCTTGTTGTTGCGCAAGCTGACCAAATTGATCAATTTGTTGATGGTGCGACTATCCATCAGCCCCGCAAAGAGCGAGCAGAGATAGAGCCGGATGACTTACACTGCACGTCACCTCGTCATCAACAGGCTATTGATCAACAAGTCACTCCTCAATATCACGACACCTACTCTCCAGCATTCAGCACCACCATTGCAGGGTTACTCAATGCTCCTGAGGTTTCTGATGTGATCGTGACTCATGAAGCGGTCATGCTGCAAAGCTTGGAGCCTCGGTCACATTGGAATCACGACCCAGTTGAACACGCAACGAATCCAGCCGAGCACGCAACGAATAATAATGCAGTCGAAGAACGTGAGCGATACGGGCGATCGCCCAACCACACGACCTCTAACGACTCCCGTGAACTAGCCGCATCATCTTCAGAATCATCAACCACGCCTACTCATCAACGTAGTCGTTTACATAACAGTATTGCCAATCAGCGACGGACGAATCTCGACACAACTCAATCCGATCAAACAAATATATCGTCACAGCCTGATGAGTCACAGCCTGATGAGTCACAGCCCTTCGAAGAATCATCAACACTTGATGCAAGAGGCACCCGTCAGATTGCCACAGCCTCATTGCGACAGCATTCATTCAACGCCCCCTCGCTACCTCCGTCCTTACAGCCTTCCCCAACACCATTTACACATCAGGTAGTCGAACCGTTACATGATGCATCGACACTAGCTAGCATCAATATTCCTGCCACAAAAGCACTTCGCCCTTCATCTGGGCGTCAGTTTTATCGGCAGCGACGCACTGCGCTGCAGGCTGGGCAAAGCTACACTCGCATTTCTCCCGATCAGTTTTCTGCTGAGTGGCTCCCATCCACCTATGAGCCATCCCATGAAGATTGGGTTAGCCTTCTGTCTCGCGAAGCCTGGGCGATGTCTGCAGGGCAGGGTACCAATCGGCTAACGGTCATGATTGGGGATTCCATTAGCCTGTGGTTTCCGACAGAATATATGCCGCGCCATCGATTTTGGCTGAATCAATCGATTTCAGGGGATACGGCAGCGGGCACTCTACATCGACTAGATCTTTTTTCCCAAACCAACCCAGACATTATTCACGTCATGATTGGAATTAATGATTTGCGTGGAGGAGCGACTGATCAACAGCTTTTGGAAACGCAGCGTCGCATCATTCGTCGCCTCCGACAGCAGCATCCCGAAGCTCAGGTGGTCGTTCATTCGCTACTGCCAACCCGCATGGAGAGCTTGCCCAGCGATCGCATTCGCCGCATCAATCAACAACTGGGGGCGATCGCCACTCAGGAAGGTGCACAACTACTTGACCTCCATCGCTATTTTATTGACGACGCTGGACAGATGAATGCAGCATTGACCACGGATGGATTACACCTCAATTCAAGCGGATACGCTCTCTGGTACAGAGTTTTAAGCCAAATGCGATTGGTTTAAGATAAGTACCTGGACGTCATTAAAACCAAAACCCCAAATACTGTGCTGCCCGCGCAGCGGGCGGCACAGTATTTGGAAGGTTACGTTTACTTATGGCTAGCTACTTGGTTTCTCCTGAAGAAAATCCTTAAGACTCTGCCCTAACAATTGTCATATAGCGCTGTGCGGGTTGATTACGCACGGTGATGTGGGGTGCGCCGCGCCCCACATCACCGCTTTTGTACTATAGCGGTTGCATATCGCTATAGTATTGCTGTCAACCTGCCAACAGGCCTAGGGTAAGTCTGAGCTTCAACGCAGTCATTGTAAAACGTAGTGATTGCAAATAGACTGACGTCACATAAAGCCCCGGAGGCTTCGCTTATGAAACCTCCGGGGCTTTATGTGTCTCACGATAAACGTGATAATTACACGGCTTGGCAACGTTTACGAAGAGATGAGCGATTTTGGGGGGCTCTGGGCGGCGCCATAGCGGAAAAGATAG
Source organism: Cyanobacteria bacterium P01_E01_bin.6 (assembly GCA_039194035.1). Classification (GTDB taxonomy): domain Bacteria; phylum Cyanobacteriota; class Cyanobacteriia; order CAKZMO01; family CAKZMO01; genus JBCCWF01. Next base: position 43 of record JBCCWF010000277.1, on the reverse strand, counting down.
TGGGGACTTTTTGTGGGCCGCGCAAGAGGGTTGTTTAATTTTT
>JBCCWF010000276.1:0-8873 GCA_039194035.1 Cyanobacteria bacterium P01_E01_bin.6 | reverse complement strand
GCGCCCCTCCGGGGCGCTCCCCAGGTTTTTAAAGTGAGTTTATTTATGCCTATCCACTTAAAAGAGAGAGTAGTCCATCCATATTCAAGAAGCATTGCTCTGGATCTGCTGAATCTGTCTGATTGTCCATAATCAATGCTGACTGACGAAGGTTTTCGGGTGTGTCTTGACGTAATTAGTGTTGAGCCGTTTTCTGTGAGTCGCCTGTCTCTATAAACAGACAGTTTCATATGATGACAAAATTTTATGACGATAACACCCATCACCAAGTTCCTGACGTTTCATGGCGTCATAAAATCGTGCAGCAATTAATGGCCAATGATGTTGCTCAGTCGTTCGCCAAGCCCATCGGTCACTGGTTATGTTGCATTGGGCTAGGGATCGGAGCCAGTGTTTCCATGGCAGCACCTGCCACGTCGGCAGAAGAAATCCGGGTATTGTATGGCCCCATTCAGGTGACCGTTTCAATTGATTCGCTCGAAACGTTTGCAAACGAAGGCATCATTGAGCAAGATTTAGAGGCTTACACAAGACGGTTGAGCGATCAGGAACTCGTGTCCATCCGCAAAACGCTTCAATCATCTGCAGAGATCGAACAGGTTGCCTTGGCCAATTTTCTCTACACCTCTCAAGGGGAAGCCATTCTGAATCGCCTCGGTAATATCATCCGAACTCGCTCAAATTCTGGTTTCTACGCCCTCCGTGCATCGCTCATTCTTGCAGCTGGAGAAGAAGGTGGGGCAACACCCATTGGGTTTCTCAAAGCATTTCCGACTCAAAGTATTGTGATTGATGTGGATCGGGGGCTCCAAATTATTCGAGAACTTGATCAACTCACAAATGTCACCTCAGATGCACTCGCCCTGATTGAAACGCAATTTAGTAAAGAGGTGGCGGCAAGCGACGATATTGATTTCAATCAGCTTTATAGGCCCGATCGATCGGGATCCCACAGTCGGGAAACAACGAGAACACTGTCCTTAGAAGATGCTGCGCGTGATCGCGCCTTTGACGTGGATTTGTATCTTCCAAATTCACAGACCCCTGCACCAATCGTCATCATTTCCCATGGGTTGGGGTCAGACCGTACGAGCTATCGGTATATCGCTGAGCACTTAGCGTCCCACGGGTTCGCCGTCTTAGCCCCTGAGCATCCTGGCAGCAATGCCGATTATATTCAAGCACTATTTGAGGGAGCGTCTGATCAGATTTCAGAACCAGGAGAATTTATCAACCGCTCCCAGGACATCAGCTTTGTTTTGGATGAAATTTCCAAATTAGCTCAAGAGGATACAGCGTTGGGCGATCGCCTTGATATTAGTCGTGTCGGCGTAATTGGACAGTCCTTTGGAGGCTACACAGCACTCAGCCTGGGTGGCGCTGAGATCAATTTTGCGCGCCTTGAAACAGACTGTCCCGGTGGAGATGCCCAGAACGACACGTTGAACCTGTCTCTTTTGCTTCAGTGTCGAGCCGCATCTCTAGATATGGGCGACCAAGCCATGACAAACACCCTCAGCCTGCGTGATGAGCGGATCAAAGCCATTATGGCTATCAACCCTATTGGCAGCATCGTTTTTGGGCCTGAAGGGTTTAGCCAAATTTCAGTGCCGACCTTGATGATGACCTCTAGCTCGGATGTCGTCGCTCCGACCTTATTTGAGCAAATCCTTCCATTTTCCTGGCTCAACGTTAGCGACAAGTATTTGGTCTTGATGCGAAAGGCAACCCACTTTTCAACCATTGGTCCCTCTAACATCCCTGGAGCAGACCTAGCACTACCTGAACCCATTGTGGGCCCAGCACCTCAACTCGCTCAGGCCTATGCCAAAACCATGAGCGTAGCCTTTCTGAAAACCCATCTCAGTGGCGATGAAAGCTATCGGCAATATTTATCGCCAACCTATGTGAACTCACTCAGTAGACAACCCTTACCGTTGAGTATTGTCGATTTTCTCAGTTCTGAGCAAATCACTCAATTGGTGAAAGACACATCGCTAATTGTGTCGACAATCCAATAGGGAATGAAGATTAAAAGACCTCGGTATATTGTGTTGGCGGTAGTAAGTAGATGGCTATCATTAAACGTATTTTTCCAAATCCTGTGCCGCCCGCGCAGCGGGCGGCACAGGATTTGGGGTTTTGGTTTTAATGACGTCTAGGGACTTGCTGTACCACGATCCCCCAACACAATACGTTCCGGTTCTATGTCATTTCTAGCGAGTCGCTCACGTCAGTAACCATTCCAAAAAGCATCCATCACGTGCATTCGTCACACGGCTGGTGACGCAACACCCTATACTAATGGGCTGATACTTCATGCTGCGGAGGAACCCCCTATGGATGGGTTCATTAATTTGAATAAGCCTGCGGGGTGGACATCCCATGACTGCATTGCAAAAGTACGGCGGGTTCTTCGACAAAAAAAAGTGGGGCATGCTGGAACGCTTGATCCGTCTGCCACAGGCGTTTTGCCGATTGCAGTTGGTCGAGCAACACGGCTGCTCCAATTTCTCCAGGGAACCAAAGCCTATCGAGCAACCATTCGCTTTGGCATTCGCACCGCAACCGATGACTTAGACGGTGAGGTGATTGAGCAGCAGGATGCATCTCATCTGGCACAGGCTGAGGTGGTCGCTCTATTACCTACATTTCAGGGAGTCATTCAGCAGGTGCCGCCTAGTTACAGCGCCATTCAAGTGGACGGCAAGCGTCTTTATGATTTGGCTCGCGAGGGAAAAGTCGTAGACGTGCCTGTCCGCACGGTCGAGATATATGATCTCCATCCCTTGGCGTGGCGAGCAGGGAGTCATCCAGAGTTAGACGTGGCGATCGCCTGTGGCAGCGGCACCTATATTCGGGCGATCGCCCGTGACTTGGGTAACCAGGTAGGGACTGGTGCGGCACTGGCCACCTTGGAGCGTACAGAGAGCAGTGGATTTCACTTGGTTGACAGTGTGACATTGGAACAGCTGGAGCATCAGCTTCAACAGAACCAGTTTTCACCAACTGCCCCCGCCGTGGCTCTGCACCATTTACCGACGATTCAGATTGACAGAGCGATCGCCCGTCGTTGGCGCATGGGGCAAAAAGTGTTAATGGATGCTTGGAAATCTGATTCAGCGAGTTCGTCGATACTAGATAATAGCGGTGTTTCAGAGAGTAGCCACTCTATTGTTTGTGTCTTTGAGGAGGGCGATCGCTTCATTGGGGTGGGGGAATTTATACCCGTCCCTACGGATATGCCCGTTGAGCAGAGCAATGACCCATCGATCGATGAACGCCAGGATCACAACACCCAATCGGAAGAAGCTCAGATCCAACAGGCCGTGCATGAGGGACAGATGCTCTTACGCCCTCGCATGGTGTTTGTGCCAGTGTGACCTAAACCTCGTTTAGGTCAGTTCGTCCAAGGAAAACGTGGGCATGTCTGGATGAATAACCAATTTATCGAGCGATGCCTTATGGCTTTCCCGCTGAGTCATCATCTCCATGGCGATCGCCTCAACACGAACATCCAGCGCCCCTAGGGGAATCGTGAGCTGGGTTCTGGTCTGCATCAGATGACTGTCATCGAGGTTGACGAAATCTGCTAGCCACCGGGGGCCATCTAGCAACGTTCGCGTTTGTCGGTCTTGAATCCAGAGCTTGACGAAAATTCGAGGGCCAAGGTTCGGCAGCGTGACCGTGATGTAAAACGCCTGTCCCGCCACCAACTCATCGTCCAGACATTCAATGGTCGGAATCGGCACATCCATATCATCGGGCAATACAGAGTATTGAGTCAGCAGCTCAGGCTGCTGCGAAACGGCCTCACCGAAGGGATCATCGATCGTTGTGGAGTTCATGTCAGGCGACGACGCAATAGGAGCTGATGATTGGGCGATTGCCACGTCATCTTGTGGTGTCTCATTCCAGGGATCATCATCGACGACAATCTCCTGGGTGTGAATGAATGGTTCTGGAGAAACCGTCGACGGGTCGTCGCCCAAATCATCATTCGACACAGCATCAGCCAACACATCATCGGGATTGTTCCATGGCTCTGGTACAGATACGTCATCTGATTCACGTGACGCTGGTTCGTCAGAATAATCTGGAATATACTGCTGAGCTAAGTTACCCGACACATTAAAGGAAGCAGCCGCAGATGGGGTGGGGTTGAAGTCGCCATCCGATTCATCCAGCAAATCAAACGGATCAACCAATTCAGGATCAGTGAGTTGCGAATCGGTGAACTGAGCTGCATGTTCGAGATTGTCAATCGTATCCTGAAACGTTGAGTCTCCTGTATGTTCAGCCTCAGGTTCATGGTGCTCATTAGCGGCAGCGAGTAATTCACTGTTTTCCGTGTGCTCCGCTTCTTGCATCAACGTCTGCAACCAGTCGTTCGGATCAGGTTCTGGGGGAGCAGAATCGTCAGAAGCAGCGTTGGAAGTTGCATCGTCAGAAACAGAATTGGAATCAGGTGACTCCTCCTGGTTCTCGCGCTCTGTAGAGATATCTGTAGAGATATCATCCGTACCATTCTCCACGGGCGAGGAAGGCGGTGGAGTCTGATCCGTCGACGCACTAGATGCCGTGAAGGAGTCGGAAGATAATCCGGCCAAACCAAGAATGCTGGAAGCCAAGCTAGTCGGGCTTTTCACAAAGTCTGGCAAATCAATGGGCGGGCGAGCTTCCGATGGACTATCAGGTTCGGCTGCCGAGTCAGGCTGAAGTTTTGGAGGCAGCGTTGACTGGTCAGACACACGAAAAGGTCGAGGATCTGTACTGGATGCTTGGGTGCCTGCGGAATCGTCGTCAGGTTCGACAAAGGAAAGAGGGGGTGCCGGGTGAGAGAGATCGGGCAATTCAGGCTGAACATGTGATTGAGGCAAGGAATTGACCTGCTGAGGAGTCGGTGTCGAATCGTGTCGAGAGGAATTGACGGCTCCCAATAAACTATCCAACTCCACCGTGACGACAAACGTTTGGGTCGACAGCAGCAGCGGAGCGTCCTGTTGATGTTGAATCGCTAAAGATGCTTCTCCCAAAACGACATGAGCCTGTGTAGGCGGGATATCAACAATGGAAAGGCTGAAGGGGGTCGGAGCATCCTGTGTTAGGGGTATGGGTTGAGCGGTTTCATTGAGAATCGCTCCAGTTTGCGGATCGGTGAGCCGCACGGTCAAGGTTGGAGTTAGCGGACGCTGCCATGCCGCAGATAAGGAATCGAGTGCATCCGTGGCATGAATGGCTCCAGAAAGTATCAAGTGGCGATCGCCCTGAAGAGTCCATGCGTCGTAATCGAGCCTGAGCTGAAGCGTGGGCACGTCGATAGACTGCTCTGGAGAAGAAGCCGCTGACCCAGTCGCCATCACAACATCTTCGTCTGGCATCGTAAACAACGAGTCATCATCCGCATCCTCAGGAGCCAGGAATTCCAATGCCTCTAGGGGATCAGCGGATGATGATAAGCCGTTACTTGATTCTTGAGCATGACGATTGGGGGTGACACTATCTTGAAGATTCTGTGCGTCAACTGGAGGGTCAACTGGCGTTGATGCGGTGGTATTGAGTCGCTGACCAATGGACGCCAGAATTTCTTCTGCGATGGAGTCAACAGTCTGAAACACATTAGCAATATCGTCTCGAATATCGGGAGACAACGACTCTAAATCAATCGGCAAATCCTTAGGCAGCTCAGCACGGGTAGAAGATTTTTGTTCTTCAACTGGAGCGTCTTCAAAGGAACTCTGTTCTGAAAGAATGTTGAGGTCTTGAGACGAGTCTGCGGCCTCTATCGGCAGTTGCTCCAACTGCTCTAGCATCTGCTCCAATTCGTTGACCAAATCAGGTTGTGATGCCTGTTGCACAGGCTGTTGGTCAATCGGCGCAGGTTCAGCAGATGCTGAATTGACGGCACTAACTGGGGAATCGTCCATGGAACTGTCTGTCAACGGTGCATCAAGGGACGATGAACTTGTGATAAACAACTCCTCTGAGAGAGAGGGTGCCAACGACTGTTCTTCTGATGCTGGTGCTGGTGCTGCAAGGGGAATGCTTTGTAGCTCGTGGTGTTCGCGTTCAGGATCAGCGGACAGCTCATTGACAATATCTTCAGGGTCTTCTACCGATGCGTACTCTGGCTCAAAGTCATCAGCATGATGCGCAGTATCTTCGAGTACCTGGAGCTGTATTTTGCGTTGCCACGTGCCTCTCTGTCCCTCTTCAGACGAATCATCCTCAGAAACGTTTTCCGCCGAGCACTGAATCCCCCATTTGCCGTTGCGTAGAACCGTAAACGGCATCACTGCCACGAGTCCTTGGGCATTGGTCTGACTGGTGCGCTTATGGGTGCGGCGACGAGGAGGAATGGCTTCCAAATCAAGATAGCTGATGCGGATATCGATGGGATGATGAAGCTGGGGCGATCGCCCCATGATGCGGTAGCGCCCTTCAAGGATTTCCACCTCTGACGACTCGATTGGCAGCCACGAGCGATCGCCCTCACGTTGGATTAAAAATTCAAAAAAGCCCATGACGACCTCTACATCATGCTCCAAGCACTGAATGTCAACTGAGTGATGACCATCGCGACACCACATCCATAGTGAAAATTATCGTGGCTAATTCACGGACAACACTCAGATGACCTAAAAATGAGCTGAATATTTTTATACACATACATCGTGAAGGATTTTTTTGGTTTTGTCCTGTTTAGCGGCAAGAGTTGTTACAGCAGGTTTACATACAACGATCGGGCGATCGCCCAAAAGCATGGGGCATGCCGGGACATGGCAATGTCATGTGCTGCTACAGCAGCATCCATCATCCGGTCTGCAACAATATAGCTGTAGCCATATTAGGTAGGACGTGTCCTATCCAATATGGCTACGGCAATACATGAAACGGCTTAGGACAGGGATTTTGGCAACGATTTTACGAACGTGGAGCTATCAATACCAGTGGCTATATGATGCGATCGCCCGCTTAAGTGCCCTGGCAGTGGGTGGAGAATCACGGTTCCGCCAGTTGGCTCTGGAGGGCATTCCCATTGAACCAGAGACGCGGGTGCTGGATTTGTGCTGTGGCAGTGGGCAGACGACGCAGTTTTTAGTGGGGCGATCGCGCCATGTCACCGGATTGGACGCGTCCCCAAAATCCATTCAGCGAGCCCAGAGAAATGTGCCAGAAGCCACCTATGTAGAAGGATGGGCGGAGGCGATGCCCTTGCCGGATCGGCAGTTTGATGTGGTTCACACCAGCGTGGCACTGCACGAGATGACTGCTGATCAGCTCCAGAAGATTGTGAGTGAGGTCTATCGGGTGCTGAAGCCTGGGGGCTATTTTACGTTTGTGGATTTGCACAAACCTGAGAATCCGTTGTTTTGGCCGGGGTTAGCGGTGTTTATGTGGTTCTTTGAGACGGAAACTGCTTGGCAGTTGATTCAGATGGATTTGACTACATTGCTCACGGGAAAGGGGTTTCAGATCAAGGCATCACAGCTCCATGCTGGGGGTAGCCTCCAGGTGATGCAGGCACAAAAACCTCATGCATAACGTACCGATATTCCTTAGATTCGCTCCGGCAGGGACACTCACTGTGGCTTAACCCTGAGCAACGATTCTGTTCAAGAGCCGAGGGGTTCAATCCCCTTTCTAACCAAGTTGTCATTCTCTAAATTTCACAGCCTCTTGCTTGTGTTCTGGACATTGATTCTTAAAGAAGATCGTCAAGCATGAACCTAAAGTCTGGAAATAGCAGAGATTGGATAGGTTCACCGAGCCGGAATTGCTGCTTTTGATAGTCTCTGTCTACAAGCTGACAGACAGTGAACGTCGGCTGCTTTGGCCTGCCGATGAAGGCAATGCCTCCTAATCCGCGGAAATCAATAATCCAGTATTCGGGGATATTGAGCAAGGCATATTCTTCAACTTTGCGTGCATAGTCATCCTGCCAATTGGTGCTGACCACTTCCACCACAAGCTTAATGGATTCACCCAAGGTGATCACAGGTTCCGTTTGCCAAACAGGTTCTTTAGGGAGTAATTCCTCATCAAGGACAATGACATCTGGGCGAAGCGCTGTGGCCTCAGTGGCCGGAGGTTTAATCAGGCAAGTGCGAGGAATGGCCCAGGATAGATGCAAGCGAAGAATTTCTGCGAAGAGTCGTCCAGATGCTTTCCCGGCAATGATTTCATGAGATCCGGTTGGTTCCATATTCCGGAGTTCTCCATCAATGAGTTCGTAGGTGGGATTGTCACCGTAATGATTGAGAAATTCCTCAAAGGTTAGAGTCTTGTTTGGAGTGTAGACCATAAGACTGATTAGGGGTGTCAGCGCAGTCAGCGCATGGTTTTCTTATTCTAGTGTCTGGAGCACCTGGCGCTTTCGTTCCTCAATCTCTCTCACGGGTCACAGCAACATATCTTTAAAATTCCTGACAAGTTCTTCTTGTCATATAGCGCGTAGGTGCATTAGCAAAACAACGGTTCGAGTTCTTTGCGATTTAGACCGAATACGGCGTCGCGGACGTCAATTAAAACGTCTTGGGATATTGACATGGAGAGCGAATGGAGGATCTAGTACTTGCCGTTATTATGGCCTATGATTCAGCATGTTTCTGCAAACCCAAGCGCATCTATCAAAAGACCTCACATCATGCAAAACACGGCTGATTACTATTGCGCCTTTTGTGGAGAATCCAGCACCACCTTCATCGACATCAGTGCTGGGTTCTCCCAACGCTACATCGAAGATTGCCAGGTTTGCTGTCGTCCCAACATCCTTTTTGTCCACATTGACGAAGACACCCTCGACATCGAAATCAACACCGAATATGAGGAATAAGGCACTTGCTAGAAAACAAAGTACCAATAGAGGGGCG
>JBCCWF010000275.1:0-8897 GCA_039194035.1 Cyanobacteria bacterium P01_E01_bin.6 | reverse complement strand
CGTCGTCGATTTGAGAAGATTACCAAGTCGTGTCTACGTATGTTTTAGGGCTTCACGAAAACGTACAAAGTTATAGTCCATTCGAGTCAGCCTTATAATTCGATTGTTTGGAAACCTTTGCAACAAGAAGGATAGAAGCTAATGAGTCCTATTCTTTAACGTGCATATGCAAAAATCTATGTATTTTGGAACCGCCAACGACCTACTGATCCATTAAACAAATCGAGGAAGTACAAGTAGGAATCAGGTCCAGTTGATATTTGCACAATGCCAGGTGTCTCTGGTTCAAAAAGTTCAACAGACTGCACGTCACCATTGGACTCAAAGGACATGTAATAAATATCGCCGTCCCTAAAACCATTGAAGAAGAGTGCCTCATCATAAATGGCAGGAAAACTCCCACCATCATAAAAGTCACCCATGATAATTGCTCGCATACGATCTGATCCGAAGTGATCTAAAGCAAAAATGGGTGCTTCAACGTCTTCCCCACTGGAATAAAACGCCTGAGCCTCAGGTAATTGGTCGTATTCGTTCGTTTGAAGATTAATCCCATTACCTCCCTCAAAGTAAGGCCAACCGTGATTAGTCCCTCTACCAGTATTAATTTCTTCCCATTGAGTCCATCCAACATCTCCAACAAATGGTTCATTGGTTTCTGGATGAATTGTAAACCGGAAAGGATTTCTAAAGCCGTAGCTATAAACCTTGGAGCGGTTGCTATTGACATCGTCATCAAAGAATGGATTATCACTTAGTCCCTCCCCAGTCATTGGGTCAATACGGAGTATTTTACCCGACAGGTTGTCAATGTCTTGCACTCGAATGGCTCTAGGATCCGCGAAGTTAAATGATGCACCATCTCCGGTGCTAACAAATAGTGAGCCATCGATACCAAACTGTAAGCTCCCAACAGAGTGCGATGTACTATCTGTAGTTATGTAATCAGGAATATTTTCACCATCTTCTGTAATTCCAGATGGGGGTAGATCTAGATTGCTTGTGCTATTGCCCTCAGTCGTATTTGCCCAAGTACTGTTTTTGCCAAGAATAACAACATCACTATTGGGTAAGGCTGTTGTGAAGTTTGTACTAGGATCAGCTGTGACACGGATAACCTGTGCAGGTCTATTGCCTGCTCCATCAGGACCGGACAATCCTCCCCTCCCTTGAACTTCTGGTGGATCAAAGGTATAAGCCAGGTAAACATAGGGATTGTTTGCAAAATCAGGGTGCACAGCAATTCCTGACAACCCTCTATCATTAGCAGTGTTGACACGCTCTTGGAGGTCGATAAATGGAGTTGTGAGGACGTTATCATTTTGAGCTACTTTTACAAGTCCCGATTTCTCAGCAATGAACAGTGTGTCACCACTGGGTGTCCAATCAAATGCTGTGGGGAGGTTCAGTCCAGATAGGATTGTTTCCTTGACGAAGTCTCCATTCGCAACATCGTTGTCGAGAATTGTCAGGGTTACTGTGTCAACATCGCCTAGAGCAATCCCAATTGGATTACTGAGTTGAAGGGTTAATTCTTCAGAATTTTCGAGCAGGGTGTTTTCTAAGATGGGAATCGAAATAGTTGAGGTTTCTATACCATCGCCCAGAATTAATGTTCCAGATGTTTCTGTATAGTCTGTTCCTGCCTGTGCAGAGCCATCTGTTGTTGCATAGTCGACCTGAACCTCTCCTGTGCTATCCCCAAACCGTCTCACCGTAATATCAACTGTTCCATCTCCCTCGTTTGTTGTAATCTCTGACGACGTGAACGCGATACCTGGAGAAATATCATCCGGAGTTCCAAGTGCCCAATTCACAGTACTTTCAAACAGTTTCCATCCATCAACAGATACATTTTGGGCATCTGAGCCGATAAAGAAGCCCAAACGGCGGGCAGCGGCGATATCACCATTAACTAAGGCTGCGCCTTCATCATAGGCAAAGATGCCTGCCTGACTGGAGTTGTCTGGAAGATTAGCAACCTTAAAAGCATTGGCGTTAGGGTTACCCCAAGCTATCTCACTGGCAACATCGTAAACAGCAACTTCTCCAGACAAACCGGCTGTTAGGCTAGGATTAGTACTTTGATTAATGGTCAGACTAGTTTTTGAATCAAGTGTTCCATAGTCGTTATTCCGACTTCCTCCTGTTAACCCCATGTCGTCAAAAATAAAGGCCTCTGCCGATATAACTGGGATAGTCGCAGGTGCAAATTTATTACGTACTCTGGATGATTTAACAGATTCCGAAATAAAAACCAAATCATTTCCAATGGTGTCGTCCAGGTTACTGACATCGTCATCTTGAACAATAACGTTATGCCCCAGCTGTTCAAACTGTTGTTGAATAATTTGATCTGACGCGTTCAATGTTGCACTTCCTGCAACAAAAAGAATATTGGCAGATGAAGCTGGAGGGTTATCGTCATCCACAATTGTGATTACAGCTGTACGTGGTGCACCCAAAATAGCTCCACTACCACCAGTGAGGCCGATACCAAACGTTTCATCTGTTTCGAGATCGCTATCATCAACGATTGGAATATCAACTGTTTTACGAGTTTCACCAGGTGCAAATGTTATGGTCTCAATTGTATTTGGATAATCTACATCTGGAGTAGCCGTTAGTTCAATGGTTGCATAATCTAGCGTTGCGGTTCCTGCGCTGCCATTTGTTCTCAGAAATTCGAGTGTGACAAAACCTGCCCCCTCATTCACGCTTATTTCTGTTGCGCCCAACTGTAGAATCCCTGGTGCACTACTAATATTGATGTCAAATTGGCCTAAAACAATAGCATCATTGGTATTTCCTAAACTATCTTCAACTTCACTGGTTTCTAGGGAAATGTTGAAGGTTCCGTTATCATTGGCATCCCACTCTGCTCCTGGGGCTGAGATTTGGTAGGTTACCGTTATGGGAGAGCCATCAGTGTTAGGAGATGCATCTACAAATGAAGCAAGTTGATTGAAACCATTTGGCCCGACAACGCGCACATCAGTAGAGCCCAAGCTTGAAACGCTAACTGCGGTGGCATCTTCATACGTTACGGTGAATTCATAGGTGGTCTCACCATTACTTGTGATATCACTAGCCGCAAGAGTTGCTGTAGGAGCTTCAGTATCAGTTGGTGGTGGAGTCTCATCAGTTGCCCAACTGATGCTTGCGTCAAAAAGCTGCCATCCCTCGTCAGTGAGTTGTTGAGCGTTTGAGCCAAGGAAGAACCCTACGCGTCGGGATGGAGCATTTATACCATTTGCAAGAGTTGAGGCTTGTTCATAGCCGAAAATCGTAGCACGATCGCCATCATTAACCAGAATTGAAGCCGTCTGGGCGTCGGTACTAGGTTGTCCCCAATTTACTTTGCTAGGTTCTGTGAATGCAGCAATATTTCCAGTTAACCCTGCAGAAAGTGGATTGTCGGCATCTACAATTTCAATCGTTGTCTGAGTCTTGCGAATACCGTAATCTACATTTCGCACATCTCCTGTTAAAGCCAAATCATCGAAAAGAAAGCCTTCAGTTACTACAACTGGGACTGGTGTGTTGGTGAATTTTGTATTGACTCGTGACGAACTGACAGATTCAGAAATAAAGATAAGATTGTGTCCATCAGCATCGCTACTGTTAGTCAGGCCATCATCTTGAACGGTTACGGTATACCCCAACCCTTCTAGTCGTGCTTGTAATGCCAGATCAGATTCACTTAAGGCGATATCTCCAGCAACGAATAGAACAGATTGACTAGCCAATGTAGCATCATAGGTTGCCATGAAATCGTTTGACAGAGCTACTTCTGTGGCAATCTCACCAACCGTAACTTCAAATATCCAGTCTCCGCCCGAAGCGATCGCCCCAGTAATATTGTCAGAAGCGGCAATATCTGCTCCGGTAATATCGTGTAGTTGGTTGATGAGGTCTATTCCAACAGAACCAGAGGCTACGTTACAACCGTAGAATAAAAGATCTGCGTCTTCTGAGAGAGCATTACTCCATGTATCTATGATGGAGGCATGTTCTGCCAATGTTGTAGTGTTGAGAAGAGTATTCCCAAGTTGAATAGTACCGGATTGACCATGACCGATAAAGTGAACACTATCTAGGCTCTGATAACTCTGTAAAGTCTCTGTTACTTGAACAACACCATTATCATTTGATGCCAGAATCACAACCGTGGCATCCTGTATACTTTGAATCACTTCGTCCAAGCGGCTAACGCTTTCATCCACAAAAACAAGATGTTTGCCAGTAACACCTAGACCTTGAACCAAAGCCTGTGGGTCAGAAGAGGGGACTAATGTTGTATCAAAGTCAGGGTTATTGAAATTATCAAGAGAGAAATCAATCATTTTTTATAGATCCTCGATATTTTGGAGAAGGACTATGAATATGAAATGGTGCTTGAAAAATTACCAGGCCAAATACTTTAACAGCGATAACTTAACTGTTAGGATTTCACCTATTCAACGTCGCACTGTTTTATTTAAAAGCCTTAATCCATGGTGGTATACCACTCTATGGGGAGAGGCGATAAGCTCTTGTGTCGTTTACCTATAGATCCCTTGCGCAGGTTTAACTTACATCGCACGAGCACTGAGATCTTGGTGTTGCTTTCGTCTCTCTTATTCTTTCGGTATTCAGAATAACACTTCGTTCTGATTACCAGCAATTCTCATTATGGAAATTTAACTGCTATTGAGAAGGATGTCTAACTCTAAACCTTCTAGCATGAAGGTAAGCAGACGATCTCAATTGTCGAAATACACACGACTTGGCAAAGTTTACGAAGAAATAAGTGATTGAGGTGCGCTCAGCGCACCTCAATCACTTATTTCTTCGTAGTGAATCTGAGAAGTTTTCCAAGTTGTGTGTGCTTAGAAGCGGAAGGTTGTTCTAAACGTGCCCACGACCAAACCAGGGCGATCGCCCTGGTTTGGTGCTGTAATCCATATGAGTCCAGGGGTCAGGGAAATAGAATCGGTAAGTTGAAGTTTGTAGAACGCTTCGATATGCAGTGACGTTGCATTGGGAATATCAATCGATGATGTTCCCTCGACACCACCCAAGTACGGTTCAACACCAACCAGGATGCCTGCAAGGCTGTTCGGTAGCAGCAAATCAGGAAACGCCAAGCCCAAGCCGTAGTACCAAATATCGCCGCTGCCCACATCTTGAAACTGAATATCGGTGTATCCAGCGAATGCATTGAGCGTGATGCTAGGACTAATTCGATAGGAGGTTTGTAACCCAAGGGAATCAGTCGTTGCGGATGTATTCAATCTTGTATGCGTTTGATTTGCAAACCCTGAGCCGATGAACAGTGACTCATCGCCGTCAAAATCAAAGATGGCTTCACCACGAGAATGAAAACCACGGACATACGTGGCTCCAACTTGGAGCTGATCCGTTGGATACACGCTCACTTGTCCAAGCAGGGCATAGTCACCGTTGAAGACACCACTCTCCTGATCGGAGTCTGCTGCATTATCAGCTAAGTACCCAACTGACAAAGCAACACGATCGTTGGCATCTAGAATGGCATCAAATCCAATGCCAGCACCTCCTCCGATGCTGTAGATGGGGCTGAACTGGCTAAATGCTGAGATTGAGCCGTTCCCTCCTGTTCCATCATCAAAATAGGGATTAGCTGTTGTGCTGACATAGTGATGATGCATTCCACCAGTGGCGCTGACATAGCTACTCACCCGATTCCCTAATGGGAATTCATAAACGAGCCAGTCTAATTCAATTTGCTCGTCTGTATTTCCTCCAAGGGAAGAAACCAGGGTTCCTTCGCCTGTTTCGTTTGAGGGCTCATCTTCGTCGCCCTCACCTTGAATCAATGAGGGGGTTCCGCCAGCGACTAACCGAGTCTGGAAGCGATCGCGACCATTAAAACTCGCCTCAATAGTCAACCGCGATCGATGTTGGAGTGTCGTTTCGACAGAGCGATCGCCCCCGAATTGATCGGTGAGCGCAATCACAGCTTCCCCACGCAGTCGGGCAAAGGGAGAAAAGCGAGCGGCTTCTAATCCAGCAACGCGTGCTTCTTGATCCGTTAAGCGAGGGGACAGGAGGGCAATGCTGTCGTCAAATTGTTCGACCAACCGTTCCAGCGTTACATAATCTCGACGACTGATGTAAATCTCTTCAGAGCTAAGTTGCTGTTCAATTTGAGCGATCGCCGATTGCAGGGTTGCCACGAATTCATATCGGGTCAGCGGCTGTTGAGTTCCACTCGGAACACTCTCATCGAGAACCAGGCCATAGGTGTCGGCAATGGACCAGAGTGCTTGATATTCCCAGCTCGTTTGACTAATCAGGTCAAGCTGATTGACTGCAGGAACAGTTTGCCAAGGAGAAAACTCAGTCGCACTGCCAAGACCAGATTCGATCACGGATGGACTTAACGTACGATTGGGAAGGGGATGCCGTTGGGCGATCGCCTCTTTCATTGGCACACCTCCGACCAGACTGCCGATGAGCATACTGATACCAATATGCGTCCATCGAAAGCCAGGGAATGTAAACCACATACACGACCTCACCTTACTGTATGGCAAGCTTTGCCTAAAGGGGCTTATCACGTAAGCCTGGAAGAATGGAACGGGATTATGGGACTGCATGCCCCATAATCCCGCCTTAAAATACAAGCCCTTTGAGGTACAGGATTAGTGAAGAATCATGCGCCTCGGAGCATCACGATTCCGAATCATTGTTCCATTGTGGGACTTGGCCACATGCTCCACCTTACTCTTCACTCTGCCATCGACGAATCAGGCAATACCAATCCGATTTAGGTCAAAGCCTTTTGTGGTGAGCCACTCTCGATTGAACAACCGAGACTGATAGCGAGCCCCTCCATCACACAAAATCGTTACGATGGTGTGTCCTGGCCCCATTTCTTTTGCTAACTCGACTGCAGCGGCTACGTTAATCCCAACGGACCCTCCCATAAAGAGCCCCTCTTCGTACAATAGGTGATATACGATTCTGAGTGCATCGTGGTCATCAATTTGAATGGCATCATCAATGGGGACATTTTCCATATTGGCCGTAATGCGGCTGTTGCCAATGCCCTCCGTGACAGAATTACCCTCCACCTTAATCTCTCCGCTTTTGACGAAATGATAGAGGCCGCTCCCTTTGGGATCGGCTAAGACAGACTTGATCTTGGGGTTCTTTTCTTTCAAAAATAGGGACACTCCGGCAAAGGTGCCGCCAGTGCCTGTTGCGGCAACCCAGCCATCAACGCTGCCGTCAGTCTGTTCCCAAATTTCTCGCCCGGTTGTTTCGTAATGGGCTTGTCGATTTGCCAAGTTGTCAAACTGATTGGCCCAAATGGCGTTATCCATCTCAGCGGCCACACGCCCCGACAGTTTTACATAGTTGTTGGGGTCACGGTAAGGAACTGCTGGCACCGGGCGAACTTCTGCTCCTAGCATTCGCAGCATATCCATTTTTTCTTGGGACTGCGTCTCAGGAATGATGATGAGGCATTTGTACCCTTTTGCATTACAAATGTGAGCAAGCCCAATGCCTGTATTGCCTGCCGTTCCTTCTACGACTGTGCCGCCAGGTTTCAGTAGCCCTTTTTTCTCCGCATCGTTAATGATATAAAGTGCTGCCCGATCTTTGACCGATCCGCCGGGGTTGAGAAATTCAGCTTTGCCTAGGATATTACATCCGGTTTCATTGCTTAGTTTCTCTAGCCGGATCAGTGGAGTATTCCCAACCGTGCCGACAAATCCGTCTTGAATATTCATGCCTATCCTTTCTCTCGATTTAGGTATGCCTATGGTCAGAGCCTATGGTTAGCCGGAATGCAGAGCCAGCGAGAAGCCCTTGCCGCACCGAATGGTTTTCCAACATGTTCAATAAGCCATTCTTTGAAAGATTCTAAGGCGAATTGGTCGTTTGAGGGGGGTGGTGTTGCTTGTGTTGAATAATTTGCCACCCTGAAAAGAGCGCTAATACCGTTCCTAAACTCAAGGCAACTCCTGCAATGAGAGGTTTCTCTGCGTGCTTGATGGCGATCGCCACAAATGCCCATACTAATACCAGTGGATAGACGACATCCGCGCGCTGAATCAAAATCCAGATGCCGATGAAGGTGGCGATCGCCATCATGACAATCGTCCATGCTTCAGGAGACAGCCCCCACCCCTTCCAGCTCATGCGATAGAGGGCGATCGCAACATTCACAATCGATGCGACAGAAATCCATCCGAGATAAATGCTAACGGGAAGATGGACACGCCACACTTCTTTTTTCGGTACATCTGCTGCCCCAACGTCTAGGTTGCAATAGTAGATAGCAAGACTGATGAGAATGGCTGCCATTGCGACAACAGACAAACTGAACTGCCGCAACAAAAACAGCACAACCCAGATATTTTGAGTAACACAAGCCGCAACGAGCCAATATCCTGCCTGACGCAGTCGGGGATTATTTGATTGAGTCGTGCGTAATTGATACGTTGCAAAAATTAACAATTCAACGTAAATCAGTCCCCAGATAATAAACGCGTAGTTCGCCGGAATGATCAAAACATCCTGAAAGAGTGAGTTGGAAAGGCTGCCAATATTCTCTCCATTGATGGGGAAGAGGTTGGACCAGATGTTAAACAGAAAGGTGCTGGCGATCGCCACGATAGTAATGAGCTGGCGTGCATAGTCTTGGCTAGAGACCCAGATTGGTGAAGAGCTAGGAGATGGCATCGTTCAAACAGTGATGGGATAGATTGTATGACCCGTGATGGACTCATCCACACAACGGGGGAGACCTGAGGAATTTTAGCTTGGAGCAGATATAGATCTCGTTTAGGTTGGGAGCTGTGGGTTTGACACAGGGCAAAAAACACCACCCCACAGGGGTTTGGGGTTAAAAAAGATTTTTT
>JBCCWF010000274.1:0-8912 GCA_039194035.1 Cyanobacteria bacterium P01_E01_bin.6 | reverse complement strand
GCGATCGCCAATCCATTGACCAAAACCATCGTTTTAATTTTATTCCGACATGGATTTATGTTCTCTTGTTATTGTAGGGAGAGCGTTTCAGAGGCATCCAAGTCGTGGAAGAAATAGAACCATTATCAGAAAGTCTGAAGCCTCAATCTGAGCTTGGCGATCGCTTGCCATCTTTGGAAGAACAGCTTCAGCAGCTTCCCCGTGTTCTGGCTGCAGTCGAAGAACTCACCAAGCGGGTGACTCGATTGGAGCATGATATGTTGCTCACGGCTGAAGTTTATCGCTACAGCACGTTGCGAGACATGTTAGAAGCAGGGGACTGGCGAAACGCAGACGACGAGACCATTCGGATTATTCTTGATCTAACGAGAGAATCTGATCTTGAAGTGCTCGAACCTCAGCAGGTGGCTCAAATGTCGTGCAATGATTTGCGCGTGATTGATCAACTTTGGCAGAGCTACAGCAATGGGCGATATGGGTTTGGTGTGCAGCTTGGAATTTACAAAGAGGAAGGCGGTACCATCGACACAACGATCGCCCAAGATCAAGACATTATTATTCGATTAGGTCGGCGTGTTGGCTGGTATGAAAACGACACCTGGCTCCAATGTGATCAGCTGGACTATTCAGGGACTGCTCCCGAAGGGTGTCTACCTGCTCGATGGTGGAACTCACCATTTGGAGCCAAAATGACAAACATCTTTTTCCGCCGCCTTCTAGAGTGCAATATCGGCAAATGAAAAGGTGGAGTCCAGGAATCGGAGGGATACAGGCATCCTTCAATGTGATGCTATTGGCGATACTGAGCCTTGTGGGCTGTACGAAGGACACGCTGCATTCCCAAGGAACCGACGCTGTCAGCAAATGGAATCTTACATCTGATGCCCACAGCTCTGAGCCAAGCCCATCCGACGAGGGTCGAAAGGAATTGACGAATCAGCGGGAAAATAGTGGCTCGGTTTTCCGCTACACCCGCTATGATTTGCCAATCAGCATGGTTCACGTGGTGCAGATTCCAGATTCATCCTCCGTTGACATGACGATATTACTTGCTGATGAACTAATGACCGTTGAGCAACACGCACAGACTTCGGGGGCGATCGCCGCTATCAACGCGGGCTTCTTTGATCCAAATAATCAACGAACGACCTCGTATGTCACGATTGACGGGGCGATCGTTGCTGATCCGCGTGATAATTCTCGTCTGGTTTCCAATCCAGACTTAATTTCTTACTTGGACGCCATTCTAAATCGATCTGAGTTTCGTCACATGACCTGTTCTGGACAACCATCATTTAGCATTGCGTTTCATCGCGATGATCTTCCCTCTCCATCCTGCATCCTTCACGATGCAGTTGGAGGAGGGCCACGATTGTTGCCCAATTTGCAATCTGTTGAAGAGGGGTTTCTTTCCTATGGAGTTGATGGTCACGTTATTCGGGATGCTATCGGAAGTCTGTCGCCCAATGCTCGGAGTGCTGTTGGGATAACGGAGACTGGAGAAATCGTCTTGGCCATGGCGGCACAACGCCCCGAGGTTGGCGATCGCACGGGAATGTCGTTGCCAGAGCTGGCCGACTTTCTCTCATCTCTCGGTGTGCGCGACGCGCTAAACCTAGACGGAGGAAGTTCGTCTGCTCTCTATGTGGATGGCACGATGCACTATGGACGGTTTGATGAAGAAAGAACGCCGGTTCAGCGCCCTGTAAAGTCTGTCTTACTTATCCGCTCCCGTTCTTTGTCAGACTAGGGGCAGCTCATTTGATGAACAGGAGCCATCCCCTGAATGGCATTAGCCTGACTCAATAAGACGTCATAATACATCTTCAACTGCTCAGAAAACTGTGATGAGATGGATATAAGAGTTGTCGGAATCTTTGCTTCGTGGTGGTTTAATCCAGCGTGATGCATAGAAGCGTGCATCGTCTCATTTATCGATAGCTGATGAGCATACCCACTGGGAAGAACGAGGTTGCGTAAAATACGCTGCACCGTGATGGGTGGAGCATCTGAAATAAGGGTTGCTGGGTAGACGGCGTTGCCCCATATGGGATGGACAAGATAAGTGCACAGTCCTTGGGTGCTGACAGAGTAACGCAAGGATTGACGCGCAACTGCTACATCGTCAAGGTGCATAATGCCGTGTGATGATGTCAATGGCAGGCCAGACTTCGGATCAAAAAGCTCAGCTTCATGTCCAAAGGTCTGGAGCTGATGGCTGATGAGATTACCAATATGGATTAAGCGATCGCGCAACACGTTTTTTTGGTGTTCTGTGCGCACGGTGCATCGAGATAAAGACACCGGACATCGTTGCAGAATCACAATGACAGATGCCAGGTCATTTTGCCAGGACGGGAGCAAGTCCTGCACATGAGTACCAATGAATGGACTGGGTTTATGCACAGAACATTGCACCCAGTCAGTCAGGTTACGAAGCAGCACCATCGTTTTTAGGAACAAAATTGAGCGAGGCAGAGTTCATGCAGTATCGCTGTCCAGTCGGTACAGGGCCGTCTTCAAAAACGTGGCCCAAGTGCGCATCACACGCGGCACAAAGAACCTCAACGCGTCGCATAAATAGACTTCGATCTTCTTCAAGGGCAACATTTTCTTCGTTAATGGGTGCCCAAAAGCTTGGCCATCCCGTTCCAGACTCATATTTTGTTTCAGCATCGAACAAAGGCGTGCCGCAACAAATACACTCGTAAGTGCCAGAATTTTTATTATCCCAGTACTGGCCTGTAAATGCCCGTTCCGTGCCCTTTTTTCGGGTGACTCGAAATTGCTCATCGGTAAGCTGAGCTTTCCATTCTTTTTCCGATTTTTCAATCCGTTGAACCATGCTTCTCCTAATGAACAGTGTTCTTTAAAGCGTTACATTCCATGAATTAAGTAAATAAGCATAAATAAACTCAATCTAAAACCCTGGGAGATCCCCGGAGGGATGCTCCCAGGATTTTAGACTTCATCCTAAGCCGTTAGCGTTTCTTATTCACCTGTGACCGATAGATTATCGACCCATACCCTGGGTGAAATACCGCCTGGTGTAATCTCAGCCTCTTTTTCAACATGGATAATAGACTTCATGACCTCGCGGATATCACCAGCAATCACCGCTGAATCAACACTGACTTTTTTCCCTTTATTCATCAGCCATCCATCGAAGGGCAGTGAAAATGAACCCTGGAGTGCATTGACTCCAGCATGTAGGGCACTCAAGTTATCGATAAAAATTGTGTTCTCAGCGGTGCCAATGTTTAGTGCTTGGTCTGACGCCTCTCCCTGGGTGACGTAGAAGAAATTTGGACTAACGGAGACTTTTGCCCCGATATTGGCATTGCCTGTGGGCTGAGTATTCATCCGCTTGGCTGTTCCAGCACTGTGGACAAAGCTCGTCAAAATGCCTTTAGTGATTAACGGGATGCGGCGGGTTGGTGTCCCTTCTCCATCAAAGGTTTCGATCGCCACATTGTCAGGATGAAGAGCATCATCAAATACCGAGAGGAGAGGAGATGCAATCTGCTGACCAATGGACTCAGGTGTCGATAAACTTCGATTATCGAGAATGCTTTGGGCATTAAATAGATTAGAAAACGCACCCATCAAACTTAGAAAAGCCTCAGCAGAAAACACCACGAGGTATTTGCCAGTTTTTACTTTCTCATAGTTCAAATGGCTGATGGTTTTTTCAGCTGCTTCACTCAGACAGCCTTCAATGTCGAGATTTGCTAGGCTGTGCTCTACCTTGTAAGCTCCGGCGCTGCGAGGCTTTTTGCCATCTTGCTCGGTTTTGCTATAGAGGTAGATGGAAGTATAGGCATTGGCCTCGTGGCGTAGTGCTCCGTCACTGTTGAGATAAAACTTGTCAATATCGCGCTGAGAGAGTCCATTGTAGGGAACTCCGGCGATCGCCGGATGGGCGTCCATGAGTCGTCGCTCAACATCCACTAAGGTTTCAATCAAAGTGGAGACGGGAGCATGAGGGCGCTTTTCAAATACTTGGGATTGGAGCGAGGCCTGTGCCTCCGGACTAAAATCGGGCACGTTTTCTTTTGGGCCAAATGCACTCGCTTCATAGGCAGTTTTCAAGGCAAGTTCAATGCCCTGATCATCTACATCAGTCGTGGAGGTAACGCCGATGGTGTTGTCATCATTCCATACCCGCACAATAATGCTGGAGCGGTTTGACGCTTTGACCTGCTTGGGTTCTCCATGGTCAACTTGGACGCTATTTTCATCCACTGTTGAACCATAGATGTCATATTTTTTGATGCCGAGCGATCGCGCACTGGCTTCTGCTTGAGATGAAATGTCTTGAACAGTGGGCATAGGTTCTTGTGGTCTTAACAACTAATGTGAATGAGTAATGTGGATAATGACCTCAACGGCCTCCAACAGTGATGGAATCAACTTTGAGGTGGGGTTGTCCGACCGTGACGTAGATACTGCCACTAACTGAACCGCAGAATCCGGCAGCCAAGCCGAGATCATTGGAGCACATCGAGATTTTGTTCATAATCTCTTTTGCCTCTCCAATCAAGGTTGCGCCCTTGAGTGGTTTAGTCAGTTTGCCATTCTCAATCAGATAGGCTTCATCGACACCGAAGTTGAATTCCCCTGTTGGACCCACGCTGCCGCCGCCCATCTTCTTGCAATAAATCCCTTTATCGACCGAGTTAAACAAATCCTCTATCGAATAGTCACCTGGGGCAATATACGTGTTGCGCATACGGCTTGCTGCAGAGAAGGCATAGCTTTGACGACGACCACTGCCTGTTCGTGGATGTCCTGTGCGCATTGACCCAGCTCGATCTGATAAGAAGTTTTTCAGGATGCCATTTTCAATTAGCAAGGTTCGCTGGGCAGGCATTCCCTCGTCATCCATGTCAATGGTGCCAAATTCATTGGGAGACAATCCTTCGTCCCAGGCCGTCAAGCTCTCATGGGCAATTTTTTTACCTTTCTTATCCATGAATGGGGTTGTCTTGCGCTCAATTTGAGTGGTTTCAAGCAAGTGACCACATGCTTCATGAAAAATGACGCCGCCAAATTGATTCGCCATGATGATGGGATACGTTCCAGATTCAACGTAATCGGCATACAGCATTTTGCCTGCTGACTCAGCGACTTCATCTGCCGTTTCCGCGTAGTCCCAGGTTCGCAGAAAAGCAGGATCTCCCGTGCTTCCTAGCCGCTTGCCAATCGATGAGCGGTGCTCACCATCAGCGCAAAGCAGGTTATATCCAACAGATTGAGTCAATCGAATATCGCGGGCAAAAGTTCCATCGCTTGCCGCGACAAGCACCTCTTGCCAGTCGCGGAAATAGGCTGCACGTCGCGATTGGACATGGTCTGCCTTCTTTTCCATGAGGCTATTGGCTCCCAACAATACATCTCCCATTTCTTGCATGGAGCTTGTGTTCGGTAACCAGGATTCTTTGCCTCTCACCGATGCATAATCGCGGAACAACTCAAGGTTAATTTCCGGAACGTATGAGTTGGGAGAAGGCATCGTCAATCCGAGAATGGAGAGGGCCTTTTCTAAGGCATCCTTGAGACCTGTAAAGCTCAGGTTATTCGTACTGACGTAACAATCGTGTGTTGTCACAAATACCCTGACCCCTGCTCCGGTTGATAAGCGAGGAGAAATACTGGTGATGGCGTCGTCTTCAGCTAGGCAACTGATGTAGTTACCTCGCTCCAGAAAAAATTCAACAAAGTCTGCACCGGCTGCACGACCTAAGCCGAGTAGGGTAGAGAGGGGTTGCCTCCAGCCTTCGTCAAAGCGATCGCGCGTTGTCGCATAACTTAATGTTGGGACTTCTTTTGACAGCAATAACGTCGGCGACATGAATAGAATCCTCAGCAAAGGTCATCTGTGATCCGCTCGTCAAGGGCTAATGAACAGCCAATGGATTCACATTTTCTCAGTCTAGCAAAATGCCTTATGTAGGGTGACATCCCTTCTTTATCGGAGAAATAGGGAGGAGTCGTCATGAAATACTAGGTATCTTCTTAGAAACCAAGGATATCTGGCCTTAGAATTGGTGTTTGTATTTATAAATATAGATAAGGCGAATAAGGCATAAGGCGAATAAGGCGAAATTTTGGGGCGCGGAACGCCCCAGAATTTCGTTACGTTCTTTCCGTCTTACGTTATAAGCCAACATTGGCGAAGATTTTGTGGATATTGGAGAAGGTTGTTGGGAAATTTGATTCATGCGCTCTCGTGAGAGACTTGTCGATATCTTTTCAACATTTATTGAGTTTCAATCTGATTCATCTATTCGTTGGGTTGTGGATGCTCGGTTGTATCGCAGCATGCAGCGTCAGATTGCGGAATGGAATGAGCCTCAGACCTCAGCAAGATTTTGGGTGGAGTATTGGTACCTTTTATGGCAACAAGGGCAAGCCGTCAACAAGCAAAATAATCTTGCGCGAGGACATTTGGCTGCTTACTTGCAAGAACCTTGCTTTTGGAGTGCAACCCGATTTCGTCAGTTACTGCCCCAGGGTGTATTTAGCACAGCAGATTGTTTTCAAATCGCGATCGCCGAAATTGATAAAATTCTCGCTGGATATGATATTCAGCGAGCAACGAGTTTAAAAAGCTATGCCAGCCTTGCTTATCCGCGCTTATTGCGGGATATTTTCCGACAACGGAAAGATGCTGAAATTTCGACCAACCCGACGCTGCTACGTCGGGTTGGTAAGCGAGTATTCTTGGAAGCACTGAGTCAATCTGGACAACAGCCTCAAATGATTGAATGCTATCGGCTTGCTTGGATGTGCTTCAAGACGGTAGTTCAAAGAGAGTTGTCTCAGTCTTCTCACTCCTCATTGGTTGACTGGGAGAGTGTTTCGGCTCTCTATAATGCTGAACGGCTTCGTCAGCTAGATGGATCTGATATTGAGGCATCAACAGCTATTGATGCCTCAACAGCTGAACAATGGCTCACGTTGTGCTCGAAATGGGTTCGCGCATATCTATATCCGCCGATCGCCTCACTCAACGTATCGTTTGCTGATGGAAGTACTGGAGAATGGCAAGATGCGATCGCCGATCCTTTGGAAAAGCCCCTGGATAAATTGATTGATGAATACGAGATTCGTCATCGACAGATGCAACATAAGCAACTCTCGAACGGCTTAGTGCACGCAATTAGCACTCTTAGCACAGAACAACAGCAGCTTTTATGGCTGTACTATGGTAAAAATCTAACTCAGCGCCACATTGCTGAACAGATGAGGCTACAACAATATTCAGTGTCTCGGCAGCTGGGTCGCGCAAGGGATTCACTATTGCTGAAGTTGGCAGCATGGAGTCAGGACTCGCTGCATATTATCCTCATCCCTGACCTAATAAGGAGTATGAGTACTCTTTTAGAGGAATGGTTAAGAGCCCATTATGAATCGACGCAAGAACCTCTTGATTACCCCTAATATTTTGTATCGGCTGAATCATCGTGATACATGCTTGGATGGAGTGCGACCGGATGTTATTCGAGAGACGCTGAGTTTCTCCCTTGCTACGAGTGGTTATGATGTGCAAGCGGAAATCGCTCTATGGAGGATGTGTCCATGAGTCTTATCTCTGCTGATCCATTGGAATGGTGGATTGAGCTATCGAGCGAGCAAATTGACAAAAGTCGTTCCGATAGTCATCGTTCATCCACACCATTTAGCCAACATCAGAGTTTTCTCAATCATCTCTGTTGCCAAACGTTTTTGCCCTGGTTACAGGCGAACTATGCTGCAGAAGCCACGATATGGCCTCATCCTGAGACATTGTCTAGTCTTTGGGACGTCGTGAGTGGAACGGCAATTACGGTGAATGGTCTACGGATTGTGCTGATTCCAACAGACGATATTGATGTGGAAGCGATGGTTGTTCCACAAGAGTGGGTTGATATCCCGAAGTGGGCAGCCGATTATTACGTTGCGATTCAGATAGACGTCGAAAAGCAATGGCTAAGAGCCTGGGGATATGCAGCCCATGCCCAAATCAAGCATCGAAGTCGATATTCTTCCGTTGATCGCATGTATGAGATTCATCGAGAATACGTTTTTCAGGACTTCAATGCTTTTTGGGTGATCTGTCAGCTATGCCCTGAGCATGTGAGTTGTGAGGCGATCGCCCCACTCCCAGCTATATCTGAGGTTGCGGCAGAACGATTCATTCATCTGCTCATGTCGTGTGCATTTCCGAGGATAGCTATTCCGTTTGAAGAGTGGGGATGGCTCATTGCTCATGATGATTGGCGTCAGCGGTTCTATGAACAGAGGATATTTGGCATGACTGAGGTTGACGTGCCTGAGTTTGTCGTTAATTTGGAGCTTTGGACTCAGCATCAGGTTGAACGGGGATGGCATCCGATTGAGTCGATCGAGTCAATCGACCATGAAGCTATCAGAAACTTGGAATTTCAACCCATGGCACTTAGCTTTCGAGAAGTCAATCCCATGAGTAGTCCAAGTCCTCAGCGAATCAAATTGATCAATTTTGCGATCGATTCGAACCCTCGATCGGTGCTCTTGTTTATGTCGATTCGGCCTGAGTCAGAGCAAAAGATGGGGGTGGTGATTCAGGCGCACCCGTTACCTGGGCATCAACATTTGCCCGTTAACCTTACCCTTGAATTGCGAGACCACTTTAATCAGGTAATCAATGTTGTGCGATCGCGCGATCGCGACAACTTTATCCAATTTGCCAAATTAACGTGTCCTTTGGGAACTCGCTTTAGCCTTCACCTCTTCCTCGAAGAGTGTCGCGTCATTGAATACTTTATTGCAGGAAGCGTGGCTTAAGAATTAATTGGTGAGCAGTTTGAGTCTTCATAGAGTCTGCTCAGGTCTTTCCATAAATATTTTAGGGTGCCTATTGCTGGAAATAGTATGGCCGTCATGTC
>JBCCWF010000273.1:0-8927 GCA_039194035.1 Cyanobacteria bacterium P01_E01_bin.6 | reverse complement strand
ATTGATGCCTATCTACTTATGTATGCTGAAAAGGTTAGAATCCTGACATAATGCTGCCCCTGCCGTGTTCCGTAGATACTTATGAGCTTAGAGTCTGTCGTTGCTGCCCCGATCGAATCTCTTGCTGCTATTGTTGCCACACTCCCTGATAACGCGCCTGAAACCTTGCAAACATGGATGAACAGTTCAGCAATGCGTTGGACGGTCGGTATTTCGATTTTGGTTGCAGCAGGTCTGGCGTTTCTGAAGACTCAAACCAAAGTTCTGGATGACATCATCGCGAATGTGCAGAGCATTTTTAGTCGATTGACACCAGGGCAATCAAGCGCTGACGAACCATCAACTAACTCAGACACTCAAGACAAACGTAACAAGCTGATTCGAGCTTTCAAAACAACGGTTTACATTCGACTTCAGGATGCATTGCACGATGATCAGTTGATTCCGTTGGCGTGGAATGACCAACCCCAAGACGTGGGGCGACGCAGCAAGCCATCTATTCCGACAGAAGCCCCCCAATCATCTCGATTGCAGGCATTGTTTCATCCGATTCGATCGCTGATACGGCCTCGACAGGCAACCGTGACCCTGAATCCGACCGAGCGACTGATTGATGTGTTTAACCAGGTGGATGTTTGTGGGCGATTACTGCTTTTGGGCAACCCCGGCTCGGGCAAAACCACAACGCTACTGGAATTGGCGAGAGACTTGGTGGAACGGGCCGAGACGGATGAAACCGCTCCCATCCCAGTCATTTTTGAACTTTCGGCATGGAAGGATAGCAAGCAACCTATCGAGCAATGGTTGGTGGAGCAGCTCAAGGATGAATACAACGTGCCTGTTGAGGCCAGCCAGCACTGGATCGCCACCCATCAACTGCTGCCGCTGCTGGACGGGTTGGATGAACTGGGGCTGGAACGGCAAATTGCCTGCGTGGGGCGCATCAACGACTATTTGCCCGAGGGAGAACCCGACCGACAAGCGGTGGTGTGCTGCCGAACCCAAGAATTTCGGGAAGGGGGCGTTCAACTGACGGCTTTGAATGGAGCCGTGGAGCTACAGCAGCTGAACGATGATCAAATTCAGAAATATGTGAATGACGTCAAACGTCCGAGTTTATGGAACACCATTCACGCGAGTCAGGAACTATATGACCTAGCCAAAACATCCCTGATGCTGACGATTATGGTGACGGCTCTTGGACAACAATCTGCACAAACTCAAGATGAGGTGTTTGATGCCTATATCATTGGACAATTTGAAGCCTATCAGCAGAACCATGGGGCACTGGCTTTCAGCCGGATCAAAACGCGGACCTATTTGATCTGGTTGGCACAGCGGCTAAAAACGGAGCGTCAGACAGAATTTTTGATTGAAAAAATGCAGTCGAGTTGGTTAGAAAATTCTCGCCAGCGATGGAGTTATCGGCTGATTGTTGGGCTGATTGGTGGGCTGATTGTTGGGCTGATTGTTGGGCTGATTGTTGGGCTGATTGTTGGGCTGATTGTTGGGCTGATTGTTGGGCTGATTGGTGGGCTGATTGTTGGGCTGATTGGTGGGCTGATTGTTGGGCTGATTGGTGGGCTGATTGTTGGGCTGATTGGTGGGCTGAAGGCAGATGTTCAGCTCCGCTCAAAGCCCAACCAAGGCATTTGGGATTCTGCGAAGAGTGCAGTGACTGTTTCTGGCCTCAGTTATGTGGGTGGCGTCGGCATTACAACCGCCCTTAACTTTTTACCAACTCAACCATTTGACTGGACTACTGTCTTTTTACAGGCGATCGCCTTTGCACTTATTTTTGGAATATTTGGGGGGGGAGGTACGGCTTGCATTCAGCATTTTTCCCTGCGATTGGTGCTGTGGTGTAGTGGCTCCATCCCTTGGGACTATGACCATTTTCTCAACTATGCCTCGGAGCTGCGCCTCATTCGCCGAACTGGCGGACGCTATCGATTTCTCCACGACCTGCTGCGCGAGCACTTTGCCCAAATGCCTGTGCCAAACGATCTCAACCTTAGACGAGGTTTATAAATCGACTCCAGGCACTTTATGAAATAATGGCTTGGATAATATCGTGAAGCTGATTCCCTTATGTCGATTCAAGTATACGGAATTCCCAACTGCGGCACCTGCAAGAAAGCGTTTCAGTGGCTCGAAAAAAATGGCGTTGATTATGACTTCATCAACACCAAAGAAGCACCCCCCACCCGAGACATGATCGAAGCATGGGTGGCGTCCCTCGGCTCGAAACCCATGCGCAATACCTCCGGCCAGTCCTATCGTGCATTAGGCGACGACAAAAAAGAATGGTCAGACGGGCAATGGGTGGAGGCGTTTTCAAACGACGTGATGCTCCTAAAGCGGCCTTTATTTGTGAAGGATGACACCGCTGTCTTGGTTGGATTTCGGGCTAAAGAAGAGGTGATTAAGGAATCATTAGGTGTGGCGTAAATACTCCACAAAACGATAGGGATGCACAGCTAGCTTGTGCGTCCCTACCGAATCGTTATGTCAGGTTGGACGTTAGGGCAATTCAGTCTGTCCCATGAGGTGGCGATCGCATTCCCGTGCCGCACCCCGGCCTTCATTAATTGCCCACACCACCAGACTCTGACCTCGACGACAGTCACCAGCCGCAAAGACCCCCGGAATCGATGTGGTGTATTGTTCATGCTCGGCTTTCACATTGCTGCGGGCATCTCGATCCAGCCCCAACGCATCGAGCAGCGGCTGCTCTGGCCCCAAAAAGCCCATCGCTAGCAACACCAGATCAGCGGGAACCACCTTCTCTGTATTGGGGATGTGCTGAGGCGTGAAGCGTCCCTGATCATCACGCATCCACTGCAACTGCACCGTGTGAATTGCTGTCACATGGCCATTGTCATCTCCTTCAAACTGGGTGGCCGTGGTGAGGTAGTCTCGCGGATCGCCACCAAACATGGCGGCAGCTTCTTCCTGCCCATAGTCCATCTTGTAGACTTTCGGCCATTCAGGCCAGGGGTTACTATCGGCACGCTCTTCTGGCGGCTTCGGCATAATCTCCAGCTGAGTGACGCTGGCGCAGCCGTGACGAATGGAGGTGCCAACACAATCAGTTCCGGTATCGCCGCCGCCGATGATCACCACGTTTTTACCCGCAGCAGAAATAAAGTCATCCGTCGGAGTTTCCTGCATCACCGTCCGGGTGTTGCCTGTGAGAAACTCCATGGCAAAGTGAATGCCTTTCAAATCACGACCTTCGATGGGCAAGTCGCGGGGTTTAGTTGCTCCCGTACAGAGCACTACCGCATCGTATTCTTTGAGCAGAGTGTCCGCCGGAATATTGCGACCCACCTCGGTGTTGCAGACAAAGGTGATCCCTTCGGCCTCCAGCACATCGATCCGACGCAGCACAACATCTTTTTTCTCCAGCTTCATGTTGGGAATACCGTACATCAGCAATCCGCCGGGGCGATCGGCCCGCTCATAGACCGTGACCCAGTGCCCAGCCGCATTTAGCTGATCTGCTGCCGCCAAGCCCGCAGGCCCAGAGCCAATCACCGCAACCTTTTTGCCCGTGCGATGGGTCGGAGGATTGGGGGTAATCCAGCCCGATTCCCATCCTTTCTCTGCAATGGAATATTCAATATTCTTGATGGTCACCGGAGGATTATTGATGCCCAACACGCACGATCCCTCGCACGGCGCAGGGCAGACCCGCCCGGTAAACTCCGGAAAATTATTGGTCTTATGAAGCCGAGCCAGCGCTTCTTTCCAAAGTCCTCGATAGATGAGGTCATTCCACTCGGGAATAAGATTGTTGATGGGGCAACCGCTGGCCATTCGACTGATGGTCATGCCGGTGTGGCAGAAGGGAGTCCCACAATCCATGCATCGCGCGGCCTGATTTTGGAGGCGATCGCCCGGCATCGGCAGGTGAAATTCATCCCAATTGCGAATGCGATCGGCAGGTGCCACTTCAGAGGCAATTTCCCGCAAATATTCAATGAATCCGGTTGGTTTTCCCATGGGTCGTTGTTGATAGAACTATGGCTGGAAGGTGATTATCTGAATGGTTCTCTATGGCACTGAGAGAAGAAAAAACCGCTTAGGGAGCATTGCCTGCGTGTTCCCTGACAATACCTAGCTGCCGCTGATCCGGCTGATGTCGCGGGCATTTTCTTCAAACGCGGCGGTCAACGCATCGTCACCGCTGAGGCCATCGGCCATTGCCTTTTCGATGTGCTGGAGTACTCGCTTGTAGTCCCGAGGCATCACTTTGACAAAGTTTGGAACCATGCTGTCCCAATTCTCCAGAACGGCTTTTGCCCGGTGGCTATTGGTGTAATCCAGATGCTTCTGGATGAGATCGTAGACTTCGCGAATCTCTTCAGGATCGTCTAGCGACTCCAGATTCACCATTTGAGGATTGCATCGTGTGGAGAAGTCACCCGCTTCATCCAAAATGTACGCAACGCCGCCACTCATACCTGCTGCAAAGTTTCGCCCAGTTTTGCCTAGAATGACGACCTTGCCGCCCGTCATGTACTCACACCCGTGGTCGCCAATGGCTTCCACCACAGCCCGAACACCAGAGTTTCGCACACAGAAGCGCTCTCCAGCGATGCCAGAAATGTAGGCTTCACCCCCCGTTGCACCATAGAACGCAACATTGCCAATGATGATGTTTTCTTCTGGGACAAAGGTGGAGCCATGGGGCGGGTAGATAATCACCTTACCGCCGCTCAAGCCTTTGCCAAAATAGTCGTTGGCATCCCCTTCCAATTCCAAGGTCACCCCTTTGGGAACAAAGGCACTGAAGCTTTGTCCGGCACTGCCTTGGAAATGAAGATGAATGGTGTCGTCGGGCAATCCGTCCCAGTGGCACTTGCTGATTTCGTTGCCAAGAATCGTGCCCACAACCCGATTGGTGTTTCGGATGGGGAGCGTGGCTTTCACCGGCTCACCCTTTTCAATCGCGGGGCGACATAAATCCAGCAAGGTGGTGACGTCCAACGAGGTATCCAATCCGTGGTCTTGAGGAATCTGGCAATAGCGCCCAACATCATCGCCAACCTCGGGTTGATAGAGGATCTTGGACAGGTCAATGCCCTTTGCTTTCCAGTGATCAACGGCTTGTTTTGCTTCCAAAACATCGGTTCGTCCCACCATTTCGTTAATCGAACGGAAGCCCAATTCCGCCATAATTTCTCTCAGCTCTTGAGCCACAAATGTCATGAAGTTGACGGCGTATTGAGGATCGCCCATGAACCGCTGGCGCAGGGTTGGGTTTTGCGTGGCGATGCCTACGGGACAGGTGTTTTTGTGGCAAACCCGCATCATGATGCAGCCGAGGGATACCAGCGGTGCTGTAGAGAAGCCATATTCTTCAGCTCCCAAGAGCGTGGCGATCGCTACGTCTCGTCCCGTTTTCATCTGACCATCGGTTTCCACCGCAATGCGAGAGCGGAGATTATTGAGCACTAGCGTCTGATGAGTTTCTGCCAATCCCAGTTCCCAGGGCAATCCTGCATGTTTGATAGAGGTTTGAGGAGACGCTCCCGTACCCCCATCAAAGCCAGAAATCAACACCACGTCGGCGTGGGCTTTGGCAACACCCGCCGCAATGGTTCCCACCCCAACCTCGGAGACAAGCTTGACACTAATACGAGCCTTTCGGTTCGCATTCTTCAGATCGTGGATGAGTTCCGCCAAATCCTCAATGGAATAAATATCATGGTGAGGCGGGGGTGAAATCAGCCCGACGCCCGGCGTGGAGTGCCGCACCTTGGCAATCCAGGGATAGACCTTGAGTCCTGGCAACTGTCCGCCTTCTCCTGGCTTAGCTCCTTGAGCCATCTTGATTTGCAGCTCTTTTGCCTGGGAGAGATAGAGGCTGGTAACGCCGAAGCGTCCCGAGGCTACCTGCTTGATCGCACTGTTTTTCGAATCGCCCTGCTCATTCGTCCAGGTATATCGCTCGGGGTCTTCGCCCCCCTCGCCCGTGTTGGACTTGCCGCCTAATCGGTTCATGGCGATCGCCAACGACTCGTGTGCTTCCTTCGAAATTGAACCATAGCTCATCGCTCCCGTTTTGAATCGCGACACAATCGCTTCAACGGGCTCCACCTCTTCTATCGGAATGGATTCACGAACCTTGAAGTCCAGCAGTCCCCGCAGGGTAAAGTGCGTTTTGCTTTGGTCATTCACCAGGGACGCATACGTTTTGTAGAGTGTGTAGTCTCCTTCACGCACCGCCCGCTGGAGCGTGTGAATAGTTTCAGGGCTGAATAAATGGCGCTCTCCGTCTTTTCGCCACTGATAGTCGCCGCCCGCATCCAAGGTTGTATCTTCTACCTCTCGATTTGGGAACGCGTGACCATGCCGCAAAATGGCTTCCTGCGCAATAATTGCCAAATCTGCGCCCTCAATCCGAGAGGCCGTCCAGCTGAAGTATTTGTCAATGAAGCCCTTGTTTAAGCCAATGCTTTCAAAGATTTGAGCACCGCGATAGCTCTGAATCGTTGAGATACCAATCTTAGAGGCAATTTTAATCACCCCTTTGGTAACGGCCTTGATGTAGTTTTTGCAGGCTGTTGGGGTATCGACGCCCACGACATCTCCCTGCTGAATCATGGCATTCAGGGTTTCAAACGCGAGATAGGGATTGATTGCGCCACAGCCGTAGCCAATCAGCACGGCAAAATGATGAACTTCACGAGGTTCGCCCGACTCTAAGACAAGTCCTACGCGGGTGCGTGTTCCATTGCGAATCAGGTGATGATGCAATCCTGAGACGGCCAGCAACGCTGGCATCGGGGCTAGCTTTGCGTTGAACGTGCGATCGCTGAGGATGATCACGCTGTACCCTGCCTCAATGGCGGCATCCGCTTGAGCAAACAGAGCCTCTAACGCAGCTTCTAGCCCAGTTGCTCCCTCCTTGGGATCAAACAAGATGGGCAGGGTTTTTGATTTGAGGTCATCGTCGTTTAATGCCTTTAGCTTTGCCAACTCCACGTTAGTTAAGACAGGTGTCTTTAACTCAATGAGATGACAACTCTCTGGGACGGGATTTAGCAAATTGCGCTCTGACCCGATCGTCGTTTCAGCAGAGGTGATGATTTCTTCCCGAATGGAATCGATGGGCGGGTTTGTCACCTGGGCAAAAAGCTGCTGGAAATAGTCATAGAGCAACTTGGGGCGATCGCTCAATATGGCTAACGGCGTATCGGTTCCCATCGACCCGATGGCTTCTACACCATTTTTGCCCATGGGAGCCAATAGCATTCGAAGCTCTTCGAAGGTGTAGCCAAAGGTTTTCTGTCGCTGATGCAACGGTACATCTGAGGATTCCGATACAGCGCCTTGTAAAGGCCCATGACCATTCGTCTCTACGGTATCTGGATTGACGGCAGTGACGGCAGAACCACTCGACAAATCCTTCAGAGACAGCATGTGCTTGTCTATCCAATCCTGATAGGGATGCGCCGAGGCAATCTGCTGCTTAATCTCTTCATCCGCAACAATGCGTCCCTCTTCCATATTCACCAAGAACATGCGCCCTGGTTCCAATCGCCCTTTTTTCAATATGTTCTCTGGTTCGACGGGCAACACTCCCGCTTCAGATGCCATGATGACCCGATCGTCTTTGGTGACGTAATACCGAGACGGACGCAGCCCATTTCGATCGAGAACTGCTCCCATCATGGTGCCATCGGTAAAAGCAATGGATGCAGGACCATCCCACGGCTCCATCAAACACGAGTGGTATTTGTAAAACGCCTTCTTCTCAGGACTCATGGACTCGTGAGCTGTCCAAGGTTCGGGGATCATCATCATGACGGCATGAGGGAGCGATCGCCCCGACAGGGTCAGCAGTTCAAGAGCATTATCGAAAATGAGAGAGTCACTGCCATCAATATTGATGAGGGGTTGGGCACGCTTGAGTCCATCCTCAAACAAGTCAGACTCAAATAAGGACTGACGGGCATGCATCCAATTGATGTTGCCACGCAGAGTATTGATCTCACCATTGTGAGCAACATAGCGATAGGGGTGAGATCGTTCCCAACTGGGAAAGGTGTTTGTGCTGAAGCGAGAATGCACGAGACCCAGCGCACTTTCCATGTCGGGATCATGTAAATCGAGGTAGTAGTCACCCACTTGATGAGGGGTCAACATCCCTTTGTAAACGATGGTGCGACAGGAGATACTAGACGGATACCAGTAGGTATCGATGCCCGTTGCATGAATCGCTTGGTGAGCCATTTTGCGGATGATGTAGAGTTTCCGCTCGAACGCTAATTCATCCTGAACAGAGGGCGATCGCTCAATAAAAACCTGCTGCATGAACGGCTCGCTCGCTCGCGCCGTTTTGCCAAGAGAGGCATGATCCGTCGGGACATCTCGCCATCCCAGCACCTGAAGCCCTTCGCTCTCAACTACGTTTCCAAACGCTTGCCGAGCGTGCTCTCGTGCAGTGGCATCAGGAGACCCAAAAATCATACCGACGCCGTAGTGACCAGGATCTGGCAACACAATACCGCTCGATGCTGCCACTTTTTTCATGAATCGATGGGGCAGCTGCATCAAAATCCCAGCCCCATCACCGGTGTTAGGCTCAGCACCTACAGCTCCACGGTGAGTGAGATTCTGCAAAATCGTCAGCGCCTGCTCGACAATATCGTGGGATTGCTGCCCCTTCATATGCACGACAAACCCAACTCCACAGGCATCGTGCTCAAATTGTGGATGATATAAGCCCTGCTCTTTCGGGGATTGCATATTCATTCGTGAAACCCAACACTACGTAAAAAAGGGAAGCAACAGAAAACTGAGTTTATCCTGATATGTGGCATGTGTTGCAACTTGACCCACCCTATTTCAAGGGATGACAGCAGGATCAAGGATCATATTCAGTCAACTCTATGGGGGATTCTCTTATGGAT